>CADCOJ010000222.1 GCA_902803075.1 Oscillospiraceae bacterium | reverse complement strand
TCCCGTCCGGAAGCTCGCTGCCCGGGGCAAGCTCCCACCAAAGGGCACCGCTTGCGCTCACATAGCCCTCAAGCAGTTCATAATAGTTCACTCCGACGTATGCGGTTTTCAGCTCCAGGGAGCCGTAAGCAAAGGCAGGCTTGCTTCCCACGCCGATGGAGAGGATGCAATTGTCCTGCCCGGCGGCGTTGACTGCGCGTACGCGGAAGGCCCAGGTGCCGTCCTGCGTGGGGTAGCCGGATATTATGCCGTCAGACGAAAGAGTCAGCCCATCCGGAAGGCCCGTACCATGGTCCGGATCAAGCTTCCAGGTAATGGGGGTCGAGCCGGAAGCTGTGAGCTGTGTGGAATAGTATCCGCCTGCGCGTCCGGACGGCAGGCCGGACGTTGTTGTGATCCGCGGTGGAATCAGGAAATGGAGCGGATAGAGGAAGGTGCTGCTGCCTGTGCTGTTCACTGCCGTGCAGCGCAGATAGTAATAATCGCTGAAGACGGCGTCTCGGAAGGAGACAGAAAGGCTGCTTGTATTCTCGCGGCTGACCGAAGCGTGCTGACGCACAGTGGACCACGGGACAGGGATCATTGTCGAATCGACCAGGTCCCAGCTGTAGCTGTCTGCCATCGCCGCTGCGACAGGGAAGTCGTATGCTACGTTCAGCCGAAGATCCTGCACCTCCGGCGTACGGCCGAATACCGGCCCGGCCGGTACGATCGCAATGCGTGCGCTCGGCTTGGCCTGGCAGTGGTGGTTCTCGCTGCCCCACACGGAGCAGCCCACGCGCTTGCCGTTCAGCCAGTTGTCCAGCGGTGTAATGGTGAGCGTGTTGCCGTCGATCGAATAGGTCGCGTGCTGAGCGACAACGCCCCAGCTGTACCGCTGCTCATTATCGGCGCCGTTATACTCCGAGTGCTTGGTAAAGACGTACCATTCGCGCTTCGTCACTGTGCCGGAGGTGCGGAAGCTGAAGGTCATCGGTGTTCCGACCGAAACATACCGGTCCTCAAACTGCTCGTCATACAGACCGAAGTTCTTCGCAAGGTGCAGCTTGACCACTCTGGACGAAACGGGTTCTCTGCCCGGTGCATTGATCGTGCACCAGAACTCGCAGCTGTACTCCTCGCCGCTGTTCTTCCTGACACTGAGCATCGGCATACCAATGCCGGAGGCGATGAGATTGTTGTTCGACATCTGATAGTTCCAGCTCCTGCTGCAGTGCCACTCCAGATAATTCAGGTATTGCTCCGGCACCTCGACGGCAAATACATAATTCGTCCCGAAGCTCCCATGCTTGACGCTGACCGGATGTGTGATAAAGTACGGCCCCGTGTTCTGCTCAACGCTGATCATGGCGATCTCCGAGCAGAACGCATCGCCCCGGCCGTTGACGCCGATCGTGAACACGCCCTTGCCGTTGAGCCAGGTATCGGTCGGGCGGAAGCGCAGGGTGCCGGTGTCCTGATCCGAGAGATCGTAATACATCTCATTGCCATGAAAAATGCTGTCCAGGTAATAATTTGCAAATATACCGCCTGTATAGGATTTGGTATCGAAAGACAGGTCCAGCGTATGCGCCCTCACCTGGTTCCAGTCATAGACCACGCCGGTGTCCGGATCACAGAAGAAATAAAACCACGTCACGGAATCAGAGGGCGGGTCGAAGTAATACAGGCCCTCCGGCGCCTTGACCTTGGACTTAAGCGTGAAGTATGTATAGGTCAGGCCGGACAGCCACCCCTGGTTCTCCATACCTTCCGGTGCTTCCCCCCGCACAGACAATGACGATCCGGAGCGGTCAGAAGCTGTCTGCGCGCCGTCCTCCGTATCTGAAACGCTGCCTGATAAGACGGCCGTCGGTTCGACCCGTCCGGCCATGACATCCCCCGCAAGCGCACGGACCGATTCCGGCACGTCCGCGCTGTCCGGCACAGCCCCTGCGTCTGCGGCAGAAACCTCGGATATCTGTTCACTCTGCTGTTCCGGCTCCTCGCTCTGCAGCACATCCACATCCAGTCTTTCGGCAAGCGCCGCTGGAATCAACCCGCAGACGATCGACAACGCAAGCAGCAGGCTGATCCACTGTTTTGCCCGGTGTTTCATTTCAGTTCCTCCCTGTCTTTGACACTGCCGCCCGCAGACGGCCCGAAAGCGTACATGAACCGTTCCTTTCCCTTGTTATAGTTTATTATAAAATCCACCTTTGTTCTTTTCTATGTCATTTCTGAAAAATACTCCTCAGGCCACCTTGTTTTATTGCGATATTCTCCTCAGTCCACCACAGAAAATGTATATAATTGAATTTTTTAGGAGCTTTTCGTCCTGGTTTTCCGCGGGCGGCGCGCTTGACGGGGCGGGCGGCGCGCCGTATAATCAAGGCACAGACATGATATGATTGGGAGTGTGATCTCATGGACGAACAAACGGCGTGCGCCGGCCAGGCGCCGCTGATCCAGGATGAACCGGAAAACGACGGCGTGCGGAACATCATCCGCCGCGCCTACCAGTGCACGGAGCTGCGCATTTCTCCCGTTGCCCTTCTGCCCAACATCAAGGCCGATGTTCCGGCCGGCAGCGAAGCTGTGGGCGTCCCCTACTCCTCCAGCCGGTTGGAATCGCTCTATGTGCCGAACTGCGTGTCGCTGCACAGTTACATGACTGCGATCCGCAATCCCAACAGCTATCTTTACACCCGGCTTTCCGACTCGCCGAACAGCCGGGGCTATATGGGCTCGGTCTGCTCCGCGTTCGTCTCCTGGTGCTTTGATCTGCCGTGCGTCTATACGACGCATCAGCTGGGAATGCTGCCGTTTATGCAGCTATGCGACAGGCAGGGCCCTGACGCGCTGTTCCCCGGGTGCATGCTGCTGCACACGGACGACCACGTTGCGCTGGTGAGCGCCGTATGGCGCGATGCGGACGGGCATGTGCAGCAGGCGGAGATCTGCGAGGAGTGCCACCCGCACACGAAGCGCCGCCGCTTCCCGCCGGAAACGCTGCGCGCAAACTACCTGGACAAGGGCTATCTGATCTATCGCTTCCTGGGCGCTGCCGACGTGCGCTATGTGCCCACGCCCTGGTCCCCGCTCCCGGGCGACGATCCCATCGCGCCGCCATACTGCGCGCAGCTGTCCCCGCGCCGCGGAGACTGCGCCAACTGGCGTCCCGGTGAGCCTGTAGAGATCGACGTTCTGGATGACGGCGGCTTCACGCATGCGCGTGTGCTGCGCGGAGAGACGTGCGTCTGTGAACTGCCGATCCCCGCTGACCGGCTGCTTGTGTTCCGGCAGCTGGAGCCGGGCTCCTACCGCGTCTGTCTGACCGACGGGACGCGCCAAAGCGCATGCGTGTTTTTCTGCATTGTGGACACATCCGTTTCTGTGACGGATCTCGGCGGCGGCACGGCGAAGCTCACCTTCCGCTCAAAGAACGCCGTCCCTCTCTGGTACGCATGGTGCCATGCGGACGGGCCGCATTTCCGCGCCGTACGCCGTGCATACAGCCTCACCCCGGAGCAGGCTGCCGCCGGTGAGGTCGTCACCACCTTCCAGCCGGGCAGCTGGCTGTTCAAGGTCGAGTTCCGCACGCCTTACGGTGTATTCAGCAGCGACCTCGTGCCCCAGACCATCAGCGGCTGATGCGATCCGCCCGGCGCAGCTGCATCCCCTCATACAGACAAAAAATCCCCTCTGGCCGATTCCGGCCAAAGGGGATTTTTGATACAGCGCGATATTTCGTTTGCCGGCCGATCAGACCAGCTCGATGATCGCCATCTCCGCTGCATCGCCGCGGCGCGGGCCAAGGCGGGTCACGCGGGTATAGCCGCCGTTGCGGTCGGCATACTTCGGCGCGATCTCCTTGAACAGCTTGTTGGCAACATCTTCCTTGGTGATATAGGAGAGGGCTCTGCGGTATGCGGACAGGCCGCCCTTCTTGCCAAGGGTGATCATCTTCTCAGCGACAGGCTGGACTTCCTTCGCGCGGGTGAAGGTGGTCTCGATCTTGCCGTTCTCGAAGAGATATGTGGTCATAGCTCTGAGCATCGCCTTTCTCTGATCGCTGGTCCTGCCGAGCTTTCTGGTACCAAACATAAGGTTTCTTCCTCCTTCTTTGAAAGGTTAGCGCTTAATTGTTAGAGTTGCTGGAATCGTCGCTTGCCAGGGACAGGCCCATCATTGCGAGCTTGTTCTGAACCTCTTCCAGGGATTTGCGGCCCATGTTGCGGACCTTCATCATGTCTTCGCCGGTCTTGGAGATCAGGTCTTCGACATTGTTGATGTTGGCGCGCTTGAGGCAGTTGAAGCTGCGGACAGAAAGGTCGAGTTCCTCGATGGTGAGCTCCAGGACCTTGTCCCGGTGCGTCTCCGCCTTTTCCGCCATGGTGGGCTTGCTGGCCACGTTCTCAGAGAGATCCGTAAACAGGCTCAGGTGGTCGGAAAGGATCTTCGCGCCGAGACTGACCGCATCTCTTGCAGAGATGGTAGAATCCGTCCAGACTTCGAGCGTCAGCTTGTCATAGTCTGTCATGTTGCCTACGCGGGTGTTCTCTACGGTGTAGTTCACCTTGTAGACAGGCGTATAGATCGAATCCACCGCGATGGTACCGATGGGCATATTCGGCGTCTTGTTCTTGTCCGCCGGAACATATCCGCGGCCATGGCTGAGCGTGATCTCCATGTTGAAGCTCGCGTCCGGGCCAAGAGAGCAGATGTGCAGCTCCGGGTTCAGGATCTCGACTTCACCGTCGGCTTTGATGTCGCCGGCCGTGACTTCGCATTCACCCGCAGCGTCGATATAGACCGTCTTGACGCCCTGGCAATGCAGCTTGGCAATGATCTTCTTTACGTTCAGGACGATCTCCGTGACGTCTTCCTTGACGCCGGGGATCGTGGAGAACTCGTGCTGGATACCGGCAATCTTGATGGAGGTTGCGGCAGTGCCGGGCAGCGAGGAAAGAAGAATTCTGCGCAGCGAATTTCCGAGGGTCGTTCCGTAGCCCCGCTCCAGGGGCTCGACGATATATTTGCCGTACGATACGTCATCCTGGGAATCGATACATTCAATACGCGGCTTTTCAATTTCTACCATGAATAAATTACCCTCCTTGTAACTGCGAAACTTGGTTTCGTTGCCGAATTCAGCTTACCAATAAACGAGGGTGATACGTTACTTGGAGTACAATTCGACGATCAGGTTTTCTGCGATCTCAAAGTCAATATCGTCTCTTGCAGGCAGCGCAATAACCTTTCCGGTGAGGGTATTCTTGTCTCTGTCCAGCCACTTGGGAGCTGCGATGAAGGCGTCGTCTTCCTTCAGCTTCTTGAAGCGGTTGTTGGAGCTGCTCTTTTCGCTGACAGCGATCACATCGCCCACGTCGACCAGGTAGGAAGGAACGTCGACGCGCTTGCCGTTGACGGTGTAGTGGCCGTGGCTGACGAGCTGGCGGGCTTCGCGGCGGGTCGAGGCAAAGCCGAGGCGGTAGACAACGTTATCGAGTCTGCGCTCGACAAGGCTCAGAAGGAGCTCACCGGTGTTGCCGTTCATGCGGGCGGCTCTCTCATAGAGCGCATGGAACTGCTTCTCGAGAATGCCGTAAACAAACTTGACCTTCTGCTTCTCGGTCAGCTGCATCGCATATTCGGACTTCTTGTTTCTTCTCCTGACATTGGTGAAGCGGTTGGACTGCTTGGAATAGCCCATAGCCGCAGGAGATACGCCAAGCGTTCTGCAGCGCTTGAGAACAGGCTGTGTATTCTTTGCCATAGTACTTCTCCTCCTTGTCGATCAGACACGACGGCGCTTCGGCGGGCGGCAGCCGTTGTGCGGAATCGGCGTGACATCCTTGATGAGCGTGACTTCCAGACCCGCGGACTGCAGCGCGCGGATGGCGGACTCGCGGCCCTGGCCGGGGCCCTTGACGAAGACTTCGACTGTCTTCAGGCCGTAGTTTTCCACAGCTGCCTTGGCTGCGGTCTCAGCGACCATCTGCGCGGCATACGGCGTGGACTTTCTGCTTCCGCGGAAGCCGAGGCCGCCGGAGGAAGCCCAGGACAGAGCGTTGCCGCTCGCGTCCGTCACGGTCACCATGGTGTTGTTGAAGGAAGAGCGGATATGCACGGCGCCCTTTTCAACGGTCTTGCGCTCACGACGGCGCTTGACAACCTTTTTAACTGCTTTAGCCATTTACATATCCCTCCTTACTTCTTCTTATTCGCAATGGTCTTCTTCGGGCCCTTGCGGGTACGGGCATTGGTCTTCGTTCTCTGGCCATGGACAGGCAGGCCGCGACGATGACGCACGCCGCGATAGCAGCCGATCTCAGTCAGCCGCTTGATATTGAGCGCAACTTCACGACGGAGGTCGCCCTCAATGGTGTAGTTCTTATCGATGACGTCACGCAGGGCGGCTTCCTGATCCTCGGTCAGATCCTTCACACGGATGTCCGGATCGACGTTGGCCATTTTCAGGATGTTCTGCGCGCTTGTTCTGCCGATGCCGTAGATATAAGTCAAACCGATCTCGATTCGCTTTTCACGGGGCAGGTCAATACCAGCAATACGTGCCATTTATTCGAGCACCTCCTAATTAACCTTGTCTCTGCTTATGCTTCGGATTTTCGCAAATAACCATAACACGACCCTTGCGCTTGATGATCTTGCACTTCTCGCACATGGGCTTTACGGACGGTCTTACTTTCATAATTTAACCTCCATACGAGACAGCCAGTCTCTATTTACTTCTCCATGTGATTCTGCCGCGCGTCAGATCGTACGGAGACATCTGCACCGTCACCCTGTCACCGGGCAAAATCTTGATAAAGTTCATCCGGAGCTTGCCGGAAATATGTGCCAGGATGACGTGCCCGCCGCCGATATCGACAGAGAACATGGCATTCGGCAGTGCATCTGTCACGATGCCCTCAAGTTCGATTACGTCGTCTTTTGCCAAGATCAATTAACCCCCTTGGTTTTGACTTGTTCTTTGGCCGTATCCGGCCAATTCTCTTCGTAATTCGCTGTTGAGAACCCGTTCGCCGCTGCGAATCCTTGCGGCAATGCGGGATTCCGTCTGAGCGAGCTTCTGAACATGCCTGCGCTTTTTGCGCTTTGGCTTTTCGAGCTTCCTGCCCCGGCCGTCGGCCAGATAGACATACTGTTCATCCGTAGCTACTACGAAGAACATCTGTCCCCTGTCGCGCCCGGCCAATGAGACGATCACGTCCGATATGTCAATATCCATATTCAAAAGCCCTCCGGGACGGAGAGTATTTCCGGCTCGCCGTCGGTAATGAGAATGTCGTTTTCATAGTGCGCCGCGAGCTTGCCGTCAGCAGTTACAGTCGTCCAGCGGTCCTTCAGCACACGCACTTCGTACGTACCCTCCGTGACCATCGGTTCCACTGCCAGGGTCATGCCTTTGAACAGCCGCGGGCCTCTGCCGGGAGCACCGAAATTCGGGACCTCTGGTTCTTCGTGCATCTGTTCGCCGACGCCGTGCCCCACGAACGCGCGGACGACATTGAAGCCGTTCCGCTCGACCCAGGACTGGACGGCGTGACCGATGTCGGAGACCCGATTTCCCTGACGTGCAAATTTGATGCCCTCGTAAAAACTCTGTTCTGTTACCTCGATGAGCTTTTTTGCTGCGGGTGAGATGTTCCCGCATGCAAAGGTGGCGGCGCAGTCGCCGGTGAAGCCGCCCCAAAACGCGCCCACGTCCACGGAGACGATGTCGCCCTCCTTCAGGACCCGATCGGACGGGATCCCGTGGATGACCACTTCGTTGACCGAGATGCAGGTGCTGGCGGGGAAGCCTCCGTATCCGAGAAACGTTGGCTTTGCGCCCTGCGACACGATAAAATCGTGTACTGCTTTGTCGATCTGTCTGGTTGTGACGCCGGGCCTTACCATTTCGCCTGCCAAAGCACGCGCTGCCGCGGTAATTTTACAGGCCCTGCGCATAATCTCCAGTTCGCGCTCAGTTTTGATCGGGATCATGTTTATTCACCCAGCGCCGCCAGGATCTGCTCCGTTGCAGCCTCGATGGACTGGTCGCCTTTGACCAGACGGAGGATGCCGAGCTTCTCATAGAAGCCCTTGAGCGGTTCGGTCTCTGCGTGGTAAACGCTCAGACGGTTGCGGACCGTTTCCGGAGCGTCATCCTTCCGGACGACAAGCGCGCTCCCGCAGAGGTCGCAGACGCCTTCCGTCTTCGGCGGCTTGGAAACAACATGGTAGCTTGCGCCGCAGCTGCCGCACACGCGGCGGCCGGTCATGCGCGCTTCGATGACGCGATCGTCCACCTCGATGGAGATGACACGGTCAAACCGGATGCCGGCCTGCTCGAGGGCTTCCGCCTGCGGCAGCGTGCGGGGCACGCCGTCGAGGATGAAGCCGTTCGCGCAGTCGTCGCGGGCGACCCGTTCCCGGACGATGCCGATGATGACATCGTCGGGGACGAGCTTGCCGGCGTCCATGAAGCTTTTGGCCTTCAGTCCGGTTTCAGTTCCGTTTTTGATCGCTTCCCGAAGGATGTTGCCGGTGGAGATGGTGGGGATGGAGAGCTTATTGCTCAGGATCTCCGCCTGCGTCCCCTTGCCGGCTCCCGGAGCACCCAAAAGGATCAGCTTCATAGCATTACCCTCTCATTACTCCAGGAAGCCCTTGTAGTGGCGCATCAGCATCTGAGCTTCCAGGGACTTGACGGTCTCAAGCGCAACACCGACAACGATGATGACCGAGGTGCCGCCCACCGCGAGGGAGCTGTTCTTGATGATGATGCCGGTGAGGATCGGAAGGATCGCCACGATGGCCAGGTACAGAGCACCAAAGAGCGTGATCTTGTTGATGACCTTCAGAATGAAGTCGGAGGTCGGCTTGCCGGGACGGAAGCCGGGAATGAATCCGCCGTTCTTCTTCAGGTTGTTGGAGATCTCAATGGGGTTAAACTGAATGGTTGCGTAGAAGTAGCTGAATGCAATGATCAGCAGGAAGTAGATAACGAGGTAGACGGCGCTCTTGTTGTCGAACACATACTTGTTCATCCACTCCCAGAAGCCGCTGCCGCCTGTTCCGGTGAATGCGACGATCGTGGCGGGAAGCGAGGTGATCGACTGGGCGAAGATGACCGGCAGAACGCCGGACATATTGACCTTGATGGGCAGGTAGGTGTCCTGACCGCCATACATTTTGCGGCCCACGACGCGCTTGGCGTACTGCACGCGGATGCGGCGCTCGGAGTTCGTGATGAACACGATGAACATGATGAGCAGCAGCATGCCGACCACCAGGAGGATCAGCCAGTACCACTTCAGAGTCCCGGTACGCAGCGCACTGACGGCGTTGCTGATGAGGACCGGAATGCGGGAGATGATGCCGGCAAAGAGGATCATGGAGATGCCGTTGCCGATACCGTTCTGGTCGATCTGTTCGCCGAGCCACATGACAAGGCTGGCGCCGGCGGTGAAGGTCGCTACGATCACAAGACCGGCAAGGAAGCCGGTGTCCGTCAGCAGGCCGTAGTTCTTGCACATGACAAAATAGGCAAAGCCCATCAGCAGCGCAAGGCCGACCGTCGTGAAGCGGGTGATCCTCTGGATCTTCTTCTTGCCCTCCTCGCCCTCGTCCTTGGCCAGACGCTCAAGGGCGGGGATCGCAATGGTGAGCAGCTCAATGATGATGGATGCGTTGATGTACGGCTGGATGCTCAGAGCGAACACCGTCGCATTGGAGAATGCCGAGCCGGACATAACGTTGTACAGTCCAAGGACCGTGGTGGAAAGGTTCTGCGAGAAATACGTGCTCAAGGCCTCCACGTTCACATAGGGAACGGGGATATTGGAGCCAAGGCGGTAAATCAGGAAGATCACAAGCGTGAAGATGATCTTCTTGCGGAGCTCGGGGATCTTCCAGGCGTTACGAAGGGTAGTAAACAATTTACACCACCTCGGCCTTTCCGCCTGCCTTTTCAATCTTTTCTTTTGCAGACTCCGAGAAAGCCGCAGCCTTCACAGTAACCTTTTTGGTAACAGTGCCGTTGCCCAGAATCTTCAGACCGTTTTCACATTCATGCAGGATGCCCTTTTCCAGAAGAGCGGCTGCATCAACGACAGCGCCGTCCTCAAAGCGGTTGAGGACTGCAACGTTCACAGCCGTCAGAGGCTTTGCGAAGATGTTGTTGAAGCCGCGCTTCGGGATGCGGCGTGCCAGAGGCATCTGGCCGCCTTCAAAGCCGATGCGGAGCTTGCCGCCGCTGCGGGCCTTCTGACCCTTGTGTCCGCGGCCGGCCGTCTTGCCGTTGCCGGTGCCGGTGCCGCGGCCCTTGCGCTTGTTGACATGGGTGGAACCCATGACCGGAGCAAGTTCATGCAGATTCATCTTCTTGTCCTCCTTATTCTTCTTCCGTGACCTGCAGCAGGTAGCCGATCTTTGCGATCTTGCCGCGGGTCTGAGTGTTGTCAGGCTGGACAGTTTCCTGACCGATCTTGCGCAGGCCGAGGGAATGCGCAGTCGCAATGTGCTTTTCAAGGCGGCCGTTCAGGCTCTTGACAAGCTTA
>CADCOJ010000221.1 GCA_902803075.1 Oscillospiraceae bacterium | reverse complement strand
TCACCGTGACCAACATGTCCATCCTGAAGACCGGGAAGGCAAAGGCCGTCAAAGTGGCAACGCTTGCAAAGCTGTGTGAGGCGCTGGCCTGTCAGCCGGGGGATCTGCTGGAATACCGGCCGGATCCCGTACCGTGAGCAACAAACCGGGCCCCGGAGCTGTGCGCTCCGGGGCCCGGCCGCCATTTTGGGCGAAGGGCCGCGCGGCGGATTGACAGGATGCGCAGAGGATGCTATACTGTATCAGTATCTGATACAAATACGAAAGGATGACGGACATGACGAACTCAGCCAAAGAATGGATCCGGCAAAGAAAAAGCGTGAGAACGTTCGACGGAAGGCCTCTCTCCGCCGAGGATCGGGCAGCGCTGGAGAGTTATGTGTCCGCGTGCGCCAATCCCTTTGGCGTTCCGGTCACGTTCCGCCTGCTGGACGCGAAGGAGCACGGCCTCTCCAGCCCGGTGATCGTCGGCGCGGACACATATCTTGCGGCCAAGGTGGCGCGCACGGCAAACTATGAGATGGCGTTCGGATACAGCTTTGAGGCGGCATGTCTGTATGCCTGCTCGCGGGGGATCGGAACGGTCATGCTGGCGGCGTCCCTGAGCCGCGCGTCGTTTGAAACGGCAATGGCCGTGCAGCCCGATGAGGTGCTTCCCACGGCGAGCCCGGTCGGATATCCCGCAGGGAAGCGTTCCATCCGGGAAAGCCTCATGCGGAAGGGCCTGAAGGCGGATGAACGGAAGCCGTTTGAGCGCCTGTTTTTCAGCGGCACCTTTGCCCGGGAACTGCGCAGGGAGGACGCCGGGGCCTTTGCCGAGGCGCTTGAGCTGGCGCGGTGGGCGCCTTCAGCCGCCAATGGACAGCCGTGGCGCGCGGTGGTGGATGGAAGCAGCGTGCATTTTTATGAGGCAAAGACGATGAAGGACAGCCCGCTGGGAGACATCCAGAAGGTGGATGTCGGCATCGCGCTGGCACATTTTGACCTGGTGCGGCAGGAGGACGGCGTGGCGGGCTCCTTCGTATTTGACGACCCGCATATCCAAGCCCCGGAGCATACGCATTACATGGTCACGTTCCGGAGGTCAAACTGATGGATACGCGGTTTTCTTCAGCGATCCATACGCTGATCATGATCGCCGGCTCGGATGCGCCGCTGACCTCCGAGATCATCGCGCGGAGCGTCGGAACGAATGCCAGCTATATCCGGCGGCTTACGGGGCTTCTGAAGAAGAGCGGCATCATTGAGAGCCACCGGGGGATCGGCGGCTTCTCCCTGCTGCAGCGGCCGGAGGATCTGACGCTGTACGCGATCTATCAGGCCATCTCGGACACGCAGCAGGTCCATGTTTTTGATCTGCACAGGAACCCCAGTGACGCATGCGTCGTCGGCAGATACATTCAGCCGGTCCTGGCGGAGATGTTCCGCGGCATCGAGGAGCAGGCGGAGCGGGAGCTGAAGCGCACAACGCTGGCGGACTGCATCCGCCGGATGCAGGACAAGCTCGGCAAGAGCGGGTGCGAATGACCCCGGGGGCCTGGCAGGAGGCAGATAACCTATGGCGGAGCTGATGATGGACGTATCCGGATCGAAGAGACCGGGGCGGGCAGCATCATGACCGGATCGAGCCTGCGTGCAGGCGGCTATTCGGTCAGCACGTATGTGGGCTGTACGCACGGCCGTTCTGGATCAGGAGCAGTAAGGAGCGGGAAGACCGCATCAGAACACACAATCAGGAAAGGAAAGGTTTTTTATGGATTTTTTGGAGCTTGCCAGAAGCCGGTATTCTGAGCGGCGGTTTGATCCCCGCCCGATCGAACAGGAAAAGCTGGATCGGATCCTGGAGGCCGGGCGCATCGTCCCCACGGCCTGCAACTATCAGCCGCAGCGGTTCTATGTCCTGCGGAGCAGGCAGGCGCTGGACACCCTGAAGCATGTCACCCGGTTCCACTATAACGCGCCGGTCATGATCCTGGTTTGCTATGACGCCGACACCGTCTGGCACAACCCCGGCGACCGGCTCCTTGGCGACTATAACTCCGGCGAGCAGGACGCCAGCATCGCGGCGACGACGATGATGTACGAGGCGGAGGAGCTGGGCGTCCATACGATTTGGATCCGGGGCTTCGATGCGCTGGCTGTGCGCGAGGCCTATGCGCTGCCGGAGCACATCGTCCCGGTCATGATGCTGGGCCTGGGGTACCCCACGGAGCAGTCGAAGCCTCACGCATGGCATTTCAGCCGAATTCCGCTGGAAGCGATGGCTGTGGAGCTGTGACAGGAGGCATGATATGAAAAAAATCGTTGCCGTGAACGGCAGCCCACGGACGGGATGGAACACTGCCACGCTGGTTCGCGAAGCCGCGGAGGGCGCCCGCGCGGAGGGTGCGGAGATCGAGCGGTTTGATCTCTATCGGCTGGAGCGGTACACAGGCTGCATCTCCTGCTTCGGCTGCAAGCTGCCGCCGAATGAAGGCCGCTGCATTTGCCGGGATGGCCTTGCGCCCGTCCTGGACGCCATCCGCAGCGCCGACGGGCTGATCCTCGGAACGCCGAACTATCTGGGGGATATTTCCGCCGGGACAAGGGCGCTGTATGAGCGATTGATCTTCCAGTCCCTGACCTACCGGACAGATCCGCGCAGCTACCGGACGCGGAAGATCCCGGTCCTGCTCATCATGACGAGCAACGCGCCCGAGGCGTATTATGGCCCGGCCGGATACATGGAAATGCTGGACGGATACCGGAAAAGCCTGGAGGGCTTCGTGGGGCCCACAAAGCTCCTGATCGCCGGGAACACGCTGCAGGTCAAGGACTACAGCCGGTTCAACTGGACGATGTTCGACCAGGAGGAAAAACAGAAGCGCCGCGAGACGGTGTTCCCGGAGGAGCGGAAGCATGCCTTCGCACTTGGCGAAGAGATGGTCAGAACGCCCTGGTGAAGCATCCCGGACGAACGGACGGCGATCAAAAAATACCGCAGGGGAGCTGCTGCAGACTGATTGGCTGCAGCAGCTCCCCTGCGGCGTTGGTTCAGGCCCGGTCAGACCTGCGCTCTGGCCCAGGCGGCTACGGCGTCTTCACTGCGCTCGGCGTCTGCGCCGTGCACGGCCAGACCTTTGCCGAAAACAGCGCCCGCGCAGAGCTTCTGCAGGTCGCGCTCGCAGCGGCCAAGCCCGGAGCCCTCGTGCGTCATGAGGGGAATGACCTTTTTTCCGGTGAAATCCAGGGCCTCCAGCTGCGTAAACACGGCGCAGGGGAATGTCCCCCACCAGCAGGGGCCGCAGACAAAAACATTGTCATAGGGCGAAAGGTCAGTGACCATCTGCCGCAGCTCCGGTCGCGCGCCGGCGCGCAGCTCATCCTGCGCCACGCGCGTGCAGGCCATATAGTCCGCGGGATATGCCTTCACGGTCTCGATCTCGAACAGGTCGCCGCCGACTGCGCGCCGGATGAATTCCGCGCAGCGCTCGGTGTTGCCCTTGGCGATACTGCGGATGGAACCGTTGAGATAGTTTTCACCCTTGCGGGAGTAATAGAGGATCAGGTTTTTCATTGTCGCTTCTCCTTTTTGTCAGAATCGTGTCCGTAAGCAGTGGGCTCAGCCGTTCAGGCCGCTGAGCCACTTGCTGACGGCGTCCCGTGTGTCGGCGCCGACTTTCTCGCCGGCAACGGCCAGACCGTCCAGAACTGTGGCGTCTGGCTCCAGCGCGGCGATCTGCGCATAGGTCCCTCCGTCGCGGGACCCGCCGTGGGTATTGAACGGGACCAGCGTTTTTCCGGAAAGATCATAGGTGTCGAAAAATGTGTAGAACAGCATCGGCAGTGTGTACCACCACATGGGGTAGCCGATAAAGATCACATCGTAGTCCTCCGGATCAACATCCAATTCGAGGAAAGCAGGCCGCGCGTCGCTGTCGCGCTCATCCTTGGCTGCGCTGAGCGTCCCGTTGTAGTCGGCCGGGTAATCCGCCGCCGGTGTGACGGCCGCAAGCTCGCCGCCCACCTCGTCGCAGATCATCTGCGCAAGATAGGCGGTCGCGCCCATGCCGTCCACGCGCGGCGTGGCCGCGGAGACAACGTCGGCGTCCGCAGTGTTGGCCGAGCTGAAATAGACCACAAGGATCTTCGGCTCTGCAGGCTCCGCGTCCTGTTCCTGCTCCGCTTCGTCCGGCGCAGGGGAGGGCGCGGATTCCTCCGCGGGCGTCTTCTGCTCCGGGGTTGATTCCGCGCCGGATTGCACTGGGGCGGGGTCGGGTGCATCCTGCGCCGTGCCGGCGTCCGCGGCAGGCTGTGCGCGCTCCGCGCTGCATGCGGCCAGCGCGCAGAGGATGGATACGGCGAGCAGGACTGCGATGATTCGTTTCATGTGCTTACTCAGAGCTCCTTTCGTTGCGATAGGGTTCCAATATGGCGCGCAGGGCATGCAAGCCAAAATTTTCCAGAATGACGACGGGATCGGAATCCCCGTCGGTGATGGCCCACAGCGCGACCGCACCGTAGTATTCTGCGGCAATGCATGCGGCCAGCGCCTCGGAGGGCGTGTCGGCGCGGAGCTCGCCGCAGGCTGCGGCGTCCGTGATCAGCCCGCGGATGACTTCGGTGTCGTACCGGAGCTTCTGCTTCCCCTGTTCCTCCCCCGGCTCCACCACATTCTTCAGCCACTGCTGGCAGATGTTGAGGCCGGTCTCCACGATATAGCGCATGGACTGCGTCAAAAAGGAGGCGATCCTGGTGCAGACGTCCTGCTGGGCGCGGGCCGCTGCCTCCACGGTGAGAAAGCGCGTCTGCGCGATTTCACAGACGATGTCCTCCTTATGGCGGAAGTAGGTGTAGAACGAGCCTTTTGCAACGCCGGCCTCACGGGCGATGTCGGAAATGCCGATGCGCTCAAAGCCGCGCTCCCGGATCAGCTTTTCCGCCGCTGCAAGGATCCTCTGCCGCGTCTGCTGCGCGGCGATCTGCCGTTTTCCCATGTGCGTTCCTCCCGGAGCTTTCTGATAACAGGAGAGCAGGTCATTGACTCGAGGTCAATGAATTTTTTCTGCGGATTTGTTTTTCAGAAAAGGAGTAGACAAAGGAGAAAAAGTGTGGCAGACTGAAAGACACGCGGACGGCCCACGGCTGTCCGGACAGAAGGAGATGGCAGGCGTTATGGAACAATATACGATCGGACTGGACTACGGAACGCTTTCCGCCCGTGCAGCGCTGGTGGATACCGCGACCGGGCGTGAGGTCGCATCGGCGGTGTTCCCATATCCTCACGCAGTGATCCGGGGCGTGCTGCCTGCGTCCGGGCAGGCGCTTCCCGCCGACTTTGCGCTGCAGGACCCGCAGGATTATGAGGACGCGCTGACAGCGCTGCTCAGCGCCGTCTGGCGGAAGGCGGGCGTCCGCCCGGAGCAGATCGCCGGCATCGGCGTCGATTTCACAACGTGCACTGTGCTGGCGCTGGATGATGCCCTGCGGCCCATGTGCCGCAGGAAAGCGTATCGCGCCGAGCCGCACAGCTACGCCAAGCTCTGGAACCATCACGGCGCCGCGCCGGAGGCCGAGCGGCTGGATGAGGTCGCCGCCGCCCGCGGCGAGACGTTTCTCGCCCGATACGGCGGAAAGAGCTCGTGCGAATGGCTGTTTCCGAAGCTCTTTGAAACGATGGACCGCGCACCGGAGCTCTGGCGCGACGCATTCTGCTTTCTGGAGGCCGGCGACTGGATCGTGTATCTGCTGACGGGAACCGTCCGGATGAGCGCCGTGCTTGCCGGGTATAAGGCGTATTGGGACCCGGAGGAGGGGTATCCGTCGGACTCGTTTTTCCGTGCGGCCGCCCCGGGGCTGGAGCGCGTCGTCTCCGACAAGCTTCCGTTCTCTTCCACAATCAGCCTGCCGGGGACACCGGCCGGCGGGCTGTCCGCCGCCATGGCGCAGGCGACCGGCCTGTGCGCAGGAACATGCGTCTCGGTCGCGACCGGGGACGCACATGCCGGCGTGCCGGCCTCCGGAGTCCGGAAAAGCGGAGACATGCTGCTCGTTGCGGGGACGTCCCTGTGCCAGATGCTTGTCAGCAGCCGGAAGCACGCGGTCAGCGGTATCTGCGGGCGCGTCCGGGACGGACTGCTGCCCGGGTTTTATGGTTATGAAGCGGGACAACCGGCGGCCGGCGATATGCTCGACTGGTTCATCTCCGGTCTCGGCTCCGCACGCGGGGAGCAGAAAGCAGCGCGCTTTGCCGATATGAACGAAAAGGCGGCGGCGCTGCGGCCGGGGCAGAGCGGACTGCTGGCGCTGGACTGGTGGAACGGAAACCGATCCGTGCTGAACAATGCCGCGCTCAGCGGTATGATCGTGGGGCTGACGCTCACGACCAGGCCGGAGGAGATCTACCGCGCGCTGCTGGAGGCGGCGGCGTTCGGAACGAGACGGATCTGCGAGCAGCTGACCGGAAGCGGGCTCACGATCGGGGACGTGTACGCCTGCGGCGGCCTGTCCCGGAAGAACCCGGCATTGATGCAGGTCTTCAGTGATGTCCTGCAGCGGCCGATCCGCGTCTCAGCAAACGAGCAGGCGGCCTGCGCAGGTGCGGCGATCTTCGCCGCTGCTGCGGCCGGCGTCTATGCGGACGTGCAGGACGCCTCCGCACGCATGGCCGGCGGCATCCTGCGCGTCTATACGCCGCGCACGGAGCACCGCGCGGTATATGACGCGCTGTACGCGGACTACTGCGCGCTGTACGACGGCTTCGGCACGTCGGAGCTCATGGCGCGGCTGCGCGCATGGCGGGATCCGGCTGCGGAGAACGAATGAACTGAAAAACCCCGGAGGCAGCATGAACAGCAGCCTCCGGGGAAGAGATCGGCGAAAGGGTCAGAGGATCTGGATCTGGCAGAGCTTCATGGCCGCAAGCGCGTTTTCATGGCTCTCCGGCGTAACGCCTGCGCAGCAGTCGGCACGGACCGAAAGCGGCACCTCCGGCAGCGCGCCCTTGACCATCATTGCGTTCGTGATGACGCAGATGTCGGTGCACAGGCCGATGAATTCCACCTGCGCAAGATCCGGAAGGGACTTGAGATAGGAAGTCAGCGCCTCCGAGCCAAAGCCGGGCTTGTCAAAGACCATGCTGTCGCCCACAGTCAGTGTGCGGTCGATCTGCCAGCCGTCGGTCCCCTCCACGCAGTGGACAACGGGCAGATTGCGCCCCTCCTGCGTGGAGAGGTAGTTCTCATGGTGTGTGTCGCGCGTAAAGACCACGCGCTCGCCGTCTCTGCGGGCCTGCTTCAGCCGTTCGGCAACGCGCGGGAGGATCGCCACGGCCTCCTTTGTGCCGAGACTGCCGTCAATAAAATCCTTCTGCATATCGACGATGACCAGAACCTTCATAAAATTGCTCCTTTTGTGCGGACAGCCTGCGGCTGCCCGGTTTTTTCTTTTATTATAGCACAGATCCGGGGCGGATGGAAATAATTCTTGACAAGGGTCCGACACGGCTGTATACTGTGAAAAAACATAAAAATATTTATATAAAATTATGGAGGTAATATCATGCTGGCCGATTCGCTTGCGCAGCTGTTCCGGAAGATCCGCCTGATGAGCTACCGCCGGATGTTCCGCACGATCCGGGAGAAGGCGGGCAGTCTCAGCGCAACGGAGGCGTTCTCCGCGGACGTCATCCACCTGCTCGGCGCGCCGACGGTCACGCAGTTTGCCGACACCATCGGCATCTCCCAGCCGAACGCGACCTATAAGGTCAATCAGCTCACGGCCAAGGGTTACCTGGAGAAGGACGTCTCCGAGACGGACCGGCGCGAGGTCCGGCTGCGGACGTCTGAAAAATTCCAGCGGTATTTTTCCGAGAGCGAGGACATCCTGCGCGGCATGATGCAGGC
>CADCOJ010000220.1 GCA_902803075.1 Oscillospiraceae bacterium | reverse complement strand
GTGTGCGGGCACTTCGACCACATCGATGGGCGCGTGCGCGTGTGGAACGCAGGGGCCGCGCCGGAGGTACTGGATGGAGAGGCTGCGCTGGACCGCCTGATGCGTCCGAGCGCCTTCTGCGGCTATGCCTGGAATAAGCTCTATCGCCTGGACGTGATCCGGGAAAACGCCCTCCGCTTTGATCAGGAGCTGGGCATGGTCCAGGACCTGCACTTTGCGGTGCGCTATTTCCTGCTCTGCAAGCGCGTCGCCTATGATCCGCGGCCCCTCTACCACTACAATCACGACAGCGGCGGTGTGACGGCCTCCTATTCGCCGCTCACGCCCCGCAAGCTGAGCTGCTTTCTGACCTACCGCAAAATCGCGGAGCTGACGGAGGCCTCCCACCCGCACATCGCGGCGCTCGCGCGCTGTTCGCTGTGCCACATGAGCCTGCAGTACATCTATATCTACTACCGCACGCACATGAACGACGCCGCCACGCTGCGGCTGCTCCGGCAGAATGTCCTCGACCATCGTGCGGACTACATCGCGAGCGACGCCTACACGGCCCTGGACAAGCGCTTCATCTGGAGCGTGCCTATCAGTACGCGGCTGTACTATCTGCTGACGCACGGCAAAAAGGTCGTGGTCAACCGACTGAATCGGCGCAAAGCCGCAAACGGCAAATGAGGTTCGGATGCATATGAAACCGCTGATTTCCGTCATCGTTCCGATCTATAATCAGGAAAAATACGTCGCGGCGTGCCTGGCCTCCCTGTTTTCGCAGGCCACGGAGCGCGTTGAATTCATCCTGATCGACGATGGCTCCACCGACAAGAGCGCGGCGATCTGCGCGGACCACATCGCCCGCAGCGGCGTCAACGCCCGCTTGCTCCGGCAGGCGAACCATGGCCTGCTGAAGACGCGGGAAATCGGGCTTGGGCAGACCGCGGGCGATTATGTGCTGTTCGTGGATTCCGACGACTGCCTGCTGGACGGCGCGCTCAGCACGCTCATTCCGGTGCTGGACGCCCGCAGGCCGGACGTGGTGCTGTTTAACGCGAGCAACGACCGGGATGGCAAAACACCCCTGTTTTCCTATCCCTTTCAGGACGGCGCGGTCTTTTCCGGCGAAGAAAAGTACCTGCTCTACCGTCTGCTGTGCTGCACAGACAAGCTGAACAACATCTGGGCGAAGTGCGTCCGGCGAACGCTGTTCGACGACGCTGAGCTCTACAGGGACATCGAGGGCATCTCCAACGGCGAGGACCTCTACCAGAGCCTGGTGCTGATCGACCGGGCCCGCGAGGTGGTGTTCCTCGACCGGGTCCTGTACTATTACCGTGTGTCGAATGTAAGCATGTCCCGCAGCTACAACCCCCGGCACTTTGCCTCGGAGAAAAAGGTCTGCGCCCGCCGGCTGCGCTACGCGGAAAAGTGGAGCCGGAACGGCGGCGAGCTGGTGGACGGCGCGAACATCTGGATCTGCAAGATCATGCGGGACGTGACCCGCAAGCTGTTCGTCTCCAGCCTGCCGTGGCCGGAGATCGCCGCGGAGCTGCGCCGCCTGCGCGGAGACGCCTTCTACCGGCAGCATTATCTCGAAGCGCGCTGCGACCCGAACCCGCGGGACGTCGTGCTGAAAAGCCCGCTGCCGCTGGCCCGGCTGTGGAAGCTGCTCTATGGCCTGAAGCCGCGCGGCTGACGGCAGGCCAATCGGGAGGAAGCATTTTGTGAAAAAACGTGTTTTGATCGTCGCCAGCGGCGGCTTGGACAAGAGCGGCGTGCCCACCGTCATGATGACGATCGTCCGCGCCCTGCGGGAGGATTTCACTTTCGATATCCTGCTCGGCACGGGGGCGGAGGGCTACTTCGAGCCGGAATTCCGGCAGTATGGCGGGCAGATCTTCCGCCGTCCCAAGCGGCGATTTCGCCTTGGCCCGCTGAACACCCTCGCCGATTTCTTCCGGCCGGTGGCGATGTTCTTTGCCACCCGGCGGCTGCTTCGTCGGAACGGCCCCTACGACGCGGTGCACTGCCACAATGAATTTGACATGGCGGGCAGCCTGGCAGCGGCGGCGTCCGTGGGCGTACCGGTTCGGGTGGGGCATGTGCACAAGACCTGGGGAAACAGGGGAGGCCCGCTGACCCGGCTCTATCGCGGGTATTGCCGCCGCCTCATCCAGGCCTGCGCTACGGCGCGCCTGGCCTGCTCCCAGCAGGCCGGCGAGGCCTTCTACAAAAAAGCCGGCGGCTTCCGGGTGGTCAAGAACCCCTATGACGAGCGGCGCTTTTGCCCCGATCCCGCCGGGACCGTCGGCGACGGCGGCATTCGCCTGGTTCAGGTCGGCTACTTCTGCGATAACAAGAACCAGCGTTTCACGCTGGAGGTCTTTCGCGTCCTGTCCGGCGTCCGCCAGGACGCCCGACTCAGCTTTGTCGGCGACGCCTCGAACCGCTATGGTGAGGCGCTGCGCGCGCAGATCCGCGAAGCGCGCCTGGAGGACCGGGTGACCCTGCTGCCCCCGGACGCCGATATTCCAGCCCTGCTGAAGCGGAGCACGCTGCTGCTGCTGCCATCGAAGGCGGAGGGCTTTGGTATGGCTCTCGTCGAGGCGCAGGCCGTGGGCCTGCCCTGCTACGCCTCAGACGCCGTGCCGCCGGAGGCAAACCTGGGCGGCGTGCGCTTCCTGCCGCTCTCAGACGGCCCGGACGTCTGGGCAAGAACCATATTGGAGGAGCGGCGCTTTACCCAGATCATACGCTGCGATTGCAGCGCGTTTTCGACCGGGCGCTTTGCCGATGCCATTCGCGCGGCATACCGGTCGTCGGATAGCTCACAACCGACGGACCGTTCCTGAAGGGAGGAAAGGGACAGATATGTACAAAAGAAAATCGAGCGGCTGGTCCCAGCACCTGGACTTCATGGGGTTGGATATCCTCTGCCTCGAGGTCGCGCTGTTCTCCGGCGTGATGCTGCACGCCGACTGGCAGAAGGTTTTCCACACCTTCGCGTTCTGGTCGCTGTGCGTGGGCATGGCGGTCGTCGATCTGATGGTCATGGTGCTGATGGACGCATACCACAGCGTCATTCGCCGCGATTCGTATCAGGAACTCAAGGGCGTGCTGACCCAGACGATGTACGTCATCATGGGCATTGTGGCCTTCGTCTTCCTGATTCGTGAGGAACATCTCAACATGTTCAACGTGCTGGTGCCCACCATCCCCTTTTACGCGGTGCTGTGCTTCAGCATGCGCGTCCTCTGGAAGGAATACCTCCGCAAGCGCCTGCACCTGAAGAACCGCACGGGCATGCTCATCGTGGCCAGCAAGGACCGCTTGAAGGGCGTGCTGACCAAGCTGGTCAACCACAATTACAACAGCTACCGCTTTGTCGGCGTGGCGGTGCTTGAAAACGACGCGGACATCGCGGCTGTGGAGGGGGACCTTGCGGACATCATGCAGGGCGAAAAGAAGATCGACGCGCTGCGCGTCGTCGCCAAGCGCGATTCGCTGATCCAATACCTCATCAACAGCTGGGTGGACGAGGTCTACCTGGACATCCCGCCGGGAGACAGCATGCCCGTCGATCTGATCAACGAGATCATGGGTATGGGCATTACTGTTCACGTATCCCTGAACGAGATGGACCAGATCGAAGCCCGCCATAAGAACGTGGAGTGGGTATGCGGCCAAGTGGCCATCACCACCAGCCTCGGCTACGTCAGCGGCCGCGACCTGCTGCTCAAGCGGATCATGGATATCGTTGGCGGCAGCATCGGCGCGCTGTTTACCCTGCTGTTGACCGTCATCCTGGGGCCGTTCATCTACGCCGCATCGCCCGGGCCGATCTTCTTCAAGCAGACCCGCATCGGCGAAAACGGGCGCAAGTTCTCCATGTACAAGTTCCGCAGCATGTACATGGACGCGGAAAAACGCAAGCAGGAGGTCGCCGCCTCCCAGGGTCAGGATGGCCATCTGATGTTCAAGATGGAGCACGACCCGCGCATCATCGGGCAGGTACAGCGGCCGGACGGCACCTGGAAGAAGGGCATCGGCGGCTGGATCCGCGACCTGTCGCTGGATGAATTCCCGCAGTTCTTCAACGTGCTCAAGGGCGATATGTCGCTGGTGGGCACGCGCCCCCGACGGTGGACGAGTGGGAGCATTATGAGCCCTACCACCGCGGCCGCATGTCCACCAAGCCCGGCATCACCGGCCTGTGGCAGGTCAGCGGGCGAAGCAGGATCCGCGACTTCAATCAGGTCGTGCAGTTGGACCGTGAGTATATTGAAAACTGGTCGCTGCTGCTCGACTGCAAGATCCTACTGCGCACGGTTCTGGTCGTGCTGAGCCGCAGGGGCGCTATGTGATCCCCGGCGCTGTATTCAAACGAGAGACAAAAAAACAGGCTTGACCGTCCGGTCGAGCCTGCAGCCTGTCGAAAAAGGTCACCATCCGGTGGCCTTTTTCTGATATAATAGAGACGGGTGATGAGAGATGCTGAAAAAGGAAATGGAGCAGCGGCAAGCGATAGAGATGCTGTGCACAGACATGCTGGTACCGCAGGATCATCTGCTGAGGAAGATAGACAAGGCAGTAGAC
>CADCOJ010000219.1 GCA_902803075.1 Oscillospiraceae bacterium | reverse complement strand
TAGCGGCGGATATAGGCCACGCGCTCCGGCGCCCATCCCACAATAAAGCCCATACGGGCAGGCTTCAGATCGCTGACTGCCATCCGGGCCGCGTCGGCCAGGCGGCCGCCGAGAAACTCCACATACCGAGCGATCAGCTCGACATCCATCTCAAAATGATCGGCTGTCGTGTTCAGGGGGCCGGTGTGCGTATGCGTGGCAGAAAGGAAAATATTCTGCGCCGGAATACCAACCGCCTGCGCGATCCGCGCGCGATAGTCATCCGCCAACGCACGGCGGATACCGCAGGAATCGACGCTCAGAAGCACGATCGGCTCTTCACCGCATGAGAGCGCCAGCGCGGACGCCTCCAGGCTGTCCAAAAAACCGCTTGCAAAGCGCGGCACATAATATCCCGCAATGGCGATGCCAAGCGGAGGATCGATATTGACGCGCGCAAACCCTGCCAGAAGCTGATTCACAGTGATTCCTCCCTTGTTTTTGAAGGCGGACAATCCGCCCACTCCTGCGCATTATTGTAGCGCGGGCGAAAAGCGCCGTCAAGTATTCAAGAGAAATGATCCTCCACCATGGACAGCAGCGGAAACATATCGTTATACTCCTTCTGGAGGAAGATCGCAGCGCGTGATCGGTACAGCTGCTCTGCCAGGCGATCCGCGATCGGAAGAAGGATGCGCTCATGCGCGCAAAGGACCGGCGAGACCTTCCGGAAGTCGCCCGTGGCCTGTTTGTTGAGACAGGCGCAATAGTGGTTGCACCGTGCTTTGACTGCGCAGCCGCGGCAGGATTCGTGTTCCTGTTCGTTTTGCAGATACAGCGCAGTCCTCTTTTCCTCATCCACGCCGGAAAAAACATCTCCGATGCAGAACTCCTCCATCCCGACAAACTGCACGCACGGGTAAAGCTTCCCGTCCGGCGCGACAGATATTTGTTTTTTGCCGAGCTCGCATCGCTCGCGGCAATAACCTGATCTGTGGATCCAGGAGGAGATCTTCACCTCAAAGGGTGACAAATAAAACTTGTCCTCCGCCAGCGTCCGCGTGCGGTACCAGTCCGCCAGGCGCACATACTGCCGTTCAAGCTCCCGCAGGCTCCCTGGCGTCCAGTCTCCGGAGTAATCCAGTGTGCAGAGCAGGTAGCGGAAGCCGAGCGCATAGAGATAATCAACGCCCTCTGCGTAATGCTGTACGGTATCCGGCGCGACCGTCATCATCACCGGCGCATACGGCCGAATTGCCAAAAGGCGCCGCGCGGCTGCCTCCACATCTGCAAAAGTGCCGGATCCGTCCGGCCGCACGCGGTTTTGGTCGTGCGCGGCACGGACGCCGTCAAAGGACAGCGCGAGAAAGATCTCATACTGCTCCGAGAGGCGCAGAAACTCCCTGTCCAGCAGAAGCCCGTTCGTTGTGACCTTGTAATGGAACGGGCCTTTTCCTGCAGTGCGGAGCGTCTCAGCATAGCGCACCGTGTCAGCGATCAGATCCTTGTGCAGCAGCGGCTCGCCGCCAAAAAAGATCAGCCCGCAGTGCGCCTGCGTACGTGCAGCAAGATCCACAGCCGCATGTGCGACTTCAGTTGACATAATTTGATTTCCCTGACGGACATAACAATATCTGCAGGCGAGATTGCAGCCGTCTGTCACATGAAGTGTCAAATGCATCAGATGATCCCCTGCCCCTGCAGCCACTGGAGAAAATCGCGCACCTGCTCGCGCAGCTGCTCCTTCATGGCCTGCTTCTGATTCTCCGTGAAAGACTGCACATACGCATCATATGCTTCGCCGTTTCCATTCTCCCAGTTATAAGAGAATGCACGCCAGTCGGCGCCCGGGTCATAGAACACAGCCGTGTTGTCCGCGTGCAGGCGTTCGGCGGCATCCTTCATTTCATAATTCTCCACGCTGGACGCCATATTGCCGTCCTGTTTCCAAGAGACAATATCCTTCTGCGAGACAAACTCAAAGCCAATGCCAAGCGCTTCATCATATCCGTCGAGCTCCAGCGTGCTGCGCACGGAGCTGTTTTGGAACTGTTCGTCGCCATAGAGATTTGTGACAGGGAGCTCTGCCTCGATGGTCTTCTGTCCGGAGAAATCGACGCCCTGCAGCAATGCTTCCTCCCGGATGACCTGCGCAGCCTCCTCTTCGGAAAGAAACACCGGGGGCGCTACGCTTTCGCATCCATAAGATCCGCGTCCGATGCCATGGGCGAAGACAGGGATCTCCAGGGGAGCGGGCGGATCCGATGTCTCCGGAGCGTTTTGCTGCCCAGTCTGCGCCTCATCCTCGCCGGGCGGGATGAGCGGTTCGACGGCAGATGCCGGCTCCGGCTGCTTCTTTGACGCGCAGCTGCACAGGCCGCTTGCAACCGTAAACACCAGCACGGAACAAAGCAGAGGATGATGCTTCCATCGAATGGGGACGGCATGCAGGAGCTCCGGGCTCCGGTCGGCCTCTTCTTTGGTCGGATACTCCGGATCGCGGTAGCGTCGGAGCGGTTTGAGTTCCAGGTTTCGATTCATCGCTGCCCCTCCTTTCGGGTCTTCTGCAATTCCAGACGTAAAAAACGGGCTGCGGTTGCAAAAAACCATGCAGATCTATCTCGATCCGCATGGTTTTTTTGCGTGTTTATTCCCAAGTTGCCCAGACTTCGGGACAGTAGCCTGCCGTCGCCTGCTTCCCGTTGCGCACGATCGGCGTTTTCATCAGCTCCGGATGGTCAAAGAGCTTGTCCTCCTTGTCCCGGTCGCTGGCAAGATAACGCATAAGATCGATCTCAGGCTTTTTGAGCGACCAATCGATCAACGCATCCACGCCGCCAACTGCCCGCAGGACACTGTCAAATTCTCCGCCGGACAGCCCGAACCGGAGAAGATCGACAGACTGAAAGCGGATCCTGCGCTCCTTGAACCAACGCTCGGCCTTTTTCGTGTCGAAGCATTTGGATTTCCCGAAGATCTGAATGTTCATCTTACTCCTCCAGAATCTCGAACGCCTCTTCCTTGCTGTCCGCGGAGAACAGGAAGCGGCCGCTCGGTGCATAGACCTCCACATGACCTCTGACATACCGGATCTCGTATCCCATAACCAGCTCTCCTTTCGGATTATCTGGTCATAGGATACCTCTATTTATGTCCGATAAAAAGGATATTTTCTAATTCTGCTTTCGGGGTCAGGGCTGCAGCCAGCTCCCCCACCAGTCGCCCATATCGCCGGACTCTTCGTCGGTGACGTCCGGTTCGGTCACGCCGCCTTCGTCGCTCTGCCACCTGGCAGTGACCGTCAGATCCTCCTGAACGATACTCGATTCCGTGATCTGCCGACCATCGTCGGTGAACCAGCCGAGGAACGTATCGCCGGCGCGATCTGCCCTGAACATTGGGTCGTATGTACTGCCGGTTTCATAAACAGCAATATCGCGTTCACGCTCACCCTTTTGGGTGGTGAACAGGATATAATTGAAGCCCTCCTCCGTGCCGGAATAGTCACCGTACAGGAAAATGCGGATCTCGCTGATCCTGCGCTTAAGCAGCCCCTTGCTGATGACCATGCCGCTGCTTTCGCGCACATGGCACCAGATGCCGATGGCAGATGCGATCTCGTTGTGCGTATAGCGGCCGGATTTGATCATATCTGCCAGGTTGCTGTTTTTCATCCATCCGCTGCCGATGTTGTATGACAGACTGATGAGCGCATCATACTGGTTGTCAGTGAGCGTAAGATTGTTTTTCTCCAGAAAATCATCCAGTGACGCCTCAAACTTGGCAAGCGCAAGGCGCATACGGTAGTCTGCTTCCTCCCGTGTGATGCCGTTGGGGAATTCGTCCTTGTCGCAGTATGTACCGTAGCCGATGGAGTACTGCGCATAGTCCCAGGCAGCATACTCCAGGAAGCCTTCCTTCTGCTTGAGGAACTCGATCAGCTGTTCCGATGAGCGCAGGCGGACAGGGTCATAGTTCCGGTCGTCCGTCAGAAAGTCCACGGCGGGCGTGCGGTAGTCATAGATCCGGTTGACGATAGCCGAGAGCTCTGCGCGCGTCAGCGCGCCCTTCGGCCGGAAGCTCCCGTCCGGATAACCGCCCACGATGCCCGCCTCAGCCAGCGCGCAGACAAAATCGTCGTCCGTGTCGGTGAAAAGGCTCTGTGCCGATTCGCGCTGAAGCGACAGCGCGTTGGCCGCGATCTTGGCGACCATTCTGCGGGAGATGGAAATATCAAGATCGGTGATGTCCTCGAAGCGGACAATGAAGCCCTGGTCGATGGCAAAATCCAGATACCCCCTTGCCCAGTGGCTTGCAGCCTGGGGCGGCTCCGGATAACCCGCGGCAAGAATGATCATCTTGAGCGCCTGGCCGGTGGTGACCTTGCTGCCGGGTTGGAACGTGCCGTCGGTAAAGCCGTTGATCACGCCGGCTTCATAGAGCGTGTTGACATACGGATAATACCAGTCGCCGGCCTGCACGTCCGGAAAATAGACGGGATCGGCCGGCGGCTGTTCCTCCATGGGAGATTCCTGTTCCGGCTGTGTCTGCTGATCCCATGGCGTTCCCTGCTCCGGCTGCTGCGCTTCGCCGCCGTCATACCAGCTTCCGCCGTCCTCGGCAGAGGAGAATACCGTCACGCCGGTCAGAACAAGGGAAAGCGTCAAGACCCATGCAACGATCCGTTTTCTCATTCTGCTGTGCTCCTTTCAGGTCTGTGCTGTGCGTTGGAAATCAACGATTTTCGCTATTATATCAGATTTGGTTACAAAATGCAACCAGGGATCGCCGCAAAATGTCATCGTTTTTGCGGCGATCCCTGGTAAATCGGTCTCTTTACACGCAGAATCAGCAATCTGAAGCATTCAGAGCTTTTCGTCCAGCCATTTCAGAATGTCGGAATAGACCTCCACACGGTTCGACTCATTAAGCATTTCATGGCGCCCTTCGGGATAAATGCGGATGCTGACATCCCGCATGCCGCTGCGCTTGAACGCATCGATACAGCGCAGGACTCCCTTTGACATACCGCCCACCGGATCCTTCGCCCCGGAAATAAAGAGGACAGGCATGCCCTTATCCATCTTGTCCAGGTTTTCCGGTTTTTCATTCATTTCAATGCCGCCGAGCATATCGCGGGCCAGGCCGACCGTTGCGTCGAAGCCGCTGAGCGGATCGGCGATGTAGGCATCGACCACAGAGTTCACGCTGCAGATCCAGTCCTTGTCAGTCCGAACAGGGCGAAAATGCTTGTTGTAAGCGCCGAACATGAGGTCGTTGAGAAGCTTACTGACCTTCTTCTCTCCGATGCGCTTCTCCTCCAGCCGGCACATCAGTCTTCCGGCCTTGATGGTTGCGGGCGCTTCCCAGCCCGTACCGGAGATGATCGCGCCGCGAAGCGTCCTGGGGTAGGTATAGAGGTATGTCCGCAGAAGGAACGAGCCCATGCTGTGGCCAAGCATGACATACGGAAGCTCCGGATACTGCGCATGCACCTCGTCATAAAGCTGCCGCACGTCCGCGACGGCTGAAAGCCAGCCGCCTGTGAAAAAGCCCTGCGTGCCGCCCTCGATCGAGCCGCCGTGGCCCATGTGATCCTCCGCCGTCACCACATATCCCTGCTCACGCAGGACATTTGCGAACGCATCATAGCGCCCGATATGTTCTGCAATGCCGTGGATCAGCTGAATGACGGCCTTCGGTTGCTCCTTCGGTCTCCAGATGGCACAGTGGATCCTGCCGGAGCCTTTTGACTGCAGATAAAACTCTTCCATTGCGGTTTCCCCTTTCCCGTTTCTATGTCCGTTTTATCGTACTTATGATCGAATAGAATATGCTCAGAAAACAAATATGGAGGCTGACGATATGAACCAGGTGATCGAACTGAATGCGTACGCTCACAGAACTGAGGCGTTTGACTATTCCGCCTACAATCGCCGCGCTGAAGCGCGCTTCCGTCTCATGCGGCAGTGCATGCGCGTGCTCACTGCCGTGGATGTATGCGTGACCATGATGATCGGCGTAGGTTTCCTTGCATGCGTGGGGCTGGTTTTTACGATGCTTTGAAGCGCTCAAGCGTTCCCATCCAGCCGGATGAGTCTTCCGCCGCTGTCATAGAGCCAGGACGTGATCGTCCGCGCGCCGCCATAACTGCTGGAAAAGGATGCGCCGTCGGCTCCCGTGCTGCAGATCGTGAGAACATCGCCCGGATGCACCTCCGGCATCATCTGTTTGCGCAGGACGCGCTCATAGGCGCCGGACGAGCTGCCGGTCACACAGTATATCGTGGGCCAGCCGGTTTTCCCTTCTTTCGGCACGACCTCATGGCATGTGCCCGGCATCTGCATGTGCATCAGGTGCGTTCCGGGCAGATCCATGATGATCAGCGGCGGATCACTCTGTTTGACTGCTGCTGCGCGGACCACGGTCACGCCATTGTTTGCAAGCAGGTACCGCCCGGCGCAGACGCTGAGCGTTGTGCGCCCAAGCCGGTCTGCCAGGGCGCTCCGGACCTGATCGGCGCAGGCCTGCACCGTATAAGGGGGTACCGCATCCCGGTAGCCCACAGAAAAGCCTCCGCCCAGGTCGATTCCGGAGACGACGACGCCTGTTTTTGACTCGATTTGATC
>CADCOJ010000218.1 GCA_902803075.1 Oscillospiraceae bacterium | reverse complement strand
TTTGGTTTTAAGGTTTTTTTATGCCTGCTTTAAGAGCAGATCAAAAGACGTCAAACACACAGCCCCGGGCGGGAGCGGAAGCTCCTGCCCGGGGCTGGTGGGTATGTGGACCGGATGTGCCGTATGCAGTCAGTCGAGCCGCTCGATGCGGAATCTGACGCATTCGCTGCAGTCCGGACACTGGACGGGACCGTCTTTGACGCTTCCGCCTCTGCGCGCGGCATAGACGAACGGATAAATGGCGTTCAGCGCGACCATACACAGCGCGCCGCTGTGTTCCTTGTCAACAAACGCGCCATGAAAGCGGATCACATCTCCGGGCGCATAGCTTGGGCATCCGCTCTCCAGAACGACAGCCCGGACACCATGGTCTTCCATAAGCAAGCCTCCTGTTTCAGGGGAAAAGAATCCGGCGGACAGAATGAAAGGGTGGGAATCGCTGCACGCATCCCGTTATTTTTTCCGGAAGAGGCCAAGCGTTGCGGTGAAGAAGCTGTACAGTGCCGCGCCGGCCAGGGAGCCCGCGCCGAGAATGGTGAGGATCTGCTTGTTTTCCTCGTTCCGGCGCTCGGCAATGAACCGGATGAGCAGGGCGATCAGGACGGTCAGGCCGTTGATGGTGCTGCCGACCAGAATGCCGGTGGCAAAGAGGATGCCGACCTGTCTGTGACCGCCAAGGAGTTGGATGAGCGCACCGGGAATTGCCCAGATCAGGAGCCATTTTGCGATCTCCGGCGTGGTGCCTGCTTCAATTGTCTTGACATAGGTGTTGCTGACGGCGACGAACAGGCCCTTGTCGAAATATCGGTGCGCGAACATCAGGCACATCACAAAGGCGATGCCAAAGCCCATCAGCTCGCAGAACCACTGCTGCCTGCGTCCTGTGCGCTCAAGCTCCGGATCTTTTCCGTTTCCGCGCAGGATATAGCCGCATTTGAGATCATATCCCATATCGGAGAAGCAGGGGCCTGTCGCGGCTGTGTAGGCAGCCAGGATCCCCAGCGGGACGGCGGGGAAGCCGATGAGCATCCCGATGATCAGAAACACGAACGCGGTCGCAAAGCCCGGGAACCAGCCGGAGTGCATGGCGGCAATGCCGACCATCAGCTCAGAGACGATGGCGGCCAGCGCGGCATAAATCACCCACGCGATGAACATGCCCGGGCGCATCTGCGAGAGGAACCCGCACACCAGCGCCAGGATCAGCGCCACGGCGGCATAGGCGATATAGCCGATGCCCAGCGCACTGCGCATATCTTTCATGCTGGAGGTGAAGCGCGACATGGCTGAGCCGGCGTCGCCGTCCTTCTGCAGGAGCATCCGCGCCGCCTGGATCAGGGAAACGATGCCGGCGCCGATCATGAGTCCGTGGCCCAGATAGGTCACAGGCGTGACGGAGGGGTTCCAGTTGGCGCCGAGCACATTGGAGGCGACAGTGAAGGTGTGGCCGAACAGGGCGAAGCTGAAGGCGTTCGTCTTGAGCACGCCGATGATGAGCGAGCCGACGCCGAGGCCCAGCATGGCGGCGAAATTGCCGAACCAGGAAACGCCGAGCAGGTCCATGGGGATGCCGATGGCGCGGCCTGCCGCGCCCATGACCATGCCGACAAGCAGGAGCAGCGCACGCTTGCCCTTGTTGATGACGGCAAGGATCGTCTCCGCCGAGGCGACGCCCGGAGGCCACGCGCCGGTGGCGGGGAACATCGGCGTGTCGAAGCTCCGGTAGAGAATGGTGGCGTCGATGCAGGTGGCGATGGTCGCACCGATAAGCATGGGGATCATCAGCTCCGGACGCCCCAGGATGATGGGGATGCCGCAGGTAAGGAGCATGCAGTTTGCAACGGAAAAGGTGGTCGCGGAGATGGAGGTCTGGATCAGATTTTGCCGGTGCACGCTCCGGAATTTCATGAACATCGTAATGGGGATCCGGGAGATGATGATGGCAATGATCGCTCCGACCAGAGAGGTGTTGGCGGTGACGCCGGTGTTGATGATCAGCTCCATGCCGATGATCGCGCCGAGGATGCAGAGGATCACGCTCACGATCAGCGTCGCGGGCTCATAGAACTTCGGATGCTCTGCCGCAGTGATCTGAAGCTGCTCGAGGCCTTCTTTTTTTTGCTCCATTCTGTTCTCTCCTTTCTCATGTTAAGCGGAACCGCTTGCCCGGAAAGCAAGCAATCAGACCGGTTGTGCTGATTATACATTATTGCTTGAAAAATGTCAATATCTTGACAAAATAAGATAAATAGTGTAGTTTTGAAATGTAAAAAGTTCAAGATTTAGAGATTTTTGTGCAACATGTCGGGCCGGGATCACAGCTTCGGCGGGTTCTTCCGCAAACAAGAAAGCGTTTTCCGGAGAGCGGAAAACGCCTTCTGATCTGCGGCTTGCCGCAGACGAACACAATATAAAATAAATCTCTGCGGAGCGGGCGCTCAGTCCAGCAGCGCCATCTGATACTGGACCCGTCCTGCAAGCCGCCGGAGCTGGGACAGCCGTTCCTGCTGCAGCGCGGGATTCATTTCGCTGACATAGTCCATGGTGTAAATGTCTCCGGCAATGGCGCCGGAGGTATAAAAGATCGGCAGACTCAGCGTCCAGATCCCCCGTGAGAGCTGCTCTTCCGTGCAGTCCCAGCCCCGTTCCCGGATGCGGGCCAGCTCGGCGGCAAGGTTTTGCTTTGCCGTTTCCTCCAGAAACAGCGAATCCAGATAGGCCTGGCGGCGCTCCGGCGGGAAAAATGCCAGCAGAATGCGCTGGGAAGCGCCCCGGTGGAGCGGGACGCACTGGTAGGGGCTGATGGTGTCCAGCTCATCCGGCATGGAGCTGTATTGGATGATCGGAACGGCCGAATCCCCGACAAGCGCCACGGCGCCGACTGTCTGCCCGGACTGGGTGTAGTACTCCCGGATCAGGGGAAGGGATGTTTTGTAGATCTTCCGCCCACGGATGCCGGCAATGCCGATCAGGATCGCTTCGTCATTCAGAAAATAGAGCTTTTTGCTTCCGGCCTGCGCCAGCAGCCCGTG
>CADCOJ010000217.1 GCA_902803075.1 Oscillospiraceae bacterium | reverse complement strand
GCGGAGGCGTATCCTGAGGTGGTTTACCGGACGGAGCGTATTACCGCACGCATGGAAGAAATCCGAAACGAAACAGCGAGGCTGCGCCGGGAGGCAGAGCTCCGCGTTTCTGAGATGAAACGGGAGGCAAGCGGGTCAGTGCAGGGACGTTATGGCGTCTTTCATAGACTTTACATACGCGCCCACATGCGCTGCGGCGTCTGTTCCGTACCGTTCCAGCAGCTTGATGACGGCAGATCCGACGATCACGCCATCGGAGAGCGCCGCCAGCTTTTTTGCCTGTTCCGGAGTGGAGATCCCGAATCCGATCGCACAGGGAAGATCGGTGTTTTCCCTGACCACCCGGACGATGGATGCAAGGTCGGTCTTGATTTCGCTCCGGGTACCGGTGACGCCGAGACTGGAAACGATATAAAGAAACCCCTCCGCCTCTTTGGCGATCATGGCGATGCGGTTTTCAGAGGTGGGAGCGATGAGCGAAATCAGCTCAACGCCGTACCGGCTGCAAAGCGGCTGAAATTCCTCCTTTTCTTCAAACGGGAGATCGGGCAGGATGAGCCCGTCGATACCGAGCTCCCGGCAGGCCGAGATGAATCGTTCCGCACCATAGGAGAACACCACGTTGGCATAGGTCATGAAGACCATCGGCACCTTGACGTCGCGGCGAAGCGCTTTGACAAAGGCGAAGATCCGATCCGTCGTAACGCCGCCGTTCAGCGCCCGCAGATTGGCCCCCTGAATGACAGGCCCTTCTGCAGTTGGATCGGAAAACGGGATACCGAGCTCAATAAGATCGGCGCCGTTTTCTGCCGCGGCACGCACGACTGCCGCGGTCGTCTCCAGGTCAGGGTCGCCGCAGGTGACAAAGGCAATAAATGCTTTTCCGTTTTCAAACGCTTTTCGAATGCTGCTCATGGAGATCCTCCCCTCTGTAGCGGGCAATGGCCGCGCAGTCCTTGTCGCCTCTGCCGGAGATCGTAATAACGATGATGCGGTCTTTCCCCATGGCCGGTGCAAGCTTCATGGCATGCGCGACCGCATGGGCCGATTCGATGGCCGGAATGATGCCCTCCGTCTTTGCCAGATACGCAAAGGCATTTACCGCTTCGTCATCGGTCACAGGCACATATTCCGCTCTGCCGATATCGTGCAGATAGGCGTGCTCCGGGCCGACGCCGGGATAATCCAAACCGGCAGAAATGGAATAGACCGGAGCGATCTGACCGTTTGGATCCTGGCAGAAATAGGATTTCATCCCGTGAAAGATCCCCGGCTTTCCCGTGGCGATGGTCGCGGCGGTTTCAAGCGTGTCGATGCCCCGTCCGGCCGCTTCGCAGCCGATCAGCCTTACGTGTTTTTCTTCAATGAAATGATAGAAGCTGCCGATGGCGTTGGATCCGCCGCCCACGCAGGCAATGACCGCATCGGGCAGCCTGCCTTCTTTTTGAAGGATCTGCGCCTTGACCTCCTCGGAGATCACCGCCTGGAAATCACGCACGATGGGCGGGAACGGATGCGGACCCATGACGGAACCAAGGCAGTAGTGGGTGTCGATGATGCGGGAGGTCCACTCCCGCATGGCTTCGGATACGGCGTCTTTGAGCGTTGCCGTGCCCGTTCTGACGGGAATCACCTCCGCGCCGAGCAGCCGCATGCGGTACACATTGAGAGCCTGGCGGACGGTGTCCGCTTCTCCCATAAACACCACACATTCCATTCCCATGAGCGCCGCGGCGGTGGCCGTGGCAACCCCGTGCTGACCGGCCCCGGTTTCTGCGATCAGGCGGGTCTTGCCCATCTTCTTTGCAAGCAGCGCCTGGCCGAGCACGTTGTTGATCTTATGTGCGCCCGTGTGGTTGAGGTCTTCGCGCTTGAGATAGATCTTTGCACCGCCGAGATCCCGGGTCATCTTTTCGGCAAAGTAAAGCCGCGACGGTCTTCCCGCATAGTCGTTCAGAAGCCCGGTAAGCTCTCTGCGGAAGCCGGGATCGTTTTTGCAGCGGCGGTACGCTTCTTCCAGCTCGATCACCGCGTTCATCAGCGTCTCGGGAATATACTGTCCGCCGTGAATGCCGAAACGCCCGTTTGGATTTGTCATAGCTTGTCCTCCGTTCTGACGGCGGCGACAAACGCCGCCATCTTTGCATGATCCTTTGCTCCATCTGTTTCAATGCCGGAGCTGACGTCGACCGCAAAGGGGTGGAGCGCCGCCACTGCGCGCGGCACATTGTCCGGTGAAAGCCCTCCTGCAAGGAAATACGGCTTTTTCATGGCTTTGACCAGGCGCCAGTCGAACGCCGTTCCGGAGCCTGCGCCGGAATCGAGCAGCACATAGTCCGCCGTGCTTTGCGCCGCTTTTTCAACATCCCGTGCCGTTTCAACGCGGAACGCCTGGATGATCGGCTGATCGGTGAGCTGTCTCAACCGCGCGATATATGCCGCGTCCTCGCTGCCGTGAAGCTGAACGATGTCGATAACGCCGCTGCACAAAAAAGCGGCGATCTGTTCCGGCGGTTCGTTGACAAATACGCCCACCGCTTTGATTTCCGGCGCAAGCAGCCGCCTGAGCTCCATCGCCCGATCGGGTGAAACAGAGCGTTTGCTTTTTTGCGCAAACACGAATCCGATGTATTCCGGCCTGAGCGCGTTTGCCGCTTCCATGTCACAGGGGCGGGACAGGCCGCAGAGCTTGATCCTCGTCATACCGCGCCCCGCAGCTCCGCAAGCCTGGCCCGCTTATCCTCCGCCCGCATCAGCGCCTCGCCGATCAGCACGGCGTCCGCCCCGATCTCACGGAGCTTTGCAACATCCGCGGCATCGTTCACACCGCTTTCCGCCACAAACAGCACCTCGCGGGGAACAAGCGCTCTGAGCCTGCAGCTGTTGCCCGTATCCACGGAAAAATCCTTCAGATTGCGGTTGTTCACGCCGATCATTCTTGCGCCTGCCCTGAGGGCGACGCTGACTTCCGTTTCATCGTGCACCTCCACCAGAGCAGACAGTCCCAGCCCGTCACAGATGCCGATGAACGCCCGGAGCTGGTCTTCGCTGAGTATGGAGCAGATCAGGAGCACCGCCGCCGCGCCCAGCAGTTTTGCCTCGTAGATCATATACTCATCCACTGTGAAATCCTTTCGGAGGCACGGGACGGAAACGACGCCTGCGATCTCCCGGAGATCGTTGTCGTCACCCAAAAACCACCGCGGCTCTGTCAGCACGGAGATGCAGTCGGCTCCCGCAGCTTCGTATTCCTCTGCGATCTGCAGACAGGGGAAATCCGGCGCGATGAGCCCTTTGGAGGGGGACGCCTTCTTGCACTCGCAGATAAAGGCGATGTCCTGCTTTTTCAGCGCCTGTTCAAAGGCAAAGCTCCCCTTTTCTGAAGCCAATGCCTGCTGCGCGAGCTGCCTGAGCGGCAGCTTCTTTTTTGCCTCGGTCACACGCGCACGGGCGTGTGCGGCAAGCTGCTCCAGGATCGTCATCCCTCGTCCGCCTCCGGCCGGTTGCTGACTTCAATGAGCCTGTTCAGCGTTTCCAGCGCCTTGCCGGAATCAATGAGCGCTGCTGCAAGGGCGATGCCGTCGCGCATGCTGCCGGCCTTGCCGCAAATATAAAGCGCCGCGCCGGCATTCATAAGCACGGCGTTTCGTTTATGCCCCTTTTCTCCGTTCAGAATGGAACGCGTGATTTTTGCGTTTTCCTCCGGTGTTCCGCCTCTCAGATCTTCCCTTGCGCAGCGCACAAAGCCGAAATCCTCCGGCGCGATCACCGATGTTCTGCACCATCCGCTGCGGATCTCGCAGACCGTGGTCGGCGCGCTCAGGGAGATCTCATCCAGCTTATCCTGGCCGTACACGACCATGCCCCGCCTGATGCCGAGCTCGATCAAAACCTGTGCCAGCGGCTCCACAAGATACTCGTCATATACGCCCAGCAGCTGCATGGACGGCGTGCCGGGGTTGGTGAGGGGACCGAGGATGTTGAACACGGTGCGGAACCCCAGCTCCTTCCGGATGGCGCCCACATGCTTCATGGAGGAATGGTATTTCTGGGCGAAAAAGAAGCACATGCCGACTTCATGCAAAAGCTCGATGCACCTTGCCGGGCTTTGCAGAATGTTGACGCCGAGCGCTTCCAGGCAATCCGCCGTCCCGCACCGGGAGGACGCCGCGCGGTTGCCGTGCTTTGCGACCTTCACGCCCGCCGCCGCCGCAACGAGTGCGGAAGTGGTGGAGATGTTGAAGCTTTGCGCGTTGTCGCCGCCTGTCCCGACGATCTCAAAGAGCTCCATGCCTGTGTCCACCCTGGTGGCGTGCGCTCTCATGGCAGCCGCACAGCCTGCGATCTCATCGGTCGTCTCGGCTCTGGCGCTCTTGGTGGAGAGCGCGGCAAGAAAGGCGGCGTTCTGCGTGACGGTCGTTTTTCCGCTCATGATCTCATTCATCACGGCGTATGCCTCGTCATAGGTGAGGTCTTCCTTATTTACGATCTTTACGATTGCTTCTTTGATCATGGGTCACATCTCCTTTATAAAATTCTTCAGCATCTGCTCTCCGTGCGGCGTCAGAATGGATTCGGGGTGAAACTGCACGCCGTAAATGGGGTATTTTCGGTGCCGGACCGCCATGATCTCGCCGTCGGCCGTGACTGCGGTGACCTTTAATTCTTCGGGCATGGTGTCGGCGTCCGCCGCAAGGGAATGGTACCGCGCCACAGGAGCGGTTTCCGGACAGCCCCTGAACAGCGGGCAGTCCGTATCAAACGTCACATCGGACTGCTTGCCGTGCATCAGCTTCTTTGCGTAGGTGACCGTTGCGCCGAACGCGGCGCAGATGGCCTGATGGCCGAGACAGACGCCGAGCATGGGGATATCGTGTATCGTTTTCACCACATCCATGATGATGCCCGCGTTCTCCGGCCGGCCGGGGCCGGGGGAAAGAATGATATGATCCGGCTTAAGTTCTCCGATCTGTTCTGCCGTCATGTCGTCGTTGCGGATCACCCGGATATCCGGCTCGATCGCGCCGATAAGCTGATAGAGGTTGTAGGAAAAGCTGTCATAGTTATCGATCAGTAAAATCATAATCCGCCCTCCTGCGCGAGCTCCAATGCCCTGAGCGAGGCTCTCGCTTTGTTCAGGCACTCCTCATATTCCTTTTCCGGGACAGAATCCGCCACAATGCCGGCTCCGCTTCTCACGAACACCCCGCCGTTTTTCTGACAGGCGATCCGGATCGCGATGCAGGTGTCCATATTCCCGGTGAAGTCGATATATCCGATGGCGCCGCCGTAGATGCCGCGCTTGTTGTTTTCCAGCTCCCCGATCAGCTGACACGCCCGGATCTTGGGCGCGCCGGAAAGCGTTCCGGCCGGAAGCACCGCTTCGATCGCGTCCAGCGCATCCTTATCCGCACGGATCTCCCCGCGCACCGTCGAGCCGATGTGCATCACGTGGGAGAAGCGTTCAACGCAATGGAGCGCTTCGACCTGTACCGTGCCGAATTTGCTGATCTTTCCGAGATCGTTTCTTCCGAGATCCACCAGCATATTGTGTTCGGCAAGCTCCTTTTCATCGGCAAGCAGCTCGGCTTCCAGCGTGCGGTCCTCCTCTTCCGTTTTGCCTCTCGGCCTTGTTCCGGCGAGCGGGAAGGTGTGCAATACGCCGTTTTCCAGCTTCACCAGCGTCTCCGGCGAGGCCCCTGCCACCTCCACGTCCGTGCCCGAGAAATAAAACATATACGGCGACGGATTGATGGTGCGCAGCACGCGGTACATATTCAAAAGGCTTCCTTCAAACGGCGCGCTCAGGCGGTTGGACAGAACGATCTGAAAAATGTCGCCCTCCCGGATGTGCTGCTTCGCTTTTTCCACCATGCTGCAGAATTGCTCCTTGCTGAACAGCGGCGTCACTTCCCCAAGGAGCCTTCCGCCGGGATCCTGTTTTTTCTCTCCGCGGCGAAGCAGGTCTTTCAGCTGCCTGAGCTCCCATACCGCTTTGTTGTAGTTGGCTTCGGGATCATCAAGCGCCATGTTTACGATCAAAACGATCGTTTGGCGGATATTGTCGAACGCGATCACTTTGTCAAACAGCATCAGATCCACGTCCCGGAATTTTTCACTGTCCTCTGCCTGCGTCCTCACGCTCGGTTCGCTGTATCCGAGATAATCAAAGGAGAAATACCCCACAAGACCGCCTGTAAAAGAGGGGAGCTCGTCGAAACGGGGGCTTTTGTATCGGGCAAGAATCTTACGCAGGTAGTCCGACGGGTCGCCTGTTACATATTTCCGCTTTCCTGCCTCCAAAACGCCGTTCATGCTCCCGCCGATACAGGTGATCTCCAGTTTCGGGTCAAAACCGAGAAAGGTATATCTGCCCCATGTTTCGTCTGTCCGCGCGGATTCCAGCATGTAGCAGTGCTCGGATACGTTCTTGAGTATTCTCATCGCCTCGATCGGGGTGATGAAATCCGAGAGTATCTCACAGCTGACCGGCAGCACGTCATAGGCGCCCGTGGCCGCGATCCGCGCCACATCAGAATAATCGGGTGAGACGTTCATGTTTTTACCTCCTGCAAAAAAAGACTCCTTTGGCTTCTGCCAAAGGAGAAAAAAGCCCTTGACAGAAGAAACCTTCTGTCAAGGACGAATAAAAGCTTTATCCGCGGTGCCACCTTGATTCACGAGCTGCCCCGTGCGCTCAGCGGGATACCAACATATCCCCGGCAAATGACGTCTGCCTGCAACGTCGCAGAATACTCAGCGCAAAATACGCCTTTGACTGCGCCCTCAGCGGTCCATTTGACAACTTGTTTCTTGCCTGATTCTCAGCATCGCAGGCTCTCTGTAAAGGCATCGTTGCCGTTATCTCCGCGTCAACGGTTTAAGGTAATGCCGTATGAAATTGAGCAGAGCTTAACACAAAATACTGCGGATGTCAATACCTGTTTTTTTCCGTGACCGGGCATCCAAACCGCTGTTTCAGGAGAAACCCGTGCGTTTTCTTCCAAAAAATAGTATTTCTCACAACATTTTGAGATCCTGATCTCCGGCCCCGCGGCCCACTGCGCGTCAGGCCGCTTCGGCGGCGGAGAGGCTCCGGTAAGTCTGCGCGATCACGATGGCGGAGAGGATGGCGGTCAGCACATCCGAGACCGGCATGGAATAGAGCACGCCGTCGAGTCCGAACCGAAGCGGCAGCAGCAGCGCGAAGCCCACGCCGAACACGATCTCGCGCACCATCGAGAGCATTGTTGAGGCAACGGCTTTTCCCATTGCCTGCAGGAAGATGAACGCGGCCTTATTAACGCACGCCGGCACCGTCATGCACAGATAGATCCGGAACGCCTTCACGGCGAATGCGGTATAGTAGACGCTTTCGTTTGCCGCACCGAAGATGGAGATGAGCTGCATGGGCAGCAGCTCCGCGGTCAGCAGCGCCGCCGCGCCCACGGCGGCCTCCGCGATCAGCAGGCGCGTGAACAGCGCTCGCACACGGTCGGGACGCCCGGCGCCCATATTGAACCCGACGATGGGGATACATCCTGCCGCCATGCCCACCACCACGGAGATGACGATCTGGAAGAATTTCATTACGATCCCAACCACCGCCATGGGGATCTGCGCGTACTGCGGCTGGGAAAAGATCACGTCCCGTGCGCCGTAGGTGCGGACCATGTTGTTGACGGCGGCCATAGCCGCCACCAGCGAGATCTGCGACAGGAAGCTGCACACGCCGAGCCCCAGCATCCGGCCTGCCAG
>CADCOJ010000216.1 GCA_902803075.1 Oscillospiraceae bacterium | reverse complement strand
GGTAAGCAATACGGCAGCGTTCCTCGACAAAGCGAAGCGGTACACGGACATTCAAGCGCTGACGCCGGAGCTGCTGCGGCTCTTCATTCAGAAGATCGTGGTGCATAAAAAGGAAGTAAAATGGTCCAAGCACGCATCGCAGACTGTAGAAATCCATTACGCCGACATTGGGTGCATGGAGAACAGACAAACAGCAGAACCGGAACAGCACAAAGATATCCCAATGGTATCCTGAACCATTCCCGGCTATACACCGATAGGAAACCCGGCTGGTGCCTGAAACACCAGCCGGGTAATCCCCGCCGCCATTGTTACCCCTGTCAGGGGGCAGCAAAGCTGCCGCAGGTGTTTTTTTATCCTTTCAGGGTGCTTTTTGCACGCACCAGCGCGTCGCGCAGCGCGAAGACGTCCTCCTCCGTGTTTTCCCGTGAGAAGGAGATGCGCACCGAGCCGTCGATCACCGCGGGCGGCAGGCGCATGGCTTCGAGCACATGGCTGCGGTGGCCGCGGGAGCAGGCCGAGCCGGCCGAAACATAGATCCCCTCCGCCTGCAGGCAGTTGATGATGCCCTGCGAGCGCAGGCCGGGCAGGGACACGTTCACGATGTGCGGCGCGTCCTGCTTTCCGATGAACACCAGTCCCGGCACGCCGCTGAGCAGACTGCGCGCCAGATCGCGCAGCTGCGTCATGTGCGCGGCCTCCCGCGCCATGTCGGCCTCCGCGCAGGCTGCGCCGAAGCCGCAGATGCCGGGCAGATTCTCCGTTCCGGAGCGGAAATCCCGTTCCTGGCCGCCGCCGTGGATCAGCGGCGGGAGCGGAAGGCCGGGCCGGATATACAGCGCGCCCGTGCCCTTTGCGCCGTGAATCTTGTGGGCGGAAACGGAGATGAGGTCCGCACCGAGCGTTTTGGCCCGGAAGGGGATCTTCAGGAAGCCCTGCACGGCGTCGGTATGGAACAGCGCCAGCGGCGAGAGCCGCCGCGTCTGGCGGATCATTTCGGAGATGGGCATAACAGCCCCCGTCTCGTTGTTGACCATCATCACCGACACGAGGATCGTGTCGGGCCGCAGGGCCTGCCCGAGCGCCTCCGCGGAGATATAACCCTCCGCGTCCGGCTGGAGAAAGGTCACTTCAAAGCCGCGTGCGGCGAGCTTCTGCATGGGATGGAGCACTGCGTGGTGCTCCACAGCGGTGGTGACGATGTGGCGGCCGCGCTTGCCGAGCCGTTCGGCCGCGGAAAAGATCGCCCAGTTGTCGGCCTCCGTGCCGCCGGAGGTGAAGAACACACGCTCCGGCTCCGCGCCCAGCGCATGCGCCGCCTGTTGGCGCGCAGTCTGCATACACGCTTCCGCGTCGATGCCAAGCCTGTGTACGGAAGAGGGATTTGCCCACTGCTCGGTGAGCATGCGCTCCATCGCCGCCACGCAGGCTGCGGAGGGCTTCGTGGTGGCGGAATTGTCAAGATAGATCATGGATTGCCTCTGTTTCTTTATTTTCCGACGCAAAAGCGTGCAAAAATACGATCGGTGATCTCTTCACGCACGGTGCGGCCGGTGACCTCCCCGAGCGCCTGCATGGCCTGCTCCACATCGAGCAGGACCGCGTCCGGCGTCATGCCCTGCCCGAGCGATGTGAGCGCAGCTTCAGATGCGGCGCGCGCGCGGCGGACAGCGTCCGCCTGGCGTTCGTTTGTCAGCAGCGAGCCGTCGCACGGAAGGTCGTCCGGGAACAGCGTGTCGAATACAGCCTCAAGCTGCCCGAGGCCGTCGCCTGTTTTGCAGCAGATCTGCAGCACACGGGAAAAGGGAAGGTCGCCGGGCGTCAGGACGGCCGGCAGATCCTGCTTGTTGAGCAGTGCGACGGCCTCCGGCGCGGCAAGCGCCGCGTCCATCGCGCGGCGATCGGCTTCTGTGAGGGCGCGGGACGCATCAACGACGAACAGCGCCACGTCGCACTGCTCTGCCGCGGCGACGGACCGTGCCACGCCCTGCCGCTCGATCAGGTCCTCCGTCTCGCGGATGCCGGCGGTGTCTGTCAGGCGGACGAGATGCCGGCCCAGCCGCACCGTCTGCTCGACGGTGTCGCGCGTTGTGCCGGGGATGTCGGTGACGATGACCCGGTCAAAGCCGGCCAGCGCGTTCAGAAGACTCGATTTTCCGGCGTTCGGGCTGCCGAGAATGGCCGCACGGATGCCGGAGCGGACGGTCCGGCCGCGCCGGCAGGAGGCCAGAAGCGCGTCCAGGTCGTCAAGCCCGGCGCGGAGCGTCCGTTCGATCTCGGAGACGGTGAAGGGCGGCAGCTCCTCGTCCGGGTAGTCGAGCACGGCGTGGAAGTGGGCGCAGACGTCGGTATAGGCGTCATAGATGGGCTCCATGCGTGCGCGGATGGAGCCGGCCAGCTGCCCGGCTGCGTTCGCGGCGGCGTCCGCCGTTTCGGCGTCAATGAGGTCGATGACGGCCTCGGCCTGGGTCAGATCCAGCTTCCCGTTCAGAAACGCGCGGCGCGTGAATTCGCCGGGACGCGCGGCACGGAAGCCTGCGGCAAACAGCGCCTCAAGCCCCGCAGCCAGCGCAGCCGGGGAGCCGTGGCACTGGAACTCAGCGGTGTCCTCGCCGGTGTAGGAGTGCGGGGCGCGGGAGACGAACGCCATGCAGTGGTCGATGGGGCGGCCCTGGACGTCATGGAGCGTTCCAAGCGCAAGGACGCGGTCGCTGAGCGAGGAAAGCGGCTTCCCGGACCGCAGGGAAAAGACTGCTCCCGCGGCCTGGATGCAGCCGCTGCCTGTCATGCGCAGGATCCCGATGCCGGAGCGTGCATGCCCGGTGGCAATGGCAGCGATCAGATCAGACATAGCGCCCTCCTCAGCGGTAGACGATCTCCATGCCCTTGAGCAGGAGCGGGTTGATGTCGATGATGGCCTTGTCCCCGACGGCGCAGGAGATCTTCGTGACGTCCACAACGGTGTGGAGCATGCCGATGTGACCGAGCACGCGGCACTTTTTCCCATTGACCGTCACATAGAGCGCTTTGCCGAAGATCATGTTCCGCAGATCGTGCAGGATGCTGCGCGCGCAGTCGCGGAAGCGGAAGAGATCGTTGCCCATCTCGCAGCCAAAACCATGGAACCAGCCCACGGACAAAACGGCCGTGCGCGTGGCCTGCCGGGCCTTCCAGCCGGCGCCGTAGCCGCAGGTATGGCCCTTGGGCAGCCAGCGCAGTTCCTCCACGGTGGCCTCGCAGTATCCCACGCGCTGCAGCCCGTGCTTCCCGCGCGCGCTGCCCCGGCCGAGAATGGCCGAGCCGATGCGCACCCCGTCCATGGCGTATTCCGGGAAGCGCATGAGACCTGCGGAGTTCAGCATGTGCGCCATGCCGCAGGCGCAGCCGCGCTCCTCCAGCGAAGCCAGCAGCGTGCGGAATGCTTCCGCCTGCGCGTGCGTGGCCTTTTTGCTGCAGAAAGCGGAGTGCAGGTGCGTGTAGATGCCCTCAACATGGAGCGCGTTTTCATATTCGAACAGCGGGACGATCTTGTCGGTCTCCTCCGGGAGGAAGCCGTAGCGGCCCATACCGGTGTCGATCTTGATGTGCACGCGTGCGGGCGACGGACGTCCGGCGGCGGCGCTGCTGATGGCGGCGGCGTCATCCTGGCTTGAGACGGTGAGGATGACGTCCAGGTCGAGAAGCTGCCGCAGCTCTTCGGGGTCGGCTGTCGGCCGGAGCATCAGGATGCTCTCGCTGACAAAGCCGGAGGAGCGCAGCAGATTGGCTTCCCAGAGCTCCGTGACGGCAAATCGGATGACGCCCTCGTCTTTGCAGAGCGCGGCCATCTGCACAAGGCCGAGGCCATAGCCGTTGCCCTTGAGCACGGCCCAGAAGGCCGCGTCTCCGGCGCGTTTGATGAGGATGCGCAGGTTGCTGCGCACAGCTTCGGAATCAACGATGTATGCTTTCATGATACGCGCCTCCGGAACACGGTCATTTGCCGCGGTTTTTGATGAGATAGACGGTCTTGCGCAGGTCCTTGAACACGGAGGTGCCGTGCTCCGCGATCCAATAGGTGACCGGAGAAAGCACAAGATCCATTTCTCCGACAAACTCCGTGAAATCGCCGCCGAAGCCCTGCTTGAAGCGGAACAGGCCGTAGAGCGGATTGTCCTC
>CADCOJ010000215.1 GCA_902803075.1 Oscillospiraceae bacterium | reverse complement strand
GGATGGAAAAGGAAGAAGGAGACTGCGGATATGGAACGTCTGGCGGCTCTGCCGCCGGACGGGGAATGGAGCAGGCTTCTTCTGACGCGCCGCGGAGCACAGTCGCGGAAGCGGCGGAGGCAATAGCCCCCGCCGCTTTCGTGCCGTGCGGAGCGTGCTTCGACGAAGTGGCCGCTCAGGCCATGAGCTGCTCCAGCGCCGCCAGGCGCAGGCTCGTGCAGAAGATCTCCATGGCCTGCTCCAGCTCGCCCACGGGCGGCAGGGACGGGGCGATGCGGATGTTGGAATCGTTGGGGTCGATGCCGTAGGGGAACGTGGCGCCGGCGCCGGTCATGACCACGCCCGCCTCACGGCACAGCTCCAGCGTCCGTTTGGCAAGGCCGGGGGCCGTGTTGACGGAGACGAAGTAGCCGCCCTTCGGCTTCTGCCAGGAGGCGATGCCCAGCGGCGCGATGTCCCGCTCCAGATGATCGAGCACGCAGCGGAACTTGGGCCCCAGGATGGCCGCATGGCGCTTCATGAGCGCCAGCGTATGCGCCTTGTCCTTGAGATACAGCACATGGCGCAGGGCGTTGACCTTGTCATAGGAGATGGTCTGGATGCCCAGGAGCTTCTGCATATACGCCTGGTTGTCCACAGACGCGGCCATCACCGACACGCCTGCGCCGGGCAGGGTGATCTTGGAGGTGGAGGCATATTCAAAGACCATGTCGGGATTGCCGGCCTCGCGGCACAGGGCAAGGATGTCCGGGAACGGGACGTAGTCCCCGAAGAACTCATGGACGCAGTAGGCGTTGTCCCACATGAGCAGGAAGTCCGGCGCGGCCGGGCGGAGCGCGGCGATGCGGCGGATGGTCGCATCGGAATAGACGATGCCGTCGGGGTTGGAATACTTCGGCACGCACCACATGCCCTTGACCGCCGGGTCGCGGACCAGCGACTCCACCAGGTCCATATCCGGGCCCTCCGGCGTCATGGGGACGGTGATCATCTCGAAGCCGAAGGACTGGGTGATCTTGAAGTGGCGGTCATAGCCCGGCGCGGGGCAGAGCCATTTGATCGTATCGAGCTTGCACCAGGGCTTTTCCGAATGGAGCAGGCCATGGGTATATGCCTTGGAAATGGTGTCGTACATGAGGGTGAGGGAGGCGTTGCCGCCGATGAAGCACTCCTCCGGGCGGCAGCCGAGAATATCGGCAAAGAGCCGCTTGGCCGCGCCGATGCCGCTGAGCTCGCCGTAATTGCGCACGTCCACGCCGTCCACGATGCAATCCTCCGGGCGCGAGAGCACCGTGAGGATGTCGGAAACCATGTCAAGCTGTTCCTTGCCGGGCTTTCCGCGCGCCATATTGAGCCTGAGCTCCTTTGCCTTGAGCGCGTCGTACTGCGTCTTCACGGCGTCATACTCCTGCCTGCGGAGTTCCGGGGTCATATCCTTGTATGCCATGCTCATAGTGATTTCCTTTCTGAATGATTTTGCCGCATGGCAGCGCCCGCGGCTCTTTGTTTTTATTGTACTTCCCCCGCGCGGAAAAAGCAACATGGAAAAACCGTGCCCCCGGACAAAACGCCCGGGGGCACGGTGCGCCGTCAGCCGTTGGGGCCGGAGGCCGTGCGCAGCATCACGTCGTGATAGCCGCCCTCCACGATGGACGTGGCGGACACCACGGTCAGCCGCGCCTCGCGCTGCAGGTCGGGGATGGTGGTCACGCCGCAGTTGCACATGGTGGAGCGGACCTTATAGAGCGATTTTTCCACATTGTCATGCAGGGAGCCCGCATAGGCGACATAGGAATCCACGCCCTCCTCGAAGGCAAGGCGGCTCTGGCCGCCCAGATCATAGCGCTGCCAGTTGCGCGCGCGGTTGGAGCCCTCGCCCCAGTATTCCTTGACATACTGGCCGTTCACCAGGAGCTTGGCCGTGGGGGATTCGTCGAAGCGCGCGAAATAGCGCCCCAGCATCAGGAAATCCGCGCCCATGGCCAGCGCCAGCGTCATGTGGTAATCATGGACGATGCCGCCGTCCGAGCAGATGGGGACATAGACGCCGGTGCGGCGGAAATAGTCGTCCCGGGCGGCCGCCACCTCGATGAGCGCGGTGGCCTGGCCGCGGCCGATGCCCTTGGTCTCGCGCGTGATGCAGATGCTCCCGCCGCCGATGCCGACCTTTACGAAGTCCGCCCCGGCCTCCGCCAGGAACAAAAAGCCGTCCCGGTCCACCACGTTGCCCGCGCCGATGCGCACGCGCTCGCCGTAGGTCCGGCGCACCCAGTCGATGGTCTGCTTCTGCCAGACGGAATAGCCCTCGGAGGAATCGATGCACAGCACGTCCGCCCCCGCGGCCACAAGCGCCGGGACGCGCGTGCGGTAATCGCGGGAATTGATGCCCGCGCCCACAAGATACCGCTTGTCCGCGTCCACCAGGCTGAGGGGATATTCCTTGCGGGCGTCATAGTCCTTGCGGAAGACGAAATACAGCAGCCGCCCCTCGCCGTCCACGATGGGCAGGGCGTTGAGCTTGTGCTCCCAGATGATGTCGTTGGCCTCGGAGAGCGTGGTGTGGGCCGGGGCGGTGACGAGCCGCTCCCGCGGCGTCATGAAGGCGCCCACCTTCGTGTCCGGGCTCATGCGCGAGACGCGGTAATCCCGGCTGGTGACGATGCCCAGCAGCCGGCCGTTGGGCGTGGCGTCCTCGGTCACGGCCACGGTGGAAAAGCCGTTTTTCTCCTTGAGCGCCAGCACGTCCGCCAGCGTATGCTCCGGCGTCAGGTTCGACGCGCTCACCACAAAGCCCGCCTTCGCATGCTTGACGCGGGCCACCATGGCGGCCTCGCTCTCCACGGACTGGGAGCCGAAGATGAACGACATCCCGCCCTCCTTGGCCAGGGCCACGGCCAGCCGGTCGTCCGAGACGGCCTGCATGACCGCCGAGGTCAGGGGGATATTCAGGCAGAGGGGGCATTCCTCCTCGCCCCTGCGGTAGCGGACCAGCGGCGTGCGCAGGCTGACGTTGGCGGGGATGCAGTCCTCCGAGGTGTAGCCCGGGATCAGAAGGTATTCGTTGAATGTACGCGAAGGCTCTTCATAATAGTGCGCCATGGCGCTCCCTCCTTATCTGAAATACTGTGCCGCGGCACAAAACAGCTGCATGTCATAGCGGTCGGGCATGTTGCGGTAGAGCTGCGGGCCGATGCGCTCGGCGTGGCCCATCTTGCCCAGCACGCGGCCGTCCGGGCTGGTGATGCCCTCCACGGCGGCGACGGAGCCGTTGGGGTTCCACTCGGTCAGCATGGACGGGCGGCCCTCCAGGTCCACATACTGCGTGGCGATCTGGCCGTTTTCCGCCAGGGCGGCCAGCACCCGGGGCTCCGCAATGAAGCGCCCCTCCCCATGGGACACGGGCACGGCATAGATCTCCCCCGGCTGCGTCAGCGCCAGCCACGGCGAACGGTTGGAGGCTACGCGCACATGCACCTGCCGGGACTGGTGGCGGCCGATGGAATTATAGGTCAGCGTGGGGAAATCCGCGTCGGCGTCCAGGATCCTTCCGTATGGGACAAGGCCCAGCTTGATGAGCGCCTGGAAGCCGTTGCAGATGCCCAGCATCAGCCCGCCGCGGCGATCCAGCAGGTCCTCCACCCCCGCGCGGATGGCGGGGCTGCGGAAAAAGGCGGTCATGAGCTTGGCCGAGCCGTCCGGCTCGTCGCCGCCGGAGAAGCCGCCGGGCAGGAAGACGATCTGCGCGCTGCGCAGCGCCCGGGCAAAGCGGTCCGCGCTGCGGGCCACAAGCTCCGGCGTCAGGTTCTGCAGCACCTCGATGCGCGCCTCCAGACCGGCCTCCATCAGGGCGCGGGCGGAATCATATTCGCAGTTCGTCCCCGGGAACACGGGGATCAGCGCCTGCGGCCGCGCCGTACGGACGGCGGGGGCGGGATATGCGTCGGCGCGGAAGGTATATGCCTCCGGCGCGGGATCCGGCGCAGGCACGGCGGTGGGATAGACGTCCTCCAGCACGGACTCGTTCAGCGCCAGCAGCTCGGAGAGCGCCGCGCTGTCCCCGCCCAGGGCGATGCGCGCCTCCGGGCGCGTCCGGCCCACCAGCCGGGCGCAGGGCAGCGCCTGCTCCTCCGAGAGCTCGGCCAGCACCGCGCCGGGCATGGGCGTGAACCAGTCGAAGTCCGCCTCCCCCGCAAAGCCCACGCGGTTGCCGAAGGCCATGTTCATGACGCCCTCGGCCGGGCAGGCGTCCACGGCCCACGCGCTGCACACCTTGCCCGCGCGCCGCAGCGCCAGCAGCGCGTCCCAGGCCTGCCTGGGATCGCCGGACGAGAAGCAGTAGACCGGGTGGCCGGGCGCCTTGAACTCGGGCGTGACCAGCGCCTGCGCCGAAGACGGCGCGACGGCGAAGGAGATGAGCGTGGGCGGCACGTCCAGATCCAGGAAGGAGCCGGACATGGAATCCTTGCCGCCGATGGCGGCGGCGCCCAGCGCCAGCTGCGCGTCCAGCGCCCCCAGCAGCGCCGCAAAGGGCTTGCCCCAGCGGTCGGGATCGGTGCGCAGCTTTTCAAAATACTCCTGGAAGCTCAGGTATGCCTGCGCGGTATCGCAGCCGGCGGCGGCGAGCTTTGCCAGGGAAACCGTGACGCTTGCGTGGGCGCCGCGGTAAGGATCGGCAGCCATGGCCTCGGGATCGAAGCCCCAGGCCATGACGGAGCAGGTGTCGGTATGCTGCCCGGGCAGCACGGGGATGAGCGCGGCCATGGCCTGGGCGGGGGTGCGCTGGTATCTGCCGCCGAAGGGCAGCAGGAGCGTCCCGGCGCCGACGGTGGCGTCGAAGCGTTCCGTGAGCCCGCGCCGGGAGGCGCAGGTCAGGCTCCCCGCCATTTCACGCAGGGAGGCAAAGCGCGGCCCCTTCCTGGCCTGCAGGGCCGGGACGTGCACGTCCGCATGCTTCACGGTGCCGTTGGTATCCAGGAACGCCCGGGACAGGCTCGCCACCGTGCGGCCCTTCCAGCGCATGACCATGCGCGGCTCCGCCGTGACCACGGCCACGCGGTAGGCCTCCAGGTTTTCCCGTTCGGCGGCGGCGATGAACGCCGGCTCATCCTCCGCCCGGACCACCACGGCCATGCGCTCCTGCGATTCGGAGATGGCCAGCTCCGTGCCGTCCAGGCCGTCATATTTGCGGCGCACGGCGTCCAGGTCGATATCCAGGCCCTCGGCCAGCTCGCCCACGGCCACGGCCACGCCGCCGGCGCCGAAGTCGTTGCAGCGGCGGATCATGCGGGTGACGCGGCTGTCGCGGAAGAGGCGCTGGAGCTTGCGCTCCTCGGGGGCGTTGCCCTTCTGCACCTCGCTGGCCATGGTGCGCAGGGAGGCGCGGTCATGGCTCTTGGAGGAGCCCGTCGCGCCGCCGATGCCGTCGCGGCCCGTGCGGCCGCCCAGCAGGATCACCACGTCCCCCGGCTCCGGCCGGGCGCGCAGCACGTCCTGCTCCGGCACCGCGCCCACCACCGCGCCCACCTCCAGGTGCTTGGCCACATAGCCCGGGTGATAGACCTCGGCCACATGGCCCGTGGCCAGGCCGATCTGGTTGCCGTAGGAGGAATAGCCCGCGGCGGCGGTGACGGCCAGGCGGCGCTGCGGGAGCTTGCCCGGCAGCGTCTCGGACAGGGGCGTGCGCGGGTCGCCGCAGCCGGTCAGGCGCATGGCCTGATAGACATACGCCCGGCCCGAGAGCGGATCGCGGATGCAGCCGCCGATGCAGGTGGCCGCGCCGCCGAAGGGCTCGATCTCGGTGGGATGGTTGTGGGTCTCGTTTTTGAACTGCAGCAGCCACGGCTGCGTCTGCCCGTCCACCTCCACGGGGATGCGGATGGAGCAGGCGTTGATCTCCTCGCTGCGGTCCAGATTGGCAAGGCCGCCCCGGGCGCGGAGCACCTTCGCGCCGATGGTGCCCAGGTCCATGAGCGTCTGCGGCCTTGCGGCGGCGCGCTCCGGGCCGTAGACCTCCTGCCGGGCGGCAAGATAGCGCTCATAGGCGCCGCGGACGGCGGGATCGTCGATCTGCACATGCTCCAGATGCGTGGAGAAGGTGGTGTGGCGGCAGTGATCCGACCAATAGGTATCCACGATGCGCACCTCGGTGACGGTGGGATCGCGCCGCTCCTCGTCGCGGAAGTAGGTCTGCAGGAAGGCAAGGTCGTCCGGATCCATGGCCAGGCCCAGGGTAGTCCGCAGATCGGCCAGGCCCTGCGCGTCCAGCGCCGTGAAGCCCTCCAGCAGGGCGACGGTCTCAGGCTGCGGATGGTCGGCGCGGAGCGTCTGCACGGGCTCCAGCGACGCCTCCCGCGCCTCCACGGGGTTGATGACATAGCGCTTGACGGTCTGCAGCTCTTCGCTCGTCAGCCTGCCCGAGAGCGCATAGACCTTTGCGGAGCGCACCGCGGGGCGCGCGCCCCGGCTGAGCAGCTGGATGCACTGGGCGGCGGAGTCGGCGCGCTGGTCGAACTGGCCGGGCAGCGGCTCCACGGCGAACACCGCGTCCGCGCCCTGCAGATCCGGCTCCCGGGAGACGACGTCCGTCTGCGGCTCGGAAAAGACCGTCCGCGCCGCCAGCGCGAAAAGCTCCGGGCTGAGGCCCTCCACGTCATAGCGGTTGAGGATGCGCACGCGCTCCAGCGACGCCAGCTTCAGAAACGACCGGCATTCATGCAGCAGCTGCCTTGCCTCCGGGGCGAAGCCCTCCTTTTTTTCCACATACAGGCGATCGACCATGCTTACAGCTCCTTCCCTGCCGCCAGCGCCCGGCGGCCGATGTCGCGCCGGCAGAACGCGCCGTCGAAGCGGATGCGGTCCACGGCGGCATAGGCGTCCTCCACCGCCCGGCGGAGCGTGGGGGCCACGGCCGTGACGCCCAGCACGCGCCCGCCGGCAGTGACCAGCGTATCGCCCGCCAGGCGGTCGCCGGCATGATAGACGGTGATGTTTTCCGGCAGCTCCGCCGGGATGGCGATGGGCTTGTCCTTTTCATAGGCGCCGGGATAGCCTCCGGAGGCCAGCACCACGCAGGCCGACGCCCCCGCGTCCCATTCCACGGGCACAGAGTCCAGCTCTCCCCGCTCCACGGCCTGCATGACGGTCAGCAGGTCCGTTTTCAGCAGCGGCAGAACCGCCTGGGTCTCGGGGTCCCCGAAGCGGCAGTTGTATTCGATGACCTTCGGGCCGTCGGGCGTGAGCATGAGCCCGAAATAGAGGCAGCCCCGGAAGGGGCAGCCCTCGGCGGCCATGGCCCGCACGGTGGGCAGGAAGATGGTCTGCATGCACTGCTCAGCCACGGCGGGCGTATAATACGGGTTCGGCGCCACGGCGCCCATGCCGCCGGTGTTGGGGCCTTCGTCGCCGTCAAAGGCGCATTTGTGGTCCATGGAGGAGACCATGGGGCGGACGGTCTTCCCGTCGGTGAAGGCCAGGACGGAGACCTCCGGCCCGGTCAGAAATTCCTCAATGACGACGCGGCTGCCCGCGTCCCCGAATTTCCGCTCCTGCATGAGCGTGCGCACGGCCTGCCGCGCCTCGTCCCGCGTGCGGGCGATGAGCACGCCCTTGCCCAGGGCAAGGCCGTCGGCCTTGACCACGGCGGGCAGCGGGGCCGTTTCCAGATATGCAAGGGCCGCCTGCGCGTCGGAAAAGATCTCGCAGCGGGCGGTGGGGATGCGGTACTTTGCCATGAGCGTCTTGGCAAAGACCTTGCTGGACTCGATGCGGGCGGCCTTCGCCTCCGGGCCGAAGCAGGCGACGCCCAGCGCATGCAGCGCGTCCACGCAGCCCAGCGCCAGGGGGTCGTCCTGCGCCACGACGGCAAAATCCACCGGATGCTCCCGGGCGAAGGCGGTGATGGCGGGGATGTCCTTCGCGCCGATGGGGACGCACTGCGCGTCCCGGGCGATGCCGCCGTTGCCGGGCAGGCACCAGATCGTCTGCACTTGGGGGTTTTTCCGCAGGGCGCGGATGATGGCGTGCTCGCGCCCGCCGCCGCCGATGACCATCAGATTCATAGCGGCCGCCTCCTCAGTGGTGGAACAGGCGCATGCCGGTGAAGGCCATGACGATGCCGTAGCGGTCGGCGGTCTGGATGACGTTGTCGTCCCGGATGGAGCCGCCGGGCTCCGCGATATACTGCACGCCCGAGCGGTGCGCCCGCTCCACGTTGTCCCCGAAGGGGAAGAAGGCGTCGCTGCCGCAGGTCACGCCCGTGAGCGTGGCGAGCCAGCGCTTTTTCTCCGCCGCGTCCAGGCGCTCCGGCCGCGTGCGGAAGACGCCCTGCCAGCGGCCGTCGGCCAGCACGTCCTCATCGTCGGCGGAGAGATAGACGTCGATGGCGTTGTCCCGGTCGGGGCGGCGGATATCCTCCAAAAACGGCAGGGAAAGCACCTGCGGATGCTGGCGCAGATACCAGGTGTCGGCCTTGGAGCCGGCCAGGCGCGTGCAGTGGATGCGGCTCTGCTGCCCGGCGCCCACGCCGATGGCCTGTCCGTTCTTCACGTAGCAGACAGAGTTGGACTGGGTGTACTTCAGGGTGATCAG
>CADCOJ010000214.1 GCA_902803075.1 Oscillospiraceae bacterium | reverse complement strand
TACTCTATCATTGGAGGTCTTTGTTTTCTACGCATAAGTAGAACTTTTTGCGCCCACCGGCATAGCCGGTGGTTCTCTTTTTACAAATAGCATCGCAAAAGGTCCCCGCCGCAGACTGCGGCGGGGGCCTTTTGCGCATAAGCTTCCTTTGGCCAGTCGTCCGAAGCGATGAAGACCGCACTCTGAACGTGCATTTCGGCGCCGGACATGGTGACCCGGTATGGCGCAGCGTTGAAAGCTGTGGAAATGTGTACGTTCATTTTCGATTTCATCTTATTAACATAATTATATTTATGTTATCTATAGCCGAACAGGCCGGACTTCAGCGCCTGGAGGAGTTCCAGGATGCGGAATTTGAGGACATACCCCCTGGAACTGCCGGTGATGAGATCGAGCTCGCGGTTGGAAAAGCCGCCCGTCCGGGCCGCGAGCTCCAGATCATCTGCTGCGGCGGTAAAGCAGAGAGACGGGAACACGACGCACCACCAGTTGCGCCCCTCGCCTTCCCCGATGGTGACGCGCAGACTTTCATAGACGCCGGCAGGAAGCGCAAACGTCGCATATTCACGCGTCGGGAACAGCTCTTTTCCGAGCCGCACCTGCACGGTGCCGCATTTGCCCGCATCCGCAAGCGCCTGCCCGGCTGCCTCGGCAAGACTGTCGAGTCCCTGCGCCAGCGCATTTTGCGGATCGTCCGCGTCCGCAAGCAGCTCCTGTGCCCTGGTCAGCACGGCATCGCGCACGCAGAGCTTGATCGCCTGGTCTTCCGCAGAATCGGAGGCGGCTACAACATGGAGCCGGATCAGTTTCTGCGCCAGCGCCTGCTGTTCCGCCGAAAGGCCGCACACGCCGCAGGAAAGCATGGTAAGTACAAGAAAAAGGATGATGATTCGTCGTTTTTTCATAAAAACACCGTCCAAACTTCAGATAACCAAAGTTTGGACGGTGTTTTCTATTTTTATACGTATGCGCCGGAGGTTTCCGTTCGAACGGTCCAGAAGCCCATCCCGCTCAGCGTCCGGCAGGCGTCGTCTGCCTGCGTCGGCTCAGGAAACACGCCGAAAACGACAGAGCCGGTGCCGGTCATCTGTGCGCCTGCAGCGCCGCAGGCGCACATCGTGCTGCAGATCTGCTCGATCTCGGGATGTTCCTGCGCCACAAGCGGGGCAAACACGTTTCCAAGCGCACGGCCAACCGCCTGTGCGTCCATGGCGCACAGGGCGCGTCGCATGGCACAGCTGTCCGGACGGGCTGCGGGAGCTGCTGAATCAACTGCGCGGTAGAGCTCCGCCGTGGAGACGGAGAAGTCCGGCCTGCACAGCACCACCGTCAGTCCGGCGGCGTCAGGCAGCTGCACCAGCACTTCTCCGCGGCCGGTGGCCTCGGCCGTGCCGCCGGAGATCAGGAACGGTACGTCGCTGCCGACCTCCTGCGCCGCAAGGCAAAGCCCCGGACGGGAAAGCGGCTCGCCGAACAGGCGGTTCAGCGCGCGCAGCACGGCAGCAGCGTCTGAACTGCCGCCGCCGAGCCCGGCCTGTGACGGGATCCGCTTGGAGATAGAGATCTCCAGACCTTCCGCCGGCAGCGGCACGGCGCGGAAGAATGCGTCCGCCGCGCGCCAGGCAAGATTCTCTGCATCCTGCGGCAGCTCCCCGAAGGACGCATCCGCCCATGTACAGCGCACGCGCCGGGACTGCCCGGGCGCACGGCGGACAGAAACATCATCACAGAGCGTGAGCGTCTGCATGACGGAGCAGATCGCATGATAACCGTCCGGGCGCGCGCCGAGCACGTCGAGCGTCAGGTTGATCTTCGCAGGTGCAGAAACAGTCACTCCGGTCATTCCCTGATCTTTCTGCCCTCAAGATAGTAGCGCTTCTCGCGGCTGTGGCCCATGGAGAAGGTCTTTCTCGGCAGGATGCCGTCTGCAATGACGCCGCGGAAGAGCTGGCTCTTCTCCATGGCGGGCAGCAGGAACCCGATGGCTTCGGGCTGTTTGGCCAGGTTGATGAGCGCGTCATCATCATGGATATAATCGATCTCGCCGGCATTCTCCTTCAGGTACTGGTCAAGGAAGGTCTGCAGCGCGCCGACAGCCAGCTCAGACTTTGCGCGGTCAAGATATACGGTTCCGGATTCCTCACCGATGAACCACTTCACAGGGAAGCCGCCGGGAGCGCAGAAGGTCTCCTCAAGCGTGCGGAGGAGCCGCTTCGCATCGGTTTTGAAGATGACGCGGTGGATCGGTTCAAAGACCTGGGCGTCGTCATGGATGTTTTCCAGCTCAACGAGCGCGAAGCGCGCCGGGTGGTTGGAAAGATCCTTGCCGGGGTTGTTTTTCTTGAGCTCCTCATAGCAGGATTTGGCCGTTGCGAGAGAATGGTTCCCGTCGCCGACAGCAAAGACCATCGGCACGCCCTTCAGGCCCTCATACTTTTCACCGACGGTGGCGGTGTACCGTGTGAGGGCGTTGTTGAACGCTTCCGCGTCCGCGCCATCCACCAGCCAGCCGCAGATATGGCCGCCGCCTTCCATAAGGTCAAAGTCATAGAGCTTTTTGAGCGTATCCTTCTTCGCAGCGATCGGCTCGATGAGGACCTTCTTATGGTCGTCGCAGAGCATGAGGATGTGCGGCAGCTCAATGGGCGCATCGCGGCGGACGCGCTGACGCGGGGGGATCCGCTCGGGGACGGTACGTTCGGTGGCACGGATGGCAGAGGTGGCGCCGGTGGAGTAATCATAGGCGTCCAGGTCGACCATGCCCACAAGGCCCTTACGGACGGAGCCGTTTTCGAGCGTGCGCTCCACATAGACATAGCTGTCTTTGTAGGTGGTGAAAACGTCGTCCTTCATATACTGCGCCATGGTGGCGTTGATGGCGGCTGTGTGCGCAGCTTCAAGCTCGGTACCGAGCTCTGCCTCCGGCAGGATCAGGTTGATGGTGGAGACAGCGCCTTCCGCGTTTTTGCGGACGCGCTCCCAGTACGCCTTGTCGGAGGTGAACTGGTCGCAGGCGATAACGGCCCACTTGTCCATACGGTCTGTTTTCGGGATCAGAATATCTGCGGGCAGAAATGCGTTCATAACGGGTTCCCCTTTCATTGAAGAATCATGTTTATCGTTTTTTGGCCTCCGGGCCAAACAACATACGCATCAGATCGGCGCCGTTTTCCACGAACGGGCCCTTGAGACCGTTTGTCTCGGTGTAGGGCAGGCCGCTGCCCCGGGGTGCTGTGCTGTCATACAGGAGGAACGGGACCGGGCCTCCGGCATGGCCGCGCGTGGAGGTCAGCGTCTTATGGTCGGAGAGCAGGAGAATGCGGACTGGCATGCGCTCCTCGTCCAGCACACGCATCATGGGCGCAAGGATCCGGCTGTCGAGCCATTCGACAGACTGGATCTTGCCGGGCAGGTCACCGTTATGCGTGCACTCATCCGGCGCCTCAAGGTGCAGGCAGACAAAGTCCAAATCGCTGCGGTGCAGGAGCTCCAGCGCGCGGTCGCGCTTGCCTTCATAGTTCGTATCGATCTCGCCGGTCGCCCCGTCCACAAGCGAGACCTCCATGCCGCCCAGCGCGGCAATGCCCTGGCAGAGCGGAACGGCGGAGATAACAGCGCCGCGGCGCCCGTATTTCTCCGCAAAGGACGGCAGCGCGATCGCCGTGCCCTGCGCCCAGAACCAGACGCCGTTGGCGGGAAGCTTTCCCTCGCTGCGGCGGCGCGCATTGAGCGCGCTGTGATCGAGCGCGCGGAAGGCCGCCTCCATCAGCTCCTTCAGCAGTTCCCCCTCTGCGCATCCGGAGGGCAGGAGCGGCCCGATCACCTCTCCCAGGTGGTCATGCGGAGGGATGGTGACAAGCCCCTGCAGATCTGCACCATGCTGCACCGGGATCTGCCGGAAGGCCGGGAACCGGTGGATGGTCATGTCGGCTCTGCGCAAAAGCGCAGAAAAATCCGGATCACGCTCAAGGGTCTCAACCGCCTCGAAGGCGTCCTCCGCGCCGATGGAGCCGGCGCTGTGTGAAAGGATCCTGCGCTGTGCGAAGGGGACGTCCGAATCCTCCAGCGAAACAAGGTTCATGCGGAACGCACAGTCGCCCGGGCGCAGCGCAATGCCGGCCGCAGCAGCCTCCAGCGGGGAGCGCCCGGTGAAATACGTGCGCGGGTCATAGCCAAAAATGGACAGGATGGCCGTCTCGCTTCCGGCCGGAAGCGGCGGCGGGCAGTTGACCGTGCTGCCAAGGATGCCCTGGCGGCTCAGACGGTCGATCGTCGGGATCTGCGCAGCCTCCAAAGGCGTTCTTCCGTCAAGCTGCGTGACAGGCTCGTCCGCCATGCCGTCGCCGATCACAAGGAGGTATTTCATGTGGGTCTTCCTTTGCTCAGACAATTTTTTGTTCTGCCTAAAAAAAAGACAGTTCTCAAAGCTATTATAACGCGTTCGCGCGCAAAAGCAACCGCTATTTCCGAATTATCACATGCACGGCGGCATGAAAGGCGAAAAAACGCGCATACTACCCGTGAGACAACGGAAAGGAGCGTGCTTTTTATGGATACGTTATCTCTCATCCTTGCGATCATCGGTGCGGTCAACTGGGGCCTCGTCGGATTCGCAAAATTCGATCTGGTCGCGTGGATCTTCGGCGGTCAGACCGCCGGCGTCAGCCGCGTGGTCTATGCGCTGGTCGGGCTGGCCGGTCTGTGGTGCATCACGCTGCTGTTTCGCAGAAGACAGCACGCGGAATAAGCGCATGCGGCCGGCAGACACACGGATCTGCCGACGCAAAAGCCGGGAACGGAGCATACCCCGTTCCCGGCTTTTTTGCGTGAATCATGATGGAGGACGAAGTCAGGCCGTCAGAGCCGGCAGCGGACGATACAGGTGTAAGTCACGCCGCCGTAGGTGGTATGGACATTGGTTGTGCCCTTGCCGACGGCGGTGACGACGCCGTGTTCATCGACGGTGCAGACCGAGGTGTCGTCCGAGACCCAGCGCAGACCGGAGATCCGGTTTCCGGAGGCATCCTTCAGCGTGAGCTGGAAGCTCTCGCCCTTAAGGCCCATGGTAACGTCGCTGTTGCTGATGGTACAGGAGGCGTCCCCCGGCTGCTCGGCAGAATCGCTGAGCCGGCAGCGGACAATGCTCTTGAGCGGCTCGAAGCCATCCACCGTGACGGTGATGGTGGTCGTGCCGCTGCTCTTTGCAGTGATGAGGCCGTCCTCGGTGACGGTGGCGATGCTGGGATCGGCGCTGACAAAGGTGGTATAGGCGTCCGACGGCGCATGCAGGACAGCCAGGCGGAACTGCTCGCCGGGCGAGAAGAAGGTCATGTCCGCATTATTGAGCGCAAGCGGAAGCTGCTCGGTCTCGCCGCCGTTGGGATCGTCCACGGGGATGTACTCAAAATCACAGGTTACCATGCAGGATGCACTCTGGCTGCCGCAGGTTGCGGTGATGACCGCGGTGCCGCGGTTGACCGCAACGATCTTGCCATGCGCATTGACCGTTGCAACGGCTTCGTCGCTGGATGTGAAGATCACGGGGTCAGCGCAGTTTTCAGGCTTGCGCTCATAGGAAAGATTGAAGAAACGATCAGCCTTTTCAAAGGTGACCGTCGGCGCGGAGAGCTTGAGCGAGGTGCACTCGGCGGGCTGCTCCTGGACAGGCTCCTGCTTCACAGGCTTCTGGTCCTCTTCGTTGGTATACTGCGCTTCAGTAGGCGTCTGCTGGACCGGCTGCTGTTCCTGAACGGTCGGCTGCTCCTGCGTGGGCTGCTCCGGGGCAGGCTCTTCCTGAACGGGCTGCTCCGGCACGGGGGGCGGAGGCGTCTGCGCCTGGACAGTCGCCGGCGCACGGTACAAGGGCGACCAGCCGACCTGCGTGAACGCGATGAACGCGCCGCCCAGGACGGCAATGCCGAGAATCACGCAGATAGCCGTCATCATCCACTTCGGAATGGCGTACGGATTTGTCTGCTGCACAGGCTCATCTTTTGTCCAGGCAGGTTCCGCCGCCCGAACCGGCGCAGTCTTTTTCCGGACGCGTCTGCCTCCTCCGGAATATGCCGTGCGCTTTGCATCCGTCTGTGTGCGGGCAGGCGCAGGCTTTTCCCGGACAGGCACAGGTTCTTCCCCTGCAGGCGTCTGCTTCGCCGCCGCAGGGACCGCTTCCGCCGCAGCCCGTCCGCACAGCGGACACTGGCTGAGCCTGGCGTCATACTCCATGCCGCAGTAATCACAGGTTTTTCGTTCCATGGTTTTCCTCCATCGATTGGGTCCGTCGCCGGCGGAGATGCCGGCAGATTCAAGCATTTTTCTACAGTATATCACAAAACACAACAGATTCCAAGAGCAACGTTTGAGATAATCTATTGCATTTTTCGGAAAAGTATCATAGAATAAAAGCGTGTAATTTTAAGGAGGCGAAACCATTGTCAGAACTCAAGCTTGTATCGCCGCTGCTGAGTAATATGGAGGTCGTCAGCTGCGTCAGCACGCGCGGCGGCTCCTCTGTCTATATTGTCAGGAGTTCCAGATCCGGCCAGTCGTACTACCTCAAGCACATCAGCATCCCTGAGTCGCAGAAACAGGTCGATGCGCTGATGTTCACAGGTGCTGCGTCCACGGTGGAGGATGCGCAGGGTTACTACAAACAGATCGCCGCGGACTATCAGCAGGAGCTGGAAACGCTCGAAACGCTCTCCGCCAGCCCGAACATCGGCTGCTACCGCAGCTATCAGATCGAGCCGAAGGAAGACGGCGTCGGATTTGACCTGTACCTGCTTGCGGAGTACCGCAAAACGCTCCTGGAATGCATGGATGAGACGCCTATGACGCACGCGGGTGCAGTCAACCTCGGTCTCGATCTGTGCAGTGCGCTCGGCAGTCTGCGCGAAGCCGGACTCATTCACCGCAACGTCAAACCGTCGAACGTCTATCTCGGCGCGCAGGAGCACTACCTGCTGGGCGACCTCGGCATTGCGAAGATCGACGAGCTCAAATACTGCTCCATGCCAGAGGAGATGCTCAGCTCCTTCTCCGCGCCGGAGCTGTTCAGCCTTGTCGGCACGCTGGAGCCCACCGCGGACATCTACTCCGTGGGCATGATCCTTTACTATGTCTACAACGGCCGCCACGGCCCCTTTGAGGACGAAAAGACCTCCCCGCGCGCTGCGGACAAGCTCCGCGTCACAGGCTCGGAGCTGCCCGCTCCCATGTATGCCGACTACGAAATGGCTGAGATCATCCGCAAGGCGTGCGCGTTCCAGCCTGCCGACCGCTATCAGACCCCGCAGGAAATGCGCGAGGCGCTTGTGGACTACGCCAAGCGCAACGAGACGCCGGACACGCCCATCGTCCCGCCCATCGAGGGCGAGCATCAGCTGGCGGATCCGCATGAGGAGGAGCCTGTCGAGCCCGTCCAGTTTGCCGATACCGAGACCATGGAGGAGGATTTCAAGGAGAGCTTCTCCCCCGACACTGCGATCCTCAACGCGATCATTGATGAGATCCACCGCGAGACGGAGGCCGGGAACATCCCCGACCCGGACGAGCAGCCCGAGCCGGAGC
>CADCOJ010000213.1 GCA_902803075.1 Oscillospiraceae bacterium | reverse complement strand
CGCCCGCGGCGGGCGGTCAGCTCCGCCAGCACGTCGCGGCGCATGGCGTTGATGGCGGACACGGGCAGCGTCACGCCGCTGTCGAGCACCGAGCGCACGTCCGTGCAGCAGTAGGGCGTGCCGCCGGTCCGGCGCAGCTGGTTGTAAAGATCCTTCTGCGTCAGCGAGCGGTAGAGCGCCTCCTCCGGCACGGGGCCCACGGTCTTGCAGATATGGCCGTCCGCGTCCTCCACGGCCAGCTGCGCGGGCGCGCCCGCGCGGATGATGGCATAGAATTTGACCGGCGTGCGCTGCAGCTCCCGCTGCTCATAGGTGGCGCGGGCGGAGGCCAGCAGCGCCGGGGCGCTCTGGGTCTCCTGGCGGCGGCCGAACATCTGCGCGCCGGTTTTGCCCTCGAAATAGCCCTGCGTGAAGCCCTCCCGGGAAAAGACCTCCTCCAGCTCGCGCAGATCGTCGTCGGAAAGCTGCTTCCCGTCCAGGGCGGAGCGGTAGGCCCGGGTGACGATGGCCACATATTCCGGGCGCTTCATGCGCCCTTCGATCTTGACGGACGTCACGCCCATGCGGCGCATCATGTCCAGCGAGCCCACAAGGCAGTTGTCCCGCAGGCTCAGGGGATAGCGCGTGGCCTCAAAGCGGCCGTAGCCGTAGGGCAGGCGGCAGGGCTGGGCGCACTGGCCGCGGTTGCCGCTGCGCCGGCCGATGACCGACGAGAGGTAGCACTGCCCGGAATAGCACATGCACAGCGCGCCGTGGACGAACACCTCGATCTCCACGGGGCTTTTTTTGCAGATGTGGGCGATCTGCTCGGCGGGCAGCTCCCGGGCCAGCACCACGCGGCTCACGCCCAGCGCCGCCGCCTGCAGCACGCCCTCCAGCGAGTGGATGCTCATCTGCGTGGAGGCGTGCACGGGCACGGAGGGCGCGATCTCCCGGCAGAGGGAGACGACGCCCAGATCCTGCACGATGAACGCATCGACGCCGAAGGTCGCCGCCATCCGGATCAGATCGGCAGCCTTCGGCATCTCGCGGTCGGAGACCAGCGTATTGACGGTCAGATAGACCTTGACGCCGCGCACATGGCAATAGACGACGGCCTCCTGGAGGTCGCCGGCGGAAAAATTGCGCGCGTTCATGCGGGCGTTGAAGGCGTCCGCGCCGAGATATACGGCATCCGCGCCGTTGCAGACTGCGGCGCGCAGCGCCTCCATCGACCCGGCGGGAGAAAGCAGTTCCATCATCATGATCGTTCCTTACGGGAAATAATATCGGAAAGCCGAACAGGTGAACGGCATAAAGATCCTTTTACATTGTAGCACAGCTTGCGGCAACTGGAAAGTGGAACGGCAGATTTTTTCCGACAAAAATCTGTAAACTTTTTGTTTCTTTTCTCATACTTCCAACAAAAGCGCCCCGCCCGCGCAGATGCGGCAGGGGCTGCCGCAAAATGCAAGCATTTCGCGGCAGCCCCATGCGGCCTGAGTTCCCGGTCAGAGCTTCCGGCTGATCCGGAAGCGGATGTCGTCCCCATAGAACTGGAAGAGGATGAACGTGCCCAGCAGCCGGGAGGCGATCTGCGCCGAGTAGCGCACCTGCAGGTCGTCCAGCGGCAGATTGGTCGAGACGATGGTCGCCCGGCCCTCCAGCAGCCGCGTGTTGAGGATCTGATAGAGCGTGGAGACGGTGAACTGGGTGGTCATCTCCGTGCCCAGATCGTCGATGATGAGCAGGTCGCAGCGCAGGCAGGCGTCCGTTTTCCCGTGCGCGCCCTGCTGGCGGAAGGTCTCCTCCTCGCAGTCGGCCATGAGCGCGGAGATGGGCGCATAGCGCACGGAAAAGCCGCGGTCCGCCACCGTGCGCGCGATGCAGGAGGAGAGGAACGTCTTGCCCAGGCCCGTGGCCCCGGCAAACAGCAGCGACGGCGACGACGGCGAGAATTTCTGCGCGTAGTTCACCGCCTCGCGGTACACGCGCTCCATCAGCCGGCGCGGGCTCGTGCCGATGGCGCTGCTGTATTCGGCCGGATAATAGTCCAGGCGGAAGCGGTCAAACTCGCCGCGCTCCGGCCCCAGCAGCGCGGAAAGCTCCTTTTTCTGCTCCTGGCGGCAGAGCTCCTTGAGGCATTCGCACATCTGCGCCCCCACATAGCCCGTCCCGCCGCAGCACTGGCAGATGGGCGTCATCTCCAGGTCGGCCGGGTCGATGCACTCGGTCTGCAGCAGCCAGTCGCGCTCCTGCTGGAGGGCAAGGTTCTCCTTCCGGATCTTTGCCATGGCGGCGGTCGGGTCACCGGAGGAGCGGAACGTGGCGGCAAGCACCTGCGCGGCGGTCATGCGGAGCTGGCGGTCGATCTCCCGCAGGCGCGGGGTCTTGTCATAGACCGCCTCGATGCGCGCGCGGCACTGCCGGTCGTTCTGCTCGCGCTCAGACTGCAGGCGCTCGCGCGCCCGCTTCACGATGTCGTCGGAATAAGGCATGGTCACTTCTCCGTTTCGTTCATCAGCCGCTCCACCGCCGCCTGCTGCAGCGGGCTGAGCTGCCCGTCATGCTGCTGCACGCGGTAGCCGGGCCGGCTTGTCCGGGCGGGCTTTGCAGCCGGGCGGTCGCCGGCGCGGATCTGCGCCAGCGTCGTGAGTCCCTGGCTGTGCCAGCTCTCCAGGATCGAGTTGAGATACGCCCAGCGCAGGCCGCCGGTGTTGAGGCACGTCTTGTCGTAGGCGAATGCGATCTCCGGTTCCCCGAAGCCCCAGTCCAGCCAGCGGCGGATGTAGGTCTCCTCGCTCTGCGTCAGGCGCCGGTCCTGGATGCCGAAGGCCTGGCGGATGCGGCCGAGCTGCGTCTGCTGCAGCAGGCGCTGCTGCATATAGGCCGCCGCCTGCTCCATCGTCTCCACGCCCTCCCGCTCCCACGCGGCGGCCTCCCGCTCGATGGCGCGGAAGCTCGGCATGCGGGGGTTGTTGTTCTGGCGCTGGCGCTGGATGCAGTAGTTGATGAGGATGGTGATGACCTCGGGCGCAAGCCCGTAGCTGCGGTAGATGCGCACCAGCTGGCGCACCTCCTCGGTGCTGAGCACGCGGCCGAAGCGCCGCTGGACCTCTCCCAGCAGCTTGGAAAACTCCGTCCCCGCGGCAAGCTCGCGCATCATGTCGCCGTCCGTCACCGGCTGCGGCTCCGGCGGCTCCCGGGGCGGCGCCTGGCGCGTATAGAGCTGGAGCTGCTCCAGCGCGGCCAGCGCCAGCGCATACCGCGCCTGGCTCATGCCCAGCGCCCCGCAGGCGTCCTGGCAGGGGCGGCCGGCCTTCAGATAGAGGTACAAAAGCGCCGCGTCCGCATTGGCGGCGGTGAAAAGCAGCTGCGCCTCGGCAGCCGGTATGATGAGATCCGGTGCGGCCAAGCGCCGGCGCCTCCTTTCATGTCGGGATGTTTTTTTATTGTATCACACGGCGGGATCATTCGTCAAATACGAACGGCGCATAAAACGCCGGGACCGGCTCCGCGCCGTCCAGCTGCCGGACCATGCCAAGGGGGCTGCCCGCGCCGGCCGTGCGCACGCGGCACACCCGGCCCGGCAGGCCCTGCATGAGCGCCGGCAGCATGGACGCGTCCGGCAGGATCTCGGTGACGCGGATCACGCCGTCCTCCGCCCGGGCGCTGGCGCAGCCGTACCGGCCGTCCAGCGTGAGCGCGAAGAACCGGTCCGTGCACGCCTGATAGCGCAGCTGCGCCAGCGAGCAGCGGATATGCGGCGCGTCAAGCAGGAGCGTCTCCCGCATGCCGGCATATTCCTGCGCGCCGACGGCGTCGCAGGCGCCGCGTCCGCGCGGCGCGGGAAGTTCCCGCTCCTGCGCGCACGGCCCGGGGACATAGCCCAGGCGCGCATAGTACGCGCGCAGCCGCCCGTCGGCCGGGACCAGCCAGACGAACGAGACATACCGCTTCCGCAGCTCCCGCTCGGCATAGGCCAGCAGCTTCGCCCCGATGCCCTGCCCCCGGCGTTCCGGACGCGTGGCCACGGCGAAAAGATAGGCCGCGGAGCGCGTCTGCTCCCCGCAGACCAGCGTCTGCGGCAGCGCATAGAGCGCGGACAGGAGCTGTCCGTCCTCCTCGGCGGCAAAGCCGATGGCTTCCTGCAGGCAGGTGCGGAAAAAATCCTCGTCCCCCTCGGGGCCGTCGTCAAAGGCAAGGGCCCAGATCTGCCGCAGCTGCGGCAGATCCTCCGGGCCGGTTTTCCGGCAGCGCATCAGAGCGTCTCCTTCCGTTCCGCGGTGAATTTTTCCAGCAGGATCGTGGGCTGATAGGACTCCTTGGCCCGGCGCAGCCCCTCCTGATCCATGTCGTCCTCCCGGTTGAGATATTCCACCTCCGGGTATTTTTCCGCCACCATGCGGGAAAACTCCCGGTTGATGACGCTGTAAGCGCCGGCAACGTTGGTCAGCGCCTTTTCAAAGTTGACGTCATAATAGGTGCGGTTCATCCGCACGCCCATGCTGAAGGCGACGAACCGTTCGCCGTCGGAGAGCAGGAGCCCGTCCATGCCCAGCCGCGTGAAGCCCTCGAAGGCGCGGGCAATGGCCACGCGCTCCAGCTGGAGCTGCAGGCGCTCCTGCTCGCTGCCGGGGACATGCAGCGCATACCACTGCTCGCACAGCGCGCGGCAGGCCGGCAGGTTCTGCCCGGTGATGGGCTCGGTGTACCAGTCCGGATAGACCGTCTGGAAGCGGTTGCAGTGGTTGCGCTTGCTCTGGAGCTTCTTGCCCTTGAGCTCGGTGAGCTCCTCCACGGTGTAGATGTAGTCGAAGGAGCCGCGGTAGGGCCGGACGGTGAACTGGCCCGGGAAGCATGCCTCAAGCTCCCGGACGCGGTCCCCGGTCAGGCCGCGCAGGCGCAGCCGGCCGCCGCGGGCGCGGGCGTCCTCCATGATCTCGGCCAGGGCGGCCTTCACGTCGCCGGGCCCGGCGGGATAGAGATAATCTTCAAAATCAGGCAGCGTGATGTGCTGCGTCAGCATGCCCGCGGCATAGCCGAACTCGCCGTAATAGCAGGACCAGAAATACATGTTGTTGAAGGTGTAGTCGGCGCCGGGATACGCGCAGCTGCTGAGCAGACCGTGGATCTGCCCGTAGTCCTCCAGCGTCAGAGGACGAAATGCGATCATACGATGTAAAACTCCAATCTGTTTTTAATGTATGCGTAGTATATCACGGCTGTCAAATGTTTTGCAAGCGGTTGACAACACACGGAAAAAAAGGTACGATAACGGGGAATACCGCTCTTTCATCCGGAGCTGCAGAAAAGAGGAACACTGCCATGTGTGAAGCACGCAGGGAAAAATTCTATATCACCACGCCCATCTATTATCCGTCGGACAAGCTGCATATCGGGCACACCTACTGCACCGTCGCCACCGACGCCATGGCGCGCTATAAGCGTCTGAAGGGCTGCGACGTCATGTTCCTGACCGGCACCGACGAGCACGGCCAGAAGATCGAGGACAAGGCCCGCGCCGCCGGCGTCACGCCCCAGCAGTTTGTGGACAACATCGTCTGCGGGGAAAAGGGCATCCTGGACCTCTGGAAGCTGATGAACATCTCCAACGACCGCTTCATCCGCACCACCGACGCCTGGCACGTCGCCTCCATCCAGAAGATCTTCCGTAAGATGTATGAAAACGGCGACATCTATAAGGGCGAATACAAGGGCAAATACTGCACGCCCTGCGAATCGTTCTGGACCGAGAGCCAGCTGGTGGACGGCAAATGCCCGGACTGCGGCCGCGAGGTGCACGACGCCTCGGAGGAAGCATATTTCTTCCGCCTGTCCAAATATGCCGGCCGCGTGCGCGAGCTGCTGACCACCACCGATTTCCTGCAGCCCAAATCCCGTGTCAATGAGATGGTCAACAACTTCATCGATCCCGGCCTGGAGGACCTGTGCGTGTCGCGCACGTCGTTCACCTGGGGCGTGCCCGTGGATTTTGACCCGGGCCATGTGGTCTATGTGTGGGTGGACGCGCTGTTCAACTACACCACCGCCCTCGGCTTCATGAACGATCAGTTCCACGACTATGAGACATACTGGCCGGCGGACGTCCACTTCGTGGGCAAGGAGATCGTCCGCTTCCATTCCATCATCTGGCCCGCCATGCTCATGAGCATGGGCATGCCGCTGCCGAAGCATGTCTACGGCCACGGCTGGCTGGTCATGGACGGCGGCAAGATGTCCAAATCCAAGGGCAATGTGGTCGATCCCTATGTGCTGGCGGAGATGTTCGGCGTGGATGCGCTGCGCTTCTTCCTGCTGCGCACGTTCCCCGTCGGCTCGGACGGCAACTTCTCCAACGAGCTGCTCATCAACACCATCAACGTGGACCTGGCCAACGACCTGGG
>CADCOJ010000212.1 GCA_902803075.1 Oscillospiraceae bacterium | reverse complement strand
GATAAACACAAGGCCGCGCGGCATGGTACCGTAATCCCGCTCGCGCATCCGGAACTCCAGCGCTGCCAGCGACGCCTCCACTTGACTGTGGTCCAGTCCGTCCCGGCAAAGTGCACGGAGCGTATCGAACAGAATGCAGCGCACCGTCTCCGCATCTTCCTGACGCAGGTTCTCTACCTCCAACAGCATCCAGGGCTGCTGCTCCTCCTCCATATTCGAAAGCGACACATTCTCCGCCAACTCCCGCTCCAGGATCGGGTGGCACAGCGGTGCCTGTGTGCTGCCGCACAACACATCGTTCAGGATCTGCGCAGCAATCATCTTTTTCTTGTCCCGGAACGTGCCGAGCACGAAGCCGAAGCCAAGTCTTGTTTTTGTCTCCGGAGATTCGTCCTCGCCCAGTGCATATCTGTGAACGGTCATGGGCTGTTTCACCGGCTGCTGCAGGGAAATGGCGGTATCCGGCTCAATGGCGCGGAACCTGGAAAGATAGGAGTCCAGCAGCGCAAACGTCTCCTCCGGTTCAATTGCTCCATCGAGCATCAGCCATGCATTTGACGGGTGATAAAACCGGCGATGCGTTGCCAGGAACGCCTCATATGTGAGCGTCGGGATCGACGCGGGCGCGCCTCCCGATACGAAGCGGTAGGTCGTATCCGGGAACAGACCTTTGCTTATGGCATGCAGCAGGATTGTATCGGGGTCAGCGAAGGCACCGCGCATTTCATTGAGCACGACGCCCTGCCGAGCAGGCGTCCCTTCGGCAAAGGAGATATGATGCCCCTCCTGCTCAAAGATCTCACGTTTTTGGTAAATCGACGGGAAAAAGACCGCGTCAAGATACACGCGTGTGAGGTTGAGGAAATCGCGGTCGTTGCGGCTTGAGACAGGATAGCATGTCCTGTCCGGATAAGTCAGGGCGTTGAGGAACGTGTTGACAGAGCCTTTCATCAATTCGACAAACGGTTCCTTGACCGGGTATCGTTCCGATCCGCAGAGCACGGAGTGCTCCAGAATATGGAACACGCCCGTGTCATCAAATGCCGGCGTCCGAAATGCAATGCAGAATGTTTTGTTTTCGTCGCTCCGTTCGAGCCAGCATAGGCGTGCACGCGTTCCTTCGTGGATGTACTCATGCAGCGCTGCGCGGATCTCAGGGAGCTCGCGCGTATTGGTCCGGACAAAGCCATGGATCGTTGTCATGGTTTGGACTCCTTGCAGAAAGATTTGAGTTGCTCTGGGAACAAAAGCGCCGCGTCCTGTTCACGGGCGCGGCACATTGTATGCGGCCGATCAGCCGATGACGCGGCCTTCCGCGTCAAAGACCGGAAGCTTTTCCAGGTATGTAATGTCTGTGCGGTCCTGTGCGTCGCCCTCAGCCAGCACGGCCATGCGGCCGGCAACCTCACCGCCCGCCTTCCTCACGAGCTCCTCGAGCGCATGCAGCGACTCGCCGGTGGAGATGACGTCATCGACAATGAGGATCTTTTTGCCGCGCATAAGCGCTGCATCTGCTCCGGAAAGGAACAGCTCCTGCTCATGCTGCGTGGTGATGGAATGAACCGTCACGCGGATGGGGTCGGTCAAGTAGACTTTCATTCCCTTCCGTGCCACAAAATAGGTCTTTGCACCGGACTGGCGTGCCATCTCGTGGATCAGCGGAATGCTCTTTGCTTCCGCGGTGAGCAGATAGTCGTACTCCTTTGGAGCGCGTGCAAGCAGCTCACGTGCACAGGCGACGGTAAGCTCTGCATCACCGAACATGATAAACGCACCGATATACAGGCTGTCGGAAACTTTGCAAAGAGGCAGTTCGCGCTTGAGTCCCGCAATGGTCATTTCGTGCTTCATATGAAAAACTCTCCTTCGGCGTATTGCCAGAATCTTCTCAAACAGTACAATTATAAAGCGGCAGCAACTGCTTGTCAATGCCTTCCACAGATCGGAAATCGCATGTTTTCCAGTTCGATGGCGTGCCCTTGCTGGAAAGCAGGGCCAGGATGTCACATCCTTTCGTGGAAACGCACAAATTATTCCACCAGAATTTTGTGCATGTCCGCACGGGGAGATGGGTTGTAATCGGTGCAAATTTTTGCTATGATGAAACTGTAAAAAGTTTTGGTCTGCTAAAACTTTTTGAGATTTCAGAAAGAAACGGAGGAAACAAACACATGGATAAGTTGTTCAAGATTCGTGAGAACGGCTCGACTGTGCGTACCGAGATCATTGCCGGTCTGACGACGTTTATGACGATGGCCTACATCATTGCCCTGAATCCGAATCTGCTGACAAACTTTGGTGCGGAGGGTCAGGAGCTTTGGAATGGCGTGTTCCTGGCCACCTGTATTGCGTCGGCCGTCGGCATGTTCTGCATGGCCTTCCTGGCAAACAAGCCGTTTGCCATGGCTCCGGGCATGGGTCTCAACTCGTTCTTCGCAGTCGTCTGCGCAAACATCGTCGGCCTGACCGGAATGACCTACGTTCAGTCCTTCCAGGCAGCTCTCGTCATCATTCTCATTGAGGGTCTCGTTTTCATTGTCCTGTCCGTCCTCAACATCCGTGAAAAGATCGTCAACGCCATCCCGCTTGGGGTCCGGCTCGGCATCTCCCCTGCCATCGGACTGATGCTCCTCAACATTGGCCTTGGCTCCAACGCCGGTATCTATGCCGAGGGCAACGGCTTCGCCGCTCCGTTCTTTGTCATGCGTGACTTCTTCGGCGCGCTCACGCCGAGCGTTATTAAGAGCAGCATGGGCGATGCCGGCTATGCCGCCATGCTTTTGACTGTTGTCACCATGTTCGTCGGTCTGTTCGTCATCGTTCTGCTGGCCAAGAAGGGCATCAAGGCGTCTGTGCTGATCGGCATGCTCGTGGCGTCCGTGGTCTACTGGGCCGGCGACGCGATCTTCCTGCACGCGGATCCGTTCGCATCACTTAAGACGGCGTCCTTCCTGCCGCCGTTTGCCGACATGGCTTCCACGACCCTTTTCAAGTTCAACTTCAAGGGATTCTTTGAGATCGGCTGGTTCACTGCCATCACACTGATCATCACCTTCTGCATGATCGACATGTTCGACACCATCGGCACACTCGTCGGCACGGCATCCCGCGCCGGCATGTGCGACAAGGAAGGCAACATGCCCAACATGAAAGAAGCGCTGCTCTCCGATGCTGTCGGCACCGTAGCAGGCGCCGTCACCGGCACCTCCACCGTCACGACGTTCGTGGAATCTGCCTCCGGCGTGGAAGCCGGCGGGCGCACTGGTCTGACAGCCCTGACCACCGGCATCATCTTCCTTGCCTGCATGTTCATTGCTCCGATCGCGGCCATCATTCCTGCGGCAGCGACCTCCTCGGCTCTGATCTATGTCGGTGTTCTGATGCTGATGGGTCTGAAAAACGTGAACTTTGACGACCTGGACACTATGGTTCCCGTGAGCCTCATGCTGCTCGCCATGCCGATCTCCGGCTCTATCGGCCACGCCATCGGTATCGGTTTGATCTCCTACACCATCATCAAAGTCTTCTCCGGCAAGGCGAAAGAGGTTTCCGCTCTGACTTACGTCATTTCGATCCTGTTCCTTATCAAGTTCTTTGCAGTCGTCTGATATTCTTTCCATACAAACGCCCCCGGTGCATGCACCGGGGGCGTTTCCATGAGGCGTGGGAAACGTGTCATGCTTGACTTTGGCGTCTGTTTCGCGTATCATGGATTGCGCTGTGAGAGGAGGCGTCCGTATGACTCAGCCATATATCGTGGGCGTCGGTGCAGCGAATCTCGACCTTTCCGGCGCATCCATTGCTCCGATCCGCCTGCGTGACTCCAATCCGGGCCATATCCGACTTTCCGCCGGCGGTGTCACGCGAAACGTGCTTGATAACCTTTCTCGGCTCGGTGCCGACGTGAAGCTGCTCTCCGCCATCGGCTGTGACGCCTTCGGTGAACAGATTCTGCGCGAAAGCCGTGCTGCCGGCATCGATGTCGATGCGGTCTGGCGCACCGATCAGGCTGTATCGTCCATGTATCTCTCCATCCTTGACAGCGCGGGCGACATGCTTGTAGCTATGTCGGACATGACGATCATCCAGTCGAGTTTACCTGGCGGATATCTCACACAGCATCGCGCGCTGATCCGCGGCGCGCGGATCGTTACGTGTGACCCATGCATCCGTGAACGTGCGCTTGAAGAGCTTCTTGACCTTTGCGGTCCGGAGCAGACTGTCTGTGTAGACCCCGTTTCCACCGCTTACGCGCGCATTGTTGCGCCGTACATCGGCAGATTCCACACCGCAAAGCCCAACCGCATGGAGCTTGAGATTCTGGCCGGGCTCCCGGTCGAAACCGACCTTGATCTGGCGCGGGCCGGAGAACGCCTCCTGCAGCAGGGTCTTCACCGTCTGTTCGTCTCTCTCGGCAGCGAAGGCTGCTTCTATATGGACGACTGCGGACGTATTCTGCGAAAAAAACTCCGCCCTGCAGCGCAGATGGTCAATGCCTCCGGCGCAGGCGACGCATTCACAGCTGCCATGCTCTATGCCACGCTGAAGGAGCTTCCGCCTGAGCGGACACTGGACCTTGCCCTTGCCGCGGGTCTCGCGGCGCTCTCTTACCCGGGAACGATCAATCCATCCATGAGCCTTCCGCTCCTGGATCGCATTCTAAAGGAGAATTCAATATGAAACAGGATCAATATCTTTCCGTCATGCCGGAGATCCGGCAGGCCATCTCTGACCGCAAGCCGGTCGTCGCTTTGGAGTCCACGATCCTCAGTCATGGCATGCCGTACCCGCAGAACGTGGAGTTTGCGCACAACGTGGAGTCCATCGTCCGTGCAGAAGGCGCCATCCCCGCAACTACCGCCATCATCGGCGGGAAGCTGAAGGTAGGCCTCACCGCAGATGAGCTTGCGCTCATGTGCCGCGCCGACGGCGTCGGGAAGGTCAGCCGCCGCGATGTGGCTGTCTACCTTGCAACCGGTCAGACCGGCGCAACGACGGTCGCCACGACTATGATGATCGCCAACCTGGCCGGCATCCGCTTCTTTGCGACCGGCGGCATAGGCGGCGTGCACCGCGGAGCGGAAAAGACCATGGACATCTCCGCCGATCTGCAGGAGCTTGCCAACACGCCCGTCTGCGTTGTCTGCGCGGGCGCAAAGAGCCTGCTTGACCTCGGCTTGACGCTGGAATACCTGGAGACCTTCGGCGTTCCCGTCCTCGGACTTCGCACCGATGAGCTGCCTGCGTTCTACTGCCGCACATCCGGCTTCAAGCTGGACTACAACTGCCCGGACGAGCAGACTGTCGCCCGGATCATGAAGACGAAGTGGGATCTCGGGCTCAAGGGCGGCGCGGTGGTCGGAAACCCCATTCCTGAGGAATACGCGCTCGACTACAACGAAATGGAGACAGTTATCCGAAAAGCCATCGCACTTGCGGACGAGCAGCATATCCACGGCACGGCGCTTACGCCGTTCCTGCTCGCCCACATCAAGGATATGACAGACGGTGTCTCCTTTGCCTCCAACCTGCAGCTTGCCTACAACAATGCCAGAGCCTGCAGCAAGATCGCCGCAGCATACGCCGAACTGTAACGCGCAATACCCTCGTTTGTAAAAAAACTGATATCAATAAGCTGAGCCGCGGCAAAATACACTGTATTTTGCCGCGGCTCTTGGTCTCATTTTCCGGAGTTATTCTTCTGATGTCTCGGCCCAACTGCCGGTAAAAATCTGCGCAATGGGTGAATCAGAGGAGATGACCAGCGTCTTGTTTCCGCCGCTCAGCGCCGACTGCGCCATATCCAGCGCGCGCATGAACTCATAGAAATCAGCTTCCTCCTGCGTGTCATAGACCGCGGAAAGAATGCGCATGTACTCCGCTTCGCCCTCAGCCTTGATGCGTTCAGCCTCAGACCTGGCCTGGGACAGCGTGATCTGCACTGCCTTATCCGCCTCATTGCGGATCTGCTTGGCCTCTGCGTCGCCCTCGGCCGCAAAGGAAGCGGCGATATTACCGCGCTCGGAGATCATGCGTTCATACACTGCGGATTTGTTTTCATCCGGCAGGTCGATGCGCTTGGTCTCAATAGCAAGCACTTCAATGCCGTAGGCGTCGAACGTTGTGCCGACGTTCTGCATGATCTTTGCAGCGAGCTCTCCGTCACGGCCGGAGATGACCTCCTCCTGGCGCATGGAGCTGATGACTGTCTTGAGACTGTTGTAAACGACGGTGTCGATACGGTATTCCGCGTTCGATACGCTGCCGGACAGTGACTGGATGAACTTCAGAGGATCCGAGATTCTCCAGAGCACGAAACTGTCTGCGACCATGGACTTTTTGTCGCTTGTGATCACATCACTGACCGCAAGGTCATAGAGCATCTCTGTCTTGGGCAGTGTGCTTTTGGACTGAACAAAGGGCAGCTTGAAGGACAGGCCCGGCGTATCGCGGATATCGACTACAGCGCCGAACTGGCGGATAATGGTGTATTCGTTCTGTTTCGTGGTGACCAGTCCTCCCGCAAGGACGATCACCGCAGCCAGGATCAGAATGGCCGGCAGGATGATCTTCAGTGCTTTTTTCATTTTCCTGCACCTCCCATGTCGATCGTCGCATACTGTTCAAGCGGCAGCATCGTCTGCACGCCAGTTCCGGTGTCTACAATAAAGACCTTCATATCCGGAAGGATCCCCTCCATAGCCTCATAGAACAGGCGCTGCTTGGTGATGAGCGGATACTTCTGATACTCGTTGAAGAGCTCCGAGAAACGTGCGGCCTGGCCGTTTGCTTCGTTGATCTTGCTCTCGCGGTACGCTTCCGCCTGCTTGACGATCTGGTCCGCATCGGCCTCTGCGGCAGGCGTGACCTCGTTGGCATACTTCCTGGCATTGTTTACAGCGGTATCCGCAGATTGCTTGGCCGTTTCGACTGCTGTGAAAGCGGCCTGTACTTCCTGTGTGGGCGGCTCAGCGTCCTGAATGGTGATGTTGGTCAGCTGCAGTCCAAGATCTTCCTGCTCCAGGCGCGTCATGACCTTCTGCTTGATGGCTGCCTGGATCTCGCTCTTTCCGGTGGTAATAACGCTGTCAACATCATACAGGCCAATGGTATCGCGGATGTAGCTCTGGCAGAGCATTTTCAGTATGCCGATGGGATCTGAAGAATTATAGAGGAATTTGACCGGGTCCGTCACACGGTACTCCACATAGAAATCCACATTGACGAAATTGTAATCGTATGTGATCATGAGCGATTCCTCATCCACCGACTGGCTGCTTCCAACACGATAACCGAGCGGGAACCCTTGGATGGATTTGGAGACCTTCTGCACGCGCTGGATAAGAGGAAGCTTCGGCCACAGGCCGGATTCCGAAACCATGGACGGCCTGCCGAACGTGGTGATCACCGCATACTGGTCTTCCTTAAGCGTGTAAAACGAGTCCAGCGACAGGATCACAGCCAGCAGAATTACGGGGATCAGCCAAAGAAGACGCAGCGGTTTTCTGCGGCGACTGCCCGATCCGGGCGTGTAAGTGGTATTGTATTGGTCCATATCGGTACCTCCTTTGTTGCGTTGGACGAGTGCAGCCGGTATTTGGTTCCCAGGCACACACATCTTTCTTTGTCACTTCAGAAGTGCGCGGAGAATCGCCATATAGCCTTCGCAGGACTTCCAAAGCTCGCTGAGCTCGATATATTCATCATTTGTATGGGCCAGATCCTCACGCGACGGGCCGTAGCCGAGCGTGCGGATGCCTGCCTCCCCTGCATAATGGCTGCCATTGGTGCAGAATGAGTATTTTGTCACCTCCGGCTCCTGCCCAACGGCATGCAGCTCCGCAAGCACGTCGCGGATGAACGGTTCGGCCGGATCATAGAGCCAGCCCGGGAAGAACCGTTCGCCCCCGATCTGCGAACCGGTGTAGCAGTCGAGCATCTGTCCGGCAAGGGAGACCTTTGCGGAGAATTTCGGGTCCTTGCCATGCAGCGCATCCAGGCACGCCTGAAGCGGTGCGAGGACGCTCTGCTTTGTCTCCCCGACGAGAAGTCGGCGGTCATACGTCGCGCGGCAGTAGGCCGGGACAACGGAAGATCCGGGATAAGGAGTTGACATAATATCAGTCAGCTCCAGGATTGCTTTCCCAAGCCCCGGCTGCTCCGCGACCGGCAGCGCGTTGATGGCCTGCACAGCCCGACACATGGAATAGACGGCATTGACGCCCTTCTCCGGATTCGCGGAGTGCGCAGGGATGCCGAATGTCTCCAAAACGATCTCTGCGCGGCCGCGCTGTCCGATCTTGACATTGCAGCGGCTGGCTTCCCCGATGATGACCACATCCGGCCGGACGATCCTGCTGATGGAGCGCGACGCCACACCCTCAAACAGTTCCTCGTGCACAACGCCTGCAAAATATGCTTCACCTGCAAAGCGGTGCCCGACGCTCTGCAGGAAGAACTTCCCTGCAGCAGTGAACGATGCATCCGCGCCTTTCATGTCGCTCGCTCCGCGCCCATAGAGTTTTCCGTCCTCCACCTCTCCTGCATAAGGGTCGCGCGTCCAGTTCTCCGGGATGACCGGAACGGTGTCGATGTGCCCGTCGAACAGGATCCGCGGTCCGGGGCGGCTGCCGCGGATGCAGCCGATCACACTGCCGTATTCATCGCGCATAACGCTGTCAAATCCTGCTTCGCGCATGAATGCAGCCATAGCATCTGCCGCACCACGCTCGTGGCCCGACGTGCTCGGCTGTGCAATGAGCGCACGCGCAAGCGCCAGAACTTCATCCTTCTGTGTCTGTGTCAACATGTTCATTTCCTCCAATGCTGCTTGATTTTTCTGTCATTTCCACTGCATTCGGTTCCGGAAGTGCTTCAGCATTTGTCTGCACCGCGTCCTCCGCCTCCGGCGGCTGCTTCTCACGCCCCTGCGTCTCGCCGGGCGTCCATGTTCTCATGTGCTGCGCGTGAAGGAGCGCAGCTCCGGATGCCGCAAGGCTGAGCGCCGCACAGGCCAGCGGATGCAATGTTCCCAGCGGGACGACAGCACCCGCAGCCAGCGGCAGCACGATCAGATGATAAAGGATCGCAAGCGCACGTCCCTGCAGCATCACATGCCGGATCATACGCGTGCAGCGCACAGCTGCAATGATACGTTCCGGCGCTTCCGCCGGGATTTCGGCCGTGCAGGGCGTCTGACCACACGGGCCGACGCTGACAGCCAGATCCGAAGCCGCAAACTCCTGGCACAGCTTCCCACCGTATCCGAATACGGCAACACGTTTTCCGTCAGCCTGCATGCTGCGGATACGGCGGCATTTTTCCTCCGGGAGCATCTCAGCAAGCACTTCACGGATCCCAAGTCTGCCCGCAGCTGCACGTGCAGCAAGCGCATTGTCACCGGTCATCATGACGGGTTCGATTCCCTCTGCACGAAGCTCCTCCAGCCACCTTTCGGCCTCCGGCTGCAGCGCGTCACGCAGTGCGATGACGCCAAGGCATGTTCCGCCCTCCGCACCGAAATAGATCGGCGTTTTTCCCTGCAGTGCGAACTGATCCGCACGTACCGGCTGCACACCGCATGTACGCAGGTAGCGCAGTGTGCCCGCGTAGCACCGGCGACCGGCGACCGTCGCTTCGATGCCGCAGCCGCGCACCGTTCGGAACGACTCCGGCTCTGACAGCACAAGCCCCTGCGCCTGTGCTGTCCGGACGATCGCCTGCGCAAGGGGATGCTCCGATTCCTGCTCCATGGAAGCAGCAAGCTGGAGAAGCTGCTCCGGCGTCATGGCGTAGGCCAGCACATCTGTCACAGCCGGACCGCCGGTACTGAGCACGCCCGTTTTCTCCACAAGCATCGTGCGCGCCTGGTGCAGCTCCGTCATCCCCTCTGCAGAATGGAACAGGATCCCCGCGTCCGCTGCGCGGATGAATCCTTCGCGGAAAGTGATCTGCGCGCCGAGCGTCAGTGCCCCGGCTGACACGCCCGCCAGAACACCAACCGCACAGGAAAGCGCACTCAGAACCGGACGACCCAGGATCAGCCACACGCAGAAGGCCGCTGCTGCAAGAAACAGCGTGACGGAAACAAGGAGCCGGGCCATACGCACACCCGCGGCAGCAGTACGGTTTTCCTCCCATGCGGGCAAACGCGCATCCGGGACGTCCCGAAGGACTGCATCCAATCTCCTGCCGCTCGACCGCAAGTATGCATCACGCATGGTCTCCAGTAAGACACGTGCAAAGAGGATCGTACCGGACATGGCGAAAAACAGATGTCCGGACTCTGTACTGTCAAATATGAGAACAACCGTCAAAACGACTCCCGCCAGCGCGGAAATGGCCGCAGCCAGGACAGGGAGCGATTCTGCATCCGGATGCTTCCCGGCAAGCGCACGAAAACCGGGTCTCAGAAGCTCCCGGTTGATCCATGCGATCGCCCCAGCGGCAAGCATTTGCGCTGCGGAGAGCGCCCAGCCGAACGACCGTCCGGAAATCACATCCGATGGGATCAGGCCAAGGCGCTGCCCGAAACCAAGCGCCATTAGAACCAGCCACAGGATCGCGGTCGCTGCGACCTTTCGTTTCATCCGGTATCCCCTCTTCTCTGTTTTTTATTATTATTGTAATGCCCCGATGCCGAAAAAGCAACCCAGAAGAGTTGTCCTCATTTCAAGGACATTTGTGTGTTTCATGCGCTTGATTGAAGAAAAAGTGAACGCGAATCTGTACAGACTCATAATTGTTTTACTTCAATTAAATCTTGCGTTGACAGCAAATAACCGCAGGATTATAATGAAAGTGCAATACGGATCTGTTCAGTTCTTTTGTTATGTTATAATGTTTCTGTATGGAGGACACACCATGAAGATGATGGATGCGATCGTCAAGCCGTCCGCCGCACCCGGACTGGAACTGCGGCAGGTCCCCGTCCCGGAGCCCGGCCCAGGAGAGGTACTTATCCACATTCATAAGACCGCAATCTGCGGCACAGACGTCCATATCTATGACTGGAACGACTGGTCTGCAGCTCACGTCAAGCCGCCCATGGTCATCGGCCATGAGTATGTCGGTGAGATCGCGGCGCTTGGCCCCGGCGTGACCGGATTGCGCGTAGGGATGCGCGTGAGCGGCGAGGGACACATCACCTGCGGCCATTGCCGCAACTGTCACAACGGCAACATCCAGTGGTGCAAGGATACCGTTGGCGTCGGCGTCGATCGTGACGGCGCGTTTGCGGAGTATGTCTGCATTCCGTCAAAAAACGTCATCATCATCGATCCTTCTCTTGACGAGGACGTCGTCGCCTTCTTCGATGCCTTCGGCAACGCTACGCACACAGCGCTGATGTTCAATCTTGTTGGGGAAGATGTTCTCATCACAGGCGCCGGTCCCATTGGCATCATTGCGGCGGGCATCTGCAAATATGCCGGCGCGCGGCGCGTCGTCGTGACTGATGTGAACGAGTACCGTCTCGATCTTGCCAGAAAGATGGGCGCTGACGCGGCGGTGAACGTCGCGCAGGAAAACCTGCACGAGATCATGCACAAGCAGGGGCTTGTGGAGGGTTTCGATGTCGGTCTGGAGATGTCGGGCAGTGAGTCCGGACTGAAGCAGATGATCTCCGTCATGCGCAACGGCGGAAAGATCTCCCTGCTCGGCCTCGGCAGCAAGCCTGTTTCCCTCGATATGAACGGCATCATCTGCAAGGGGCTGACGCTGCAGGGCATCTACGGCCGCAAGATGGACAACTGGCACCAGATGTCTTACATGGTACAGGGCGGACTCGATCTGACGCCTGTCATCACGCACCGCTTCCATTACACAGAGTTTGAAAAAGGCTTTGCCGCCATGCACTCCGGACGCTCCGGCAAGGTCATTCTCGATTGGACAACCAAATAAACATCTGCTTGCATTGCATCAAAGGAGGAGTTATGATGAAAACTGCATATCGGGACTTTCAAAGCCAGCTTGACGCCATCCGTGAAGCCGGCACCTACCGCGAAGAGCGCATCATCACCACCCCGCAGAGCAGCCGGATCGACACAACTGTCCGCCCTGGCGTTCTCAACATGTGCGCCAACAACTACCTTGGACTTTCCGACAACCCGGAACTGATCGAGGCTGCAAAGCAGAGCTACGACCGCTGGGGCTTCGGCCTTTCATCCGTCCGGTTCATCTGCGGCACGCAGCAAATCCACAAGGAGCTGGAACGCAGGATCGCCAGTTTTGTCGGCATGGAGGACGCCATCCTCTATTCGTCCTGCTTCGACGCCAACGGCGGTCTGTTCGAGTCCCTGCTCACCGCGGAGGATGCGATCATCTC
>CADCOJ010000211.1 GCA_902803075.1 Oscillospiraceae bacterium | reverse complement strand
GGGTACCGCATCCCGGTAGCCCACAGAAAAGCCTCCGCCCAGGTCGATTCCGGAGACGACGACGCCTGTTTTTGACTCGATTTGATCCGCAAGCTCGCAGAGTTCCTTCGTATATTTTTGAAAAGACTCCGGCGAAGCACCGGGCTCGGGGAGTTGGATCGTAACACCGAGCTTTGCAGTCGTCCACATAGCCAGTCGCTCGACGATCCCGAGGATCGAATCGCGCTCCATCCCGAAACGCAGCATAACGTCTGTCAGCTCGCACGCGCGGCACATCCGCCGGAGTCTCCATCGGAGCAGTACCCGCGGCGGCACTTCATACGGCAGCGCCTGCGGGCCGTCGATGATGCGGACCCCATGAAGCTTTCGGGTAAGCCGGTCCCCTTCCGGTTCCGGAAGCATCGGTGCAAAGACGAGCTGCGCATCGCTGAAGCCGAGCTGTTCGGCAAGCCGGAGTTCCTGTATGTTCTGGCACTCCACGCCGCAGCCCTCCTCCCTGAGGATCCTGAGGACTGCCGGCTCCGGGTTCATGCGGACAGGAAAGCGGATCATGACATCCGGCGCGAACGCAAACGCCCGCCGGACCTCCGCCACAGCGGCGCGGATCCCGGCCTCATGGTAAACATGGCATGGGAGTGCGCCGCTCTTATTCAGCTCATCAAGCGCTTCATCCGGCAGAAAACTGAGATGGCAGCCATTCATCGCTTGTTGTTTTCATAGAGGATGCTAAGCCCCTTGAGCAGCAGGTCGCGGTCGTAGATGATCTCGTGCCGGCACATGGGGAGAACGAAGCGCGATATGCCGCCCGTGGCGACCACGGTCGCCTGCTGACCGAGCTCCTCCTGCATACGGTCGATCATGCCGTCGATCATGCAGGCCGCGCCGATCATCACACCGCTGCGCATGGCGTCGATGGTGTTGCGCGCAATGACCTTCTGCGTTGCCTCCAGGCTGATCGCCGGGAGCTGCGCCGTTCTGCCGCTGAGCGCTTCTGCCGAGATCTTGACGCCGGGACAGATACAGCCACCGACGAAAGCGCCGGTTTTATCGATGGCGGTGATGGTCGTGGCGGTGCCCATATCGATGATGATGAGGGGTGCAGGAAACGCCCGCAGTGCGGCGACCGCGGCAACAATCAGATCACTGCCGACCTGCGCAGGATTTTCCATCAGGATATTGAGTCCCGTCCGGATGCCGGGTCCGACAATCATCGGCTGCTTGCCCGTCAGCTTGCGGACCGCTGTTTTGCAGGAGTTCAGGACGGGCGGGACAACGGAGGAAATGATGACGCCATCAATGGATGCGAGGTCGACGTCATAGATGGACAGCATATTTTTAATATCGACACAATACTGGTCCGACGTCTTGAGCAGGTCCGTTGCAATTCGGGCAACAGACCGGATCTCGCCGTTTTCCATACAGCCCAGGACAATGTTTGTATTCCCGATGTCGATCGCAAGGATCATATCGTTGCCTCCTCTGAATTGTTTATATCTTCTTCCCGGATGATCCGGCAGGAATAGGCGCCGGAATGGAGCGTAATGACGCCGTAGCTCAACGGACCGTATGAGCCGCAGGCGCCGGGATTGAACAGTCGGATACCGCCGCTCATCTGATTGTACGCGCGGTGCGTATGGCCGAACAGCGCAATCCGCGCCCCCTCCAGTTCTGCCTGGCGGCGGAGTGCATCCAGGTCATGCTTGACACCGAACAGGTGGCCATGTGTAAGAAACATGCGCACACCGCCGAGCTCGATGGTCAAGCTTTTTTTTGCGCCGAAGCCAAAGTCGCAGTTGCCTGCAACGTGATAATACTCTGGCTCATCAAACGCAGCAGACAGATCCTCCGCATCGCGGAAATGGTCGCCAAGGTGGATCACAACGTCCGGCTTTTCACGCTCTACCGCGTCGCACATGAAGCCGAGACTGCCGTGAGAATCAGACAGGATAAGCGCTTTCATCATATCGTCACTTTCTCGGGCTGCCGCGCATATACTGCTTGCAGAACCATGGAATGGAGGCAGAATATGGATCGACAGTCCGGAGGGCCGCTGCCCTTTTCATTTTCTCAGGATCAGATCCGCCGCGTGCTGGAGACAAACGAAGGTCGCCAGCTGCTCGCATATCTGATGCGGGATGGCGGGAACGCGCTGCGGGATGCCGCCGCGGCCATGAAGCGCGGCGACGAGGCGGCCGCGCAGGCCGCCATTAGGCCAATGCTGCAGTCACAGACGGTGCAGGATCTGCTTCGGCAGATCAGCGAGGGAAGATGACATGGAGGATTTGGAGGAGAAGCTGCAGGCCGTTCTGTCCGATCCGAAGCAAATGCAGCAGATCCTTGCGTTGGCAAGCTCGCTCGGTCTCTCCGCCCCGGGCGGGCCCGGTTCGGATGGAGGTGCGCTTGCGCCTCCGACGCACACAAAGGAGCTGAGCATCCAGCCGCAGGCAGATCAGCTGGACGCGCGGCAGAAGGCGCTGCTGGACGCACTGCGACCGTTTTTACGTCCGGAACGGCAGAAAAAGCTCGATCAGGCAATGAAGGTCGCGCGGCTGTCGCATCTGGCGGAGTTCGCGCTGCGCAGCAGGCTGCCTGGATCTGAATCAGAGGGGTGACAGCATGTACAACCGCTATATACCGGATGAAAACGGGTGTTATCGCTGCACTGTGGTGGAAACGGAAAAACAAAGCGTCTCAAAGCCGCCTGCTGTGCAGGCGCAGCTGTCTGCAGAAGCCCCGGCCGGGAGCTTTGTGCACAGGAACCCTGTTGCATCGCTCCTGCCGTCCTCTCTGGACAGCGGGGATCTGCTTGTGCTGCTGATCCTGCTGCTGATTCTGGTGGACGGAGGAGAGGAGGACCGGCTGAGTATTCTGGTTACGATCACGGCATTTCTGCTTCTTTGAAGGGAACGCTGCCGTCCGGCAGGACAAATACATTGCCAAACGCCTCATCGGCGGATGCAAGTACGTCCAGCCCGGTCTGCGTCATTTCATAGACAGTTTCTCCGCCGCTGCGCATGATGAACGCACTCAGCAGACCATAGTCCAGACCGACCCAGTATTCCTGGCGGACTTCGTCCTGCTCAGCGGCGATATAGACCTGCTGGCTGACCGGAAACCGCTCGTCGGTCAGGAACGAACCCTCCAGGATCGACGTCTCCGGCAGGCGGAGAATATCCTCATAGGAAGCGATGCCGATCAAGTCATCCATGGTCAGCGTTTGGCTGCTCGGAAGCGTGCGGACCGGCATTTCTCCGTCATACCAGATGTAGAGCGTTTCTCCGTCTGTCAGAAGCGATTTTGTCTCAAAGCGGCTGCTCAGATCCGCGCGGACAAGGCTCTCCGAGACCCAGACCTCGGCGGTGTATTCATAGCGCGTTTCCCCGCTGCCAGTCACAATCCGGCAGCTCTGATGGTATGAGGCCGGGCGGGAAAGGCTGCGGACGACCTGCAGGACGTTCTCCCGTGTGACCTCCAGAAGCTCCGGGGGATCCTCATGCAGCTTTTCCGGCTGCTGCGGTACGGGAACGGCGGTATCCGGCATGACGATGGTATCGCGATTGCCGCTGTGCGCGCTGTGGATCAGCAGGCCGACAACGACGCCGATGATCAGCAAGGCCGACAGAAAGAACATCATCTGCGTTCTGGCACTCTGTTTTTTTCGATCCATACCGATCACCTCCGCATTCTGCCCGTCGGAGCAGTTTATTCCGTCTTGGTTTCGTTCTGCATGGGGTCTTCCGGCTCTTTTTCCTCCGCCGGAGCAGCTGTCGTATGCTCACTGTCGGGCGGCGTGCCGTTCTGCAGCGGCATCCTTGGAAAGATCACCCGGATACCGATCGCCCCGACGACGATCACGGAGCCGATCAGGATCAGCGCCTTGAGCTCCCCGGAGGAGGTCAGCAGCACGGCGGAAAGGCCGAGAATCGCCGTGAGCATATAGGTGATGGCGACCGCCTGCTTCTGGGAAAAGCCCATGTCGATCAGCCGGTGGTGCACATGGCCGCGGTCCGCCTGCATCGGATTCTGTCCCTTTGCAAGGCGGCGCAGGATGGCAAAGCAAATATCAAAAATCGGCACGCCGAGAATGAGGAACGGCACGGCAAACGAGATAATGGCATACATCTTGAACAGCCCTGTTATGGAAAGCGTCGCGAGGATATAGCCCAGGAAGGTCGAGCCGGTATCGCCCATGAAGATCTTTGCAGGGTTCAGGTTATACGGGATGAAGCCGAGGCATGCGCCGAACAGCGCGCACAGGACAATGGCCACCTTCGTCTCAGACACGAGCAGGGACACAACGATCAAAGAAGCCGTGGAAATTGCGGACACGCCGACGGCAAGGCCGTCAAGCCCGTCGATGAAGTTGACGGCGTTGGTGATCGCCACGATCCAGATGATCGTGATGGGGATGGAGAGCCAGCCGAGATTGACATAGGTCGAGGTCGAAAACACATTCGGGTTCGAGAGAAACTGAATGGTACAGCCATGATAGACCGCAACACCCGCCGCAGCGATCTGTACAAAGAGCTTTGGAAGCGCCCGAAGCGCCATAATGTCGTCCATCACGCCGAGCACAACGATCATCACCGCGCCGAGCAGGATCCCCTGCATCTGCCGGTCGATATCGGCAAAGATCAGCACCGACAGCAAAAAAGCCAGGAAGATGGCAAGCCCGCCCATCCGTGGAATGGGCACCTTGTGCATCCGGCGGTCGTCCTTCGG
>CADCOJ010000210.1 GCA_902803075.1 Oscillospiraceae bacterium | reverse complement strand
CTTTTCCGGTCGGGGCGCACGGCGGGGGACGGATCGTCCGTCCGGGCCAGCGCGGCCTCGATGCTGCCGATCATATACAGCGACCCGTAGCACAGCACCGCGCCGTCCCGGCCCGTGCGCGCAAGCGCCTCCCGGACGCCTTCGTCGGCGGAAGCGCAGGCCGTGACGGGCTTGCCGAGCGGGCGGAGGAAGTCGGCCAGCGCGCGCGCGTCCATGGCGCGGGGGCTGTCCGGCGTGACGGTGACGAAGGCGCGCGCAAAGGGCGCGACGCTGCGGTACATGCAGGCGTAGTCCTTGTCGGCCAGCACGCCCGTCAGCACGGTGAGCGGACGGCCGGGAAGATAATCGCGGATGTTCTGCACCAGCGCCTCGATGCACTGCGGGTTGTGGCCGCCGTCGATGATGAAAAGCGGGTCGCGCCGGAGGATCTCGAACCGGCCGGGCCAGCGGACCGTCTCGATGCCGCGGCGGACGGCCTCGTCCGTGAGCGCCCAGCCGCGGGCGCGCAGCACCTCCGCCGTTGTCAGCGCGACGGCTGCGTTGCGGAGCTGGTGCGCGCCGAGAAGCGGCAGGCGCAGCGCCCGCAGGTGCTTCCAGGAGAACACCTGCCCGTCCAGGCTGCGGCTGAGCGGCTCCACTTCGTCAAACGCCACGCGGTGGAGCGCGGCGCCCACCGCGCGGCAGCGCGCCGCCACGACCGCCTCCACGGAGGGGGCGGCGCCATAGAGCACGCAGTCGCAGCCGGGCTTGACGATGCCGGCTTTGGTGGCGGCGATCTTTTCCGGCGTGTCGCCCAGCACCTCGGTGTGGTCAAGGCCGATGCTGCAGATGACGGCCGCCTCCGGCGGCAGGATGACGTTGGTGGCGTCGAACTCGCCGCCCATGCCGACCTCGCAGACCACCACGTCGCACCGGCGCCGGGCAAAGAAGGCGAAGCCGATGGCGGTGACGAGCTCGAACTCGGTGGGATGGTCGGGCAGGCTGTCGGCCAGGGGCCGGATCTGCTCCGTGAGGTCGCACAGCTCCCGGTCGGAGATCATCTCGCCGTCGATCTGGATGCGCTCATGGAAGCGGATCAGATAAGGAGAGGTATAAAGCCCCGTCCGGTAGCCGGCGCACTGCAGCATGGAGGCCAGCATGGCGCAGGTAGAGCCCTTGCCGTTGGTGCCGGTGACATGGACGAAGCGGAGCGTCCGCTCCGGGTGGCCCATGAGCTCCAGCAGCGCAGAGATGCGCGACAGGCCGGGGACGCTCCCCTTCCAGGAGAAGGAATGGATATATTGCAGCGCTTGCTCAATGGTCATGCGGACGGACCTCCCTTGCCGGATGCGCCGGCCGGCGGCCAGAGGCGCGCGGCACGGAACACACCGGAGCGATACAGCGCCCAGACGATCACGACGTCCAGGACGTATGTGACGGAAAACTGCACCGCGCGGCGCGAGAGCTGATAGACAAAGCCGGCGGCGCGGGCGCCCGGCGCCTGATAGACGAAGGAGAGCGACCAGCTCTGATAGAGCATCGAGCCCAGCACGACCGCGGGCAGGAACGCCAGGGCGATGGCGCCGAGGGTGGTGCGGCGGGCCAGCAGCGGCCGGAACAGGCCGGCGCACAGGCCATAGAGGATGGGCGGGACGCAGAAGAGCGGGTTGAAGCCGTAGCCGGAAAAGAGCGTGCCGACGGCGTCGGCAAGGAAGCCGACCAGCGCGCCCGGCAGCGGCCCGAAGAACATCCCGGCCAGGAAGACGGGCACGGCCTCGATGGAAAAGCGTGTGGTGGCGTTGGGCATGGGGATGATGAACCGGGCGAGCACCACCGAGACGGCGGCGAGCACCGCGCAGGTGACAAGGGTGCGGGTCTGCATGGCGCGGCGCGCGGGGACGGGTGATCTGGACATAAAAAATCCTCCCTTGGATGAACGGAGGAGGTTGTGTGGACAGGCGTATGGCACGGCGGGGCGGGCGTACGATTTCATTTTGCGTAGCGGATGCGGGATGACACCGCGGAGCGGGGGCTCCTTCGCCCGGCGGCAACCTCCCATCCGCCGGTACTTAACGCGTCATTCCTACTCAGGCAACGTTCGGGTACGCAGTATGATCCGCAGACTGGGCGGACGGCCGTCGTTTCCGCCGCCCCGGATCGCTCCTTTGCCTACATTGTAATG
>CADCOJ010000209.1 GCA_902803075.1 Oscillospiraceae bacterium | reverse complement strand
GCGCCGCAGCAGAGGGTTCCCGCCCAGCGGCAGGAGCAGCCCGTTCCGGACCGTTCTGCAGCGCATATCGGCGAGCCGCCCATGACTCCTGCCCAGCAGCCCCGCTACCAGTGGAAGACGATCAAGCAGAACGACCGGAAAGACGTGATCGGACAATAACCGGCATATCAAAAGCCCCGCTGACGCGGGGCTTTGCTGTTATAGCGCTGTATTACTGCTTCGCTCTTGCGGCAGCCTTGGCGCGCTGCTCGTGGGAGAGCTCGCGCTTGCGCATGCGCAGGGATTTGGGGGTGATCTCCAGCAGCTCGTCGTCGTCGATGAACTCGAGGCATTCTTCCAGGGTCAGCGGATGGACGCTGACCAGGCGCAGACTGTCCTCGGATGCGGAGGCGTTGCGCATGTTGGTCACGTGCTTCTGCTTGCAAACGTTGACCACGATGTCGCCCGGGCGGCTGTTCTGGCCGCAGATCATGCCGCCGTATACCGGGGTCTGGGAGGTCACGAACAGGGTGCCGCGGTCCTGGGCGTAGAACAGGCCGTACTGGGTCGTTTCGCCGGACTCGAAGCAGACCAGCGCGCCTACGTTGCGGTGCGGGATATCGCCCTTGTAGGGCTCGTAATGGTCGAATACGGAGGACATGACGCCCTCGCCGCGGGTATCGGTCATGAACTCGCTGCGGTAGCCGAACAGGCCGCGGCTGGGCACCAGGAATTCAAGGCGCACCCGGTCCAGGCCGCTCATATGCTCCAGCGTGCCGTGGCGGCGGCCCATCTTTTCGATGACCGCGCCGGCGTAAGCCTGGGGCACGTCCGCCACCATGCGTTCGATGGGTTCGCAGCGCTCGCCGTCGATGGTCTTGTACAGCACCTCGGGTTTGCTGACCTGGAACTCGTATCCCTCGCGGCGCATGGTCTCGATGAGAATGGACAGGTGCATCTCGCCGCGTCCGGCGACATTGAAGCTGTCGGTGCCCTGCTCGGTCACATGCAGCGACACATCGCGCAGAAGCTCGCGCTGCAGACGGTCGCGCAGGTTGCGGGAGGTGACATACTTGCCCTCGCGCCCGGCGAAGGGAGAGTCGTTGACGGAGAAGGTCATCTCGATGGTGGGGTCGGAGATGCGCACGAACGGCAGAGGCTCCGGCGCGTCCACGCTGCAGAGCGTCCGGCCGATGGTGATGTCGGAGATGCCGGAGAAGGCGACGATCTCACCGGCGCTCGCCTGCTGAATGGGGCTCCGGCCGAGACCGGTGAACTCATAGAGCGCGACGACCTTTTCCTTCCTGCGCAGAGCGGGATCATGGTAGTCGCACACGAGCACTTCCTGGTTCTGGCGCAGCACGCCGCGCTCGATGCGGCCGATGCCGATGCGGCCGACGAAATCGTTGTAGTCCACGGAGGACACAAGCAGCTGCAGAGGCCCTGCATCGTCGCCCGCGGGAGGATCGATATAGTTGATGATCGTCTCAAAGAGCGGGACGAGATCGGTGCCGCGGTCGTCCGGGCCGTAGGAGCTGATGCCCTCGCGGGCCGAGCAGAAGATGGTCGGGGAATCGAACTGCTCCTCCGTGGCGTTCAGGTCGAGCAGCAGCTCCAGGACTTCCTCCATGACCTCGTGGATGCGCGCGTCCGGACGGTCGATCTTGTTGACGACCACAATGACCTTGTGCCCGAGCTCAAGCGCCTTCTGCAGCACGAAGCGCGTCTGCGGCATGGGGCCCTCTGCGGCGTCAACAAGCAGCAAAACGCCGTCCACCATCTTGAGGATGCGCTCGACCTCGCCGGAAAAATCGGCGTGGCCCGGCGTATCGACGATGTTGATCTTGTAATTTTTATAATGTACGGCCGTGTTCTTTGCAAGGATGGTGATGCCGCGCTCGCGCTCAAGATCGCCCGAGTCCATCACACGGTCTGCCACGACCTGGTTTTCGCGGTATACGCCGCCCTGCTTCAGCATCTGGTCGACCAGCGTGGTCTTGCCGTGGTCAACGTGCGCGATGATCGCAATGTTGCGGATGTTTTCCTGTGTCATACAGGGTCCCCTTTCTGCCAAGTACCTGAAAATCTCACAAACGGAAATTTTAACACAGAGGACCTGCAATGACAAGACTTTTTCGAGAACTTTCTGCCCAAAGACCGCAATTTTTTTGCAGAACGGCCGTCGGGGGCATTTTTCCGCGCCCTGCATACAATGAAACGAAGGAGGGATGCAGACCATGCAGCCATTGGATGAGAAACAGCAGCAGCGCGTCTGGAGCCGCGTCCTGCGCGCGCAGAACGACGCCTGCCCGGCCGGGCCGGAGGATCCTCCGCAGAAGCAGGACGCGCTGGCGGAGCTGCTGCGTGCGGCGCGCGCGGCATACCGGCGTTACGGGCAGCTGGCCGGACGCATGCGCGGCCCGGCGGCCCGGCGGATGCGCAGTCTTGCGCAGCAGAAGCGGCAGTCCGCAAAAATGCTTGCGGCGATCCGTTACCTGAAAACAGGGGCGGAGCTGCTGCCCGCCCCGGATGTGCCGGAGCCCCTGGGGGATCTACGCGCCGCGCTGCGCGCGGCTTATGATGAGGAGCGCGCGTGCGCCGCCGCCCTGGATCGGCTGTCCGCTGCAGATCCGGAGCTTGCGGAGCGGTACGGCGAGCTGGCGCGTCAGGCGCGCGTCCGCGCGCAGACCGTTCTGCGGTGTCTCGGCGCCTGCCTGTAAAAAAACGCTTGACTTTCCGGCCGCTTTGGAGAACTATATAAACTGCATAGAGGCGGCAAAGCGCCCGGACAGTGCAAAGGAGAATGGCCATGCGGATTGGGATCCCATACGGCGCGGGCGCGCTGGAATATGACTTCGGAGATGCACGCATCCTGATGCCCCGGACGGACGCGCTGCGCTCCGGCGCGGATGGCCGCGCCCTTGTGGAAGCGGCGCTGGCCGCACCGATCGGTGCGAAGCCGCTGGCGGAGCTGGCCGCCGGGAAGGCGGACGCCGTGGTCATCATCAGCGACCTCACGCGGCCCGTTCCGAGCCGGGAGATCCTCCCCGCCATGCTCCGGGCGCTCAGGAACGGGAATCCGGCCATCCGCATCACCCTGCTTGTGGCCACGGGCTGCCACCGCGCACCCACGCGGGCAGAGCTGGAGCAGAAGCTGGGCGCGGAGCTGATGCGCGAGCACATTGAGATCCACGACGCATTCGACCCGGCGCAGAATGTCCGCGTCGGGACGCTCCCCTCCGGCGCGCCGCTGGAGCTTGACCGCCGTGCGGCGCAGACGGAACTGCTTGTGGCAGAGGGATTCATCGAGCCGCACTTTTTCGCAGGCTTTTCCGGCGGGCGCAAGAGCGTCCTGCCCGGCATCTGCGGGCGCGGAACGGTCTACGGCAACCATTGCGGTGCGTTCATTGACCATCCTGCCGCGCGCACGGGCGTTCTTGCGGGCAATCCCATCCACCGCGACATGACTGCCGCCGCGCGGATGGCGAAGCTGGCGTTCATCGTGAATGCGGTCATCGACGAGCAGAAGCGCACCGTTGCCGTGTTTGCCGGCGATTTCGAGGCCGCGCACGCCGCGGGCGTCTCCTTTCTCCGGCCGTACTTCCAGGTCACAGCCGAGCCGGCGGATATAGCGGTCACCGGAAACGGTGGCCGTCCGCTGGACCAGAATCTCTACCAGTGCGTCAAAAGCATGACGGCCGCGGAGGCTGCGGCGAAGGAGGGCGGGACGATCATCGTCTGCGCGGAGCTGGCCGACGGCGTCGGCGGCGAGGGCTTTTTCCGCGACCTGAGCGGCTGCGGCGCCCCGGCGGAGCTTTATGAACGGTTCTGCCGGACGCCCCAGGCACAGACCGTCCCGGATCAGTGGCAGAGCCAGATCCTCTGCCGCGTGCTTATGCACCATCCGGTCATCGTTGTGACGCGTCCGGAGATGGCGCAGGCTGTGCGTGCCATGAAGATGGCCTGGGCGCCTTCGCTGGACGCGGCGATGCGCATGGCGGGCGGAGGCAGCGTGAATGTGATCCCGAACGGCGTGTCGGTGATCGTCCGAACAGAATAAAAAAGCAGGAGGCCCGGAGCCTCCTGCTTTTTGCGTATCCGGTCACGCCTCGGGCGCCTTGACCGTCTCCGCGATGCCGGCTGCAAGCCCCGCAAGGCCCTGCAGCTCGGAGGGGATGATGATCTTTGTCGCCTTGCCGTCGGCCATCTTCTGCATGGCCTCGAGCGCCTTGAGCTTGACGACCTGGTCGTTCGGCGCGGACGCATTGAGCATTTCCAGGGAATCTGCCAGCGCCTTCTGCACCGAGCGGATGGCCTGCGCCTCGCCGTCGGCGCGGAGGATGGCCGCCTGCTTTTCGGCTTCCGCGCGGAGGATGGCCGCCTGCTTTTCCGCGTCGGCGCGCAGGATCGCAGCCTCCTTTTCACCCTCGGCTACGAGGATCTGCGAACGCTTCGTGCCCTCGGCCTGCAGGATCGCCTGACGGCGGTCACGCTCGGCCTTCATCTGCTTTTCCATGGAGTTCTGGATGTCCTGCGGCGGCAGGATGTTCTTGAGCTCCACGCGGTTAACCTTGATGCCCCAGGGATCGGTCGCTTCGTCGAGGATGGAGCGCATCTTGGTGTTGATGACGTCGCGCGAGGTGAGCGTCTGGTCGAGCTCCAGATCGCCGATGATGTTTCGGAGCGTCGTTGCAGTGAGCGTCTCCATGGCCATCATCGGGTGCTCCACGCCGTAGGCATAGAGCTTCGGGTCGGTGATCTGGAAATAGACGACGGTGTCGATCTGCATGGTGACGTTATCCTTGGTGATGACGGGCTGCGGCGGATAATCGAGCACCTGCTCCTTCAGACTCACGCGGCGGGCGATGCGGTCGATGAACGGGACCTTGACGTGCATGCCCACCTGCCACACGCTGGAGAATGCGCCGAGACGTTCAATGACGAAGGCCTTGGACTGCTGGACGACGTGGATGTTGCCGACGATGATGACAAGCGCAATCACGGCAATGATGAGTACGGGGATCCATTCCATAAAAATACCTCCTCTGTTTCAATCCGGATGACGGATATACCTGATTATTCTGCGCAGACGGCTGCCCCCACGGGGCTAACATACACCTTTGATCCTTCAAGCCGCACGATGGTGACGTGCTCGCCCTCGGCGATGGGCACGCCGCCGTCGCTCTTGGCGGTCCACAGAACGCCGTCGAGCCGGACGGCTCCTGTTTCGCGGAGATTGTCGATGGCTTCGGTGACGAGCGCTTCCCGGCCGATCAGCCGTGCGGCGTTTGTCCGGACGATGCGCGGGCGGATATAGTTCCGCAAAAACGGACGCAGCAGCGCAAGCATCAGCGCGGATACTGCGACGAAAATCACCAGCTGCACAGGGATGGATGCGCCGAGCAGGGCGGCGATCATCGCGCAGAGTGACCCGCCGACAAACCAGATGGACACGAGCGCTGCGGTCGAGGCTTCCACGATCAGGAACAAGACCACGGCCGCCAGCCAGCAGATTGCTGCGGATGGCATACAGATTCCTCCTTTTTGGTTTCCTTGATTATTATACCGGATCGCGCGGGGATTGTCATCCGGTTTTTCGAAAAACGGGTTTCTGAAAAAAATTACAAATAAGGTTTGCCATTTTGCAGCAGATTCCTTATACTAATACGGAAATGACGGCGCGCTGCGCCGGGAAAAACGGAGAACCGATCATGAACGAACTGACATTCTGCGCGCCCTGCCTCTTCGGCCTTGAGGGGCTTGTGGGGGACGAGCTGCGCCGGCTCGGGCTGGAAAACGTCCGCGTGGAGGACCGCCGCGTTTTTTTTACGGGCGGCTTTGCCGAGATGGCCAGAGCCAATCTCTCTGCACGCATGGCCGAGCGGGTGATGATCCACCTGGCCGGCTTTGAAGCGCGGAGCTTTGAGGAGCTCTTCCAGGGCGTCCGGGCGATTGCGCTGGAGGATTTTATCCCGAAGGACGGCGCGTTCCCCGTCAAGGGGTACAGCCTCAGCAGCCAGCTCCACTCGGTGCCGGACTGCCAGGCCATTGTCAAAAAGGCGGCCTGCGAGCGGCTGGGGAGCAAATACGGCCTTTCCTGGCTGCCGGAGACCGGCGAGCAGTACCAGCTGCGCTTTTCCATCATGAAGGACCATGTGGACGTCTTTCTCGATACCTCCGGCGTGAGCCTGCACAAGCGGGGCTACCGCCGGGAGGCGAATCTTGCGCCGCTGCATGAGACCATGGCGGCTGCCATGGTGAATCTGGCGCGCTACCGCGGCCGCGAGTTCTTCTGGGATCCCTTCTGCGGGTCGGGAACGATCTGCATCGAGGCGGCGCTGATCGCGCTCAACCGTGCGCCGGGCCTGAACCGTTCCTTTGCCGCCGAGCGCTGGAGCTGCGTGGACCGGTCTGTCTGGCAGACGGCCCGCACGGAGGCGCTGGACCGCGAGTTCCACGGGGAGTACCGCATTCTCGGAACGGACATCGACCCCGCCGCCCTGGAGATCGCCCGGCAGAACGCGCGCAAGGCGGGCGTTGGGGACCGGATCGAGTTCCGCGCGGCGGATGCCGTGCGGGAACGCTTCCCGGCGGAGAGCGGGCTGATCGTCTGCAACCCGCCCTATGGGGAGCGGATGCTTGAGCAGCAAAGCGCCCGGCAGCTGATCGCGCGCTTCGGCGCGCACATGCGCGGAGCCGACGGCTGGAAAACCTACATCATATCTTCAGAGCCGGAGTTTGAACACGATTTCGGCAGGCCCGCCGCAAAAAAACGCAAGCTCTACAACGGCCGTCTGCAGTGCAATGTCTACATGTATTTCTGAGCGTTTTCTAATTTGACGATTGGAAAAGGAGATTGTTCCGCACATGAAGCATATTTTTATCATCAACCCCGCCGCGGGCAAGCGCGACCGGACAGAGGAGCTGCGCGGGCGGATCACAGCTGCGTGCCGCGCGCACGGATATGCGTTTGAGATCCTGGCCTCCGTCGCCCCCGGCGACTGCGCTTCGCTTGCACGCGCGGCCGCGCAGACCGGAGAGGATGTGCGGCTGTATGCCTGCGGCGGCGACGGCACGCTCAACGAGGTGGTCAACGGCATGGCGGGCTTTGCAAACGCGGCTGTGACGCATGTCCCGTGCGGTTCCGGGAACGATTTCATCAAGCTCTTTTCCGATCCCGCGCCGTTTTCCGATCTGGAGCGCCTGTTCGATGCGCAGGAGGCCGACTTCGACCTCATCCGCTGCAACGAGACGCACTCCATCAACATCCTTTCCGTGGGCCTGGACGCAAAGATCGCGGCGGATCTGCCGCGCTTCAAGCACCTGCCGCTTGTGAGCGGCAAGGGCGCGTACATTCTCTCCATCGTCCGCAATCTCTTCGGCGGCCTGTCGGATCACTACCGCGTCACGCTCCCGTCGGGAGAGACTGTCGATACGGAGCAGACGCTGGTATGCGTCTGCAACGGCCGGTGGTACGGCGGCGGCTTCAACCCCGTGCCCGAGGCGCGCCCGGACGACGGGCTTATGGACGTGCTTCTGGTCAGGAAGGTGAACCTGCTGCAGGCGGCGGGCGTCATCGGCAACTATCAGAAGGGGCGCTATGCCGACTATCCCGCCCTGTTCCGCCATGAGCGGTGCACCGCCCTGCGCATCGAGTGCCCGCACCGGACGGTCGTGAACGTGGACGGCGAATCGTACTTCACAACAGACGCCAGGATCACCCTCCTTCCGCACGCGATCCGGTTTTTTTACCCGAAGGGACTCACCTATTAACTAAAAATTCACAGACTGGTCATAAAAACGCGCAAAAAAACCCTTGACTTTTTTGCGGTTCTGACTATTATATAGGTGTTAGCACTCCGGTGAACTGAGTGCTAAACCCATATAACACGCTGCTCCGGCAGCGAAGAGATACAGGAGGTATCCTTATGAAACTGACCCCGTTGGCAGACAACGTTCTGCTCAAGCATCAGGATGCGGAGGAAAAGACCGCTTCCGGCATCATCCTCTCCACCGCCAACAAGGAAAAGTCTGTGATCGCAGTTGTGATCGCAGCGGGCCCCGGCACGGAGGACGTGAAGATGTCCGTGAAGAAGGGCGACAAGGTCGTTACCGGCAAGTATGCCGGACAGGAGATCAAGCTTGACGGCGAAGATTATGTGATCGTCAAGATGTCCGACATCCTGGCAGTTGTGGAATAAGCTGCCGTCAGATTCGCAGAAAGGAAGAATTTTGTCATGGCAAAACAGATCATTTACGGCGAGGACGCGCGCAAGGCGCTGCTGTCCGGCATTGACCAGCTTGCAGATACCGTCAAGGTCACCCTCGGCCCGAAGGGCCGCAACGTGGTCCTCGGCAAGAAGTTCGGCGCTCCGCTCATCACCAACGACGGCGTGACCATCGCCAAGGACGTGGAGCTTGAGGATGCGTTCGAGAACATGGGCGCCCAGCTCGTGCGCGAAGTCGCCACCAAGACGAACGACGTCGCCGGCGACGGCACCACAACCGCCACTCTTCTGGCTCAGGCCATCGTCCATGAGGGCCTGAAGAACGTCTCCGCCGGCGCAAACCCCATGGTCATGCGCAAGGGCATGGAGAAGGCTGTCGAGATCGCTGTTGAGACCATCAAGTCCAACTCCGAGGCCGTCAAGGGCAGCGACGACATCGCGCGTGTCGGCGCCGTTTCCTCCAGCGACGAGTCCGTCGGCAAGCTGATCGCTGAGGCGATGGAGAAGGTCGGTGCATCCGGCGTCATCACCATCGAGGAGTCCAAGACCGCCGAGACCGGCCTGGAGGTCGTCGAGGGCATGCAGTTCGACCGCGGCTATATCTCTCCCTATATGGTCACCGACACTGACAAGATGGAAGCTGTCGTCGATGATCCGTATATCCTCATCACCGACAAGAAGATCTCCTCCATCCAGGAGATCCTCCCGCTGCTGGAGCAGATCGTCAAGACCGGCAAGAAGCTCGTCATCATCGCTGAGGACGTGGAGGGCGACGCGCTGGCCACCCTGCTTGTCAACCGTCTGCGCGGCAACTTCACCTGCGTCTGCGTCAAGGCCCCCGGCTTCGGCGACCGCCGCAAGGAAATGCTGAAGGACATCGCCGTTCTGACCGGCGGCACCTATATCTCCAGCGAGCTCAACATGAATCTGCCCGACACCCAGATCTCCGATCTCGGCCAGGCCCGCCAGATCAAGGTCACCAAGGACAACACCGTCATCGTTGACGGCGCCGGCGACGCCAATGAGATCAAGGCGCGTGTGGCGGAGATCCGCAACACCATCGCTGTCACCACCTCCGACTATGACAAGGAAAAGCTGCAGGAGCGTCTTGCGAAGCTGTCCGGCGGCGTGGCCGTCATCAAGGTCGGCGCTCAGACCGAAGTCGCCATGAAGGAGCAGAAGCTCCGCGTGGAGGACGCCCTGAACGCAACGCGCGCAGCCGTTGAGGAAGGCATCGTGGCCGGCGGCGGCACCGCCTATGTCAACGCCATCCCCGCTGTTGAGAAGCTGATCGCCAAGCTGACCGGCGACGAGAAGACCGGCGCGCAGATCATCGCCAAGGCTCTGCAGGCCCCGATCCGCCAGATCGCGGAGAACGCGGGCGTCGACGGCTCCATCGTCTTTGACAAGATCCGTTCGAGCCGCAAGGTCGGCTATGGCTTCAACGCCTACACCGAGACCTACTGCGACATGATCCCCTCCGGCATTGTCGATCCGACCAAGGTCACCCGCAGCGCGCTTGAGAACGCGGCTTCCATCGCTTCCTGCGTCCTGACCACCGAGTCCCTCGTGGCCGACAAGCCCGATCCCAAGGCGGACGCAGCCATGGCCGCGGCGGCAGCCCAGGGCGGCATGGGCGGCGGCATGTATTGATCCCGCTTCCCGGAACAAATCGATCAAAAGGAGGGGGCTTCGGGGCATACTCCGCAGAGCAGCTGCTTTGAACGAATGTATGCGCTTGTCCCCACCTCATCCGACCACGCTTCGCCCGGTCACCTTCCCCTCGGGGGGAAGCTGTCAGCCGCAGGGCTGACGGATGGGGTGGCAAACGGATCGCCTTGTCGCCTCGCTCCTTGCAAAGACGGGCTGCAGACACTTCAGAAAACATACGTTGAGGAAGTTTGCGACCTGATCGGAAAGATAAAAACCGTCGTGACCGCTGCGGCCACGACGGTTTTGTCGATCTGCCCTGGATTTTGCGGGGCAAGAAAGGCGCGGCAGTCGGGAGACTGTGATATATGTGCGAATACAGTGCCCGGTATGGTTTGGTCCATACCGGGCACTGTCCTGTTGTAAAAAGAGAACCACCGGCTATGCCGGTGGGCGCAAAAAGTTCTACTTATGCGTAGAAAACAAAGACCTCCAATGATAGAGTAG
>CADCOJ010000208.1 GCA_902803075.1 Oscillospiraceae bacterium | reverse complement strand
TCAGCCATTTGTTCGCGCTTCTGAGAAAGGCGCGGGAACTCGGACTGCAGCGCGTCTACTGCCATATCCTGCTCGACGGACGCGACGTGCCCGCCACGTCGGCTCTGGAATATGTCGATCAGCTGGAAGCCGTCCTTGCGGAGCTCTCCGACGAGACGCACACCTACAAGATCGCCTCCGGCGGCGGCAGAATGGTCATCACCATGGATCGCTATGAGGCCAACTGGGGCATGGTGGAAAAGGGCTGGCAGACGCATGTGCAGGCGTTGGGCCGCCAGTTCCCGTCGGCCCGTGCGGCCATCGAGACCTACCGCGCCGAAAACCCCGGCATGATCGATCAGGATCTGCTGCCGTTCGTCATTTCCGAGGACGGCAGACCCGTCGCGCGCATCGAAAACGGCGACAGCGTCATTCTGTTCAATTTCCGCGGCGACCGCGCGCAGGAGATCTCCCTTGCTTTCGACCGCAGGGAATTCACGCATTTCGACCGCGGGGACTATACCGGCGTCAAATATGCCGGCATGCTGGAATACGACGGCGACCTCAAGATCCCGGAGCATTATCTTGTTGAGCCGCCCGTCATCCGCAACACGCTGACAGAGGTGCTCTGCAAGGCAGGCATCCATGAGTACGCACTCTCCGAGACGCAGAAATACGGCCACGTCACATACTTCTGGAACGGAAACCGCTCCGGCAAGGTCGATGAGTCGCTTGAGGTCTATGAGGAGATCCCGTCCGACATCATCCCCTTCGACCAGGCGCCTGCGATGAAATCCGTTGAGATCACCGACCACATGGTCGACGCCATCCGCAGCGGACGCTTCCAGTTCCTGCGCTGCAACTTCCCCAACGGCGATATGGTCGGCCACACGGGCGTGCTGTCCGCTGTCATCACGGCCATGGAGTGCGTGGACAGAGGCGTCGGCCGGATCGTCGAGGCTGCAAAGGAATGCGGCTATACCGTGCTGATCACCGCTGACCACGGCAATGCCGACCAGATGCTTGAGACCAAGAAGGGCAAAACGTCCGTCCGCACGGCGCATTCGCTCAACCCTGTGCCGTTCATCATCGTCGATCCCGACACAAAGTATGTCATCAAGGACGGTCATTACGGCCTTGCGAACGTCGCGCCGACCGTTGTGAAGATGCTCGGGCTCGAAGCGCCGGACTGCTGGGAAGCCAGCATGATCTGAGCTGCGCCCGCCCGCCGGCTGTCCTGCTGCCGCTTCTGCGCGAAGCCCGGAGGGGAGAGGACGGGGGACAATTTCCTCTGGGATCTTCCGGACGGGCGGCTGGCCCGCAGCGTTCTGGCGATGAAAGACGGCGTATATATGCGGGCATGTCAGGAATAAAACAAAGGGGCCGTTGCTGTTTGCAACGGCCCCAACGCTTTTGCGGCATTCGGATACGCTCAGACCACCTCGGTATAGCTGCCGAGATAGGTGACGCTCTGGCAGACGTCCTCCAGCTCGCCCAGGAGCTTTGCAAACTCCGGCGCGCAGACAGGGCACTGCAGATCGAAATAGAACATGAACTCAAAGTCGCGCCCGGCAATGGGGCGGCTTTCGAGCTTCGTGAGGTTGATGCCGCGCCCATAAAGGCGCGCCAGCACCTGATAGAGGCTGCCCGGCTCGTCACGCAGCGTCACCATCAGGCTCGTCCGGTCGGCGCCCGGATAGATCTCCGGTTTTGCGCTGATGCAGATGAAGCGCGTGAAGTTGCCCGCGTCGTTCTGCACGTTCGGCCGGAGCTCCGCAAGCGCATAGAGCTGCCCGCAGCGGCTGGAGGAGATGGCTGCAAGGTCGTGCCGGCCGGAGGAGGCCACCGTTTTGGCTGCTTCCGCGGTGTTGCCGCAGCGGGTGACGCGCACGCCCGGGAGCGTCCGGAGAAAGTCGGAGCATTGGCTGAGTGCCTGCTCGTGCGAAAGGATCTCTTTCACGTCCGTGAGAGACGTACCGGGCAGCGCGAGCAGACTGTGGTTGACCTTGAGCCGCGTGCTGCGGACGATGGAGAAATGGTGCTTCTGCATGAGGTCATACACCGCATTCACGGACCCTGCGGTGCTGTTTTCCAGCGGGATGACGCCGTAACGGCAGAGCCCCTGCTCGATAGCGGAGAAAACCGCATCGAACGTGGCGCAGTAGAAGATGCTCGGATGCGCAAAGAGCTTCTCGCACGCCTGCTGGGAGAATGCGCCTTCCACGCCCTGACAGGCTACATACGCACGCTGCGGGAACATCTGCGGCGCAGCGGAAAGCGCCTCCGCGACGAGCCCGGGGAGCGTGCTCCCGGTGCCCAGCAGCTGGCGCTGATAGCCGCGGCTGAGCGAAAACAGCAGCCGGAACAGACTGACGGCCGGCTCCTGCAGAGCCTCCGGGACAGAGGCGATCACATCCGCAAGCTTCTCGCGCTCACGTCCGGCGTCGAGCACCGGAAGGCCGTGCGCGCGCTTGTACTGCGCGATCGAAGCCGCGGTCTGCATCCGCGCGGCAAAGAGGTCGATGATCTGCCGGTCGATCTCGTCGATACCGGACCTCAGCTCCTGAAGCTCCATGATATGCGCCCGCTTTCTGTTTTTTGCGCCCATCATAGCAGACGCCCATTCTTCTGTCAAGAGAAGTGTGAAAGTGCCGACGCGGAAAGACGGGGGTGGATTTTCGGGTGCAGGATGTGGTATACTGAAAAAAAGAAACTGCGCCCCGCGCCGCAGGAACGCTCTGCCGGCAGGCGGAAAGGAGAAGATGACGATGTATCCGAAAAAGAAGCCGAAGTCTGACCGCGAACGCTTCGAGGAGGCGTTCCGCAGAAAGGTCGGCTGCACGCCGCAGGTCTATACCGCGCGCAAGCTTGCCTCCGGTATGCAGGAGGAGGAGCTGCGCCGGCGCTATGATCTTCTGGCCGTGGAGATCGCCATGAAGATCCACTGCACCGCCGTGCGCTTTGATACGCTCCGGAGCGAAACACGGAGCCCCTCGGCCAGCGAACGGCATGTGGAGCGCGCCCGGCGCAGCGCCGTGCCCGTCTGCCCGCGCTGCGGCGCGCGGATGGTCCTGCGCACCGGGCAGCAGGGCGCGCGCAAAGGCCGGAAGTACTGGGGCTGCTCCAATTATCCGGCCTGCCGCTGCACCAAAGATCTGGAAGAAGAGACGCCATGAACAATTATAAGCTGACCATCAGCTATGACGGCACGCGCTATTATGGCTGGGAGCGCCAGCCGGGCCGGGATACCATCCAGGGTAAGCTCGAGGCTGTGCTCACGCGGATGTGCGGCGATGTGCCCGTGAATGTGATCGGCGCCGGACGCACCGACGCCGGCGTGCACGCGCGGGCAATGATCGCCAACTGCTATATGGACACGGAGCTGTCCTGCGCAGAGATCCTTGCGTATCTCAACCGATACCTGCCGGACGACATCTGCGTTGCAGACGTCAGTCCCGCTGCGGACCGCTTCCATGCGCGCTATCGCGCCGCCGGAAAGCTCTATACATATACCTGTTATGTCGGCACGCGCAAGCCTGTGTTCGACCGGAAGTATGTCACCGTGCTGGAGGGCGTGCCCGATGTGGCGGCCATGCAGGCGGCGGCGGTCTTTCTGACCGGCGAACATGACTACCGCAGCTTCTGTTCCAATCCGCAGATGAAAAAATCGACGGTCCGCATCGTCGACGCCATCGAGATCGTCCGCAAAAAGGACTATCTGTACTTCAATTTCCATGGGACCGGCTTCCTGCAGAACATGGTGCGCATCCTGGTTGGGACGCTTCTGGAGGTCGGGTTCGGACGGATGCAGCCGGAGGACGTGCGCCGGATCCTGCTTGCGCGTGACCGCCGGCTGGCCGGGCCAACCGCTCCGCCGCAGGGCCTGTGCCTCCGCCGCGTGGACTA
>CADCOJ010000207.1 GCA_902803075.1 Oscillospiraceae bacterium | reverse complement strand
CGCAGCCGATGATGAGGTCACCATCCACGGTCAGGTTTTTCAGCTCTACATCGTCGGTGCGGATCAGGACACTGCCTTTAATGTCCTTGTCATAAGTACCCTTGGACACAATGTAAGTGCCAATGATATTTGCAAAAATCTGTGCAAATTCTGCGCGGGTGATGTTATCCAGCGGTGCAAGGACTTTGCCGCGGCCGTGGATATAGTCAGCGCCTACCATCGCGCGCACATAGGGCAGCGCCCAGTTAGAAATCTCGCTGCGGTCAGAGAATGCGGACAGATCTGTTTTGGAATACGAATCGTAGTCCAGCTCCAGTGCGCGAGCAACAACTGTCATAGCCTCCTGACGCGAGATTGGCGCATCCGGAGCCATCGTAGAGCTGCTGCGCCCGTTATAAGTACCCATCTGGACGGCAAGCGCAACATCTTTGTAGTACCACTTACTCTTGGAAACGTCTTTGTACTGTGAAATGTCCGCCGTTTTATAGCAACCGAACGAGCGGTTGATGATCGCCGCCATCTCCGCGCGCGTCATGTCGCCGTTGGGGTCGATAATGGTGCTGGACTTGCCGTACAAAAGGCCATTATCCACGGCTGCGCTCACGGCTTCGGCATACCATGCGGATTTATCGAAATCGCGGAAATCCGTAGCTTTGCGGGCAACGGTGTTTGCTGCCGATGCGCTGACCGCCAGCGACAGGCACGAAGCGACTGCGAGAATCATTGCGAGGATTCGTTTTTTCTTCACGTTGAATACCTCCTAGAATCAGGTAAGGGGAACGCTTTGGGCGTTCCCCTTGAATGAATTGCGATTAGACTGCATCCCAAGCAATAATGAACAGGACGCTTGCGATTGCAGTGTTGGTGACCGCTTCAGAAACCGGGGTCACGATAGCGTCATAGGCAATGCTGATGCTGTTTGCAGAGGTATCGCCCACACCGGACATGAAGCAGCCGTTAATCGCATCGGTCAGAAGCGTCTGCTTGGAAGCGTTCTTGTCGTCGGTCATCTTCTTTTCGCCGTCGCCGAGGCAGAGGGAGAAGCCAAACTTGTTGGAGTTGACCTTTTCATGGGCGAGCGTGGCCTTGTCACCAAACGCGGCCAGCGACCAACCCTGCGCGGCTTCGATGCTCACGGAATTGACCTTGACTGCACCGAAAGAATTGTTGACGATTTTCGCGTCGGTCGCAGTAGAAACTGTTCCATCCGTGCCAACAGCGATGGGCAGAACGGTCGGAACAGTGACGCTCATTTTGGTGGCCGCCGGATTGCCGCCCAGGCTGCCATCGGCCGTGCTGGACAGCGTGACAGAGGACGTGCCCGTGCCGCCCGAAGCGTCAACGGTGTTGGCAGCGGAAGCGGAAATGGCGAGGGATGCGAGCATACAAATTGCGAGAACGAGGGAAATAATCTTCTTGGTGTTTTTCATAGTTAAAATCTCCTTATTTTTGATAATCAGTTTTTGATGGTAATGTTGATGATTGCCCCGGCCGTGCCGATGATTTCGCCACTGACCGGATCAAGGTTGTGGAACATAGCCGTGCATTCGTATGTGCCAGCCGGAAGCTCCACATCGAGGGCAGCACGTTCGATTTTGCTACCCACTGGGATCGCTTCGCTCTGGTAGATCTGTTCGCCGGTGTCGTTGCGGATGAACTCCACCTGCTGGGGATAGTTGTTGATCGATTCATTTACGATCATGATGTTGCCCTCGGATGCGCCGTTTTCAAAATACGGCGCGGTGTTCATGCTGATGTTGATCATGCCTTCCGCGACCTTTTCGTTCAGTTTTTCCGCAATTTCTTCGGGCGAAAGGTTATCCCAGCCGCCCTCGACGGCGGACGAATCATATACGATGCCGGTTTGAGCACGGGCGTCTTCCTTGGCCAGTGGCTTGCTGGCCAGACGGGTGATAAGAAAAATGCCCGCGCCAATGGCACAGACGAGAAATGCGACGGCAAGCACAACGCGGATATTGAGCCGTGCCTGTTTTGGATGATCCTGATATACTTCGTACATGGAAACAGCTCCTTTGTATTTTGTTTTGTATGCTAGGGCGGAATACGATAGCGACACAGCAGGCGATACAGGTCGTCTGCTGTGCATGGAATCTGATTTCCGGGCAATTCGATACCTCCT
>CADCOJ010000206.1 GCA_902803075.1 Oscillospiraceae bacterium | reverse complement strand
CCGGGTCCGGGCGTGACCGCCCGGACCCGGTTCGGAAAAAATCAGTCGATCTGCTCGTCCCGGTAGGCCAGCAGCTCCCGGCTGAGCGCCAGGATCTCCGGCCCCCCAAGGGAATTTTCAAACTCCACGCGCCCCGGCGGGCCCTCCGGCAGCAGCAGGCCGCGGCCGGCCAGCACGCGCTGCAGCTGCTGGGCGACGCCGGCGCCGCCGTCGATGATCTCGGGGCTGCGCCCCACGATCCGCCGGATCGCGCCGCGCAGGAAGGGATAATGCGTGCAGCCCAGCACCACCGCGCTGACCGGCACCTTGAGATAGGGGTCCAGGCGGTCGAACAGATACGCCTCCACCTCCGGCCCGCGCAGCAGGCCCTGCTCCACAAACTCCATCAGCCCGCCGCAGGCGATGGGGATGATCTCCGCCTGATCCTCATACTGTGCCTTGAGCCGGCGGAATTTCTCCTCCTTGACGGTCATGGGCGTGGCCAGCACCAGGATCCTGCCGCCGGGATGGCGCTCCACGGCGGGCTTGACGGCAGGCTCCGTGCCGATGAAGGGCAGCTCCGGCCAGGTGCGGCGCAGGGTGCCGATGGCCGCGGAGGTGGCCGTGTTGCAGGCCACAACGATGGCCTTCACGCCCCGGGCGATCAGATGCTCCGCCGCGGCGCATGCCAGCGCCTCCACCTCCTCCGTCCGCCGGACGCCGTAGGGCGCGTGGAGCGAGTCCCCGTAATAGAGATACGACTCCTGCGGCATCCGTGCGACCGTTTCCCGCAGGACGCTGATCCCGCCCAGGCCCGAATCGAAAAAGCCGACCGGCAGATGACAGGTATCCATAGCGCGCCCCCCTTTCCAACTGCTTTCCGTTATTCTACACCATGCGGCGGACAAGTGCAAGCGCCCGTTTGGGCTGCCGTCCGGCCGGCAAAAGCGCGAAGGGGGCGAAAGCCCCCTTCGCGTTCAGGCAGATGGTTTGAAAAGCCTGCGCGGCGCAGGCGCCTCAGCGGCACATGGCGCGGATCTTGTCGAAGGTCTTTGTCTGCTCCTCGCCGGGCTTTCCGGCCAGGGAGACCGCCACGATGCACGCCAGGGCGATGAGGAACGCGGGCAGCAGCTCATAGATGTTCCACGCGCCGCCCAGCGGGCGCACCAGATACTTCCACACGAACACCGTCACGCCGCCCGCCAGCATGCCGCACAGCGCGCCCGCGCCGGTGGTCCGCCGCCAGAACAGCGCGCAGAGCATCACGGGCGCGAACGTGGCGCCGAAGCCTGCCCAGGCGAAGGAGACGATGGTGAACACGGAGCTGTCCGGGTCGCGGGCCAGGAACACCGCCACCACCGACACGGCCACCACCGTCGCCCGCGCCACCCACATGGTGGCCCGGTCGGAGAGGCGGACGCCCAGCATCTCGCGGATCAGATCCTCCGCCACGCTGGAGGAGGCGGCCAGGAGCTGCGAGTCGGCGCTGGACATGGTGGAGGCCAGGATGCCCGCCAGGATCAGGCCCGCAACCAGCGCGGCGCCCGCGCCGTGGGTGCTCAGCAGATCCGCCAGCTTGACGATGACGGACTCGGCGGCAGAGCCGGTGGCGAAGGTTTCGATGGCGCCGGCGCGGGAGGCGCCGAAGCCGATGATGCCGATGAACACGGCCACGGACATGGAGATGACGACCCAGACCGTTGCGATGCGGCGGGAGATCTTCAGCTCCGAGGCGCTGCGGATGCCCATGAACCGCAGGAGGATATGCGGCATGCCGAAATAGCCCAGGCCCCAGGCCATGGTGGACACGATGCTCAAAAAGCCGTAGGGCGCGGCCTGCCCGGTCTGCACGTTGGCGATCTGCGTGAGGCTCAGGTAGCCCGCCACGCTGCGCGCGTTCTGCGCCACCGCGCCGAGTCCCCCCGCCACGTGCACGCCGAACACCAGCACCACCGCCAGCGCGACGGTCATGACGACGGACTGCACCAGGTCCGTGGTGGACACGGCCAGGAAGCCGCCCAGGATCGTGTAGACGATGATGACCGCCGCGCCCACCAGCATGGAGGTCATATAGTCAAAGCCGAACAGGCTCCGGAACAGCTTGCCCACGGCCGCGAAGCCCGAGGCCGTGTAGGGCACGAAGAACACGAGGATGATGAGCGCCCCCAGCCCCAGCAGGAGCTTTTTCCGGTCCCCGAAGCGCTTGGAGATGAACTCCGGGATGGTGATGGCGTCCACCTCCGCGGAATACAGGCGCAGCCGCTTGGCCACGAACAGGAAGTTGAGATACGTCCCGAGGGCAAGGCCGATGGCCGTCCACCCGGCGTCGGCCAGGCCCGTGAAGTACGCCACGCCCGGCAGGCCCATCAGCAGCCACGAGCTCATGTCCGAGGCTTCGGCGCTCATGGCCGTGACCAGGGGGCTGAGCTTCCGCCCGCCCAGGAAGAAAAAGCCGGAGCCGCCCGCGCTTTTGCGCGAATAGACCGCGCCTACCGCGATCATTGCGGCCAGATACAGGCCGATGGCTGCCATCACACAGATTTGCGTAACCGTCATAGGGAACACCTCTTCTTGGATTTGTTGTGCCCGATTGTAGCACACCGGAAAACAGACTGCAATGCAGAATGAGGTCTATACTTCATTCTGTACTTTTTCTGCAATGAAACAGAAAAACCGCTGTAAATTCAGCGGTTTTTCACGATACGATTTCCAGTATGAAATGGAAGAACAAAAACAAGAAGAAAAAATATTTTTTCAGCCCTTCACGATCTGCTCATACAGCCGGTTCATCTGCTCCACGGAGCAGCCCTCCACCCGGTGGGTGGCGGCGATGTCGGCGGTGTAGTCCGAAAGGAGCATGGGCCGGTAGTTATACCAGCCGGAATCGGGGTCGCGGATGATGACGTTGACGGTGGGCAGCAGCTCGCAGGACTCCACCCGCGTGCCGTCCGCATCCTTGCAGATGGTCACGCTGGCCATGCCGCCGAGCATGTTTTTCGCCTCGATCTGGTGGGAGAGGAAATTGCCGAGGCTGAAGAACACCGGCACCGTCCGCCCGCCCGCGCACTCCACCGCGCCCAGGGGCTGGAGCGTATGGGTGTGGCAGCCGATGATGAGGTCGGCGCCCGCGTCCGCCAGCGCCTCGGCCCAGCCGGTCTGGTAGCTGTTGGGGGCGAAGGTGTCCTCCTCGCCCCAGTGGGCAAAGACGACGACGAAATCGGCCTGCTCATGCGCGCGGCGCAGGTCCTCGGCGATGGCCTGCTCGTCGGAGAAGGTATCCACCATCCAGGCGTTTTTCGGCTGGGCGTAGTTGAGGCCGTAGGTATAGTTGAACATGGCGATGCGGATCCCGTTTTTCTCCACGATGCGCAGCTCCCGGGCGTCGGCCTGGCTGTCGTGGATGCCGAGAAGGGTGATCTCCGGGCAGCTCTCGCGGAAGGTCTCGATGGTGTCGCGGATGCCGGTCTCACCCTTGTCGAAGCAGTGGTTGCCGGCGCAGGAGACCACGTCGAAGCCCGTCTCGCGCAGGGCGTCCGCGATCTCCACGGGCGTGCCGAAGACGGGATAGTTGCTGATGAGCGCACGGTCGCGCACAAGGATCGTCTCCTGGTGGATGCAGGCGATGTCATACTGCTCCACCGTGGGACGGATGTCCGAAAAAAAGCGCGTGAAGTCATAGCCGCCCTCCGGCAGCTCCGCGGACCAGTAGATGCAGTTGTGGATCAGATCGTCGCCCAGCGCCATGAGCGTGACGGTTTTGGGCGGCTCCGCAGGGGCCTCAGGCTCCGGCGCAGGGCGCTCGGCCGCCTGCACGGGCTCCTGCGCGGGCACGGGCTCCGGCTCCGGGGCGGCGGCGCGCGAAAACGGCTGCCAGCCGAAGGCCTCCCGCACCACAAAAAGCCCGCCCGCACTCACCGCGGCGAGCAGCAGCGCCAGAAGGATCAGCCCCAGCAGCCAGGACGGCTTCCGCGGGCGCGCGGATCGGGACATATCGCTCACGACCTTTCACGGCAGGCAAGCAGGGCGGGGACGCTCCCCCGCCTTGCTCCGGCCGGTTTTCAGAATTCCGCCGACTCCGGCATGATGAGCGCGGCGATCAGATAGAACACGACGCCCGAGCCCGAGAGGGCCAGCGCGACGGCGATCATGCGGACAACGGTGGGGTCCACATTGAGATACTGCGCGATGCCGCCGCAGACGCCCAGGATGCGGCGGTCCTGCGTTGCACGATAGAGCTTCTTTTCCATAACGTTGATCTCCTTTCCGGATTCAGGCCGCGTCGTCCAGCAGCCCGCAGAGGGCCTTGACGGTCAGGATGCGCAGCACGCTCTGGTCGATGCGCGCCTCGGTGAGCTGGCCGTTCTGCACGGCGGTGAGGATGGCGTTCCCTGCGCTTTCCAGGTCCTCGGGCATCAGGATCATATCGCACCCGGCGCGCACGGCGGCCAGCGCCGCGTCGCCGGAGGAATAGTGGTCTGTGATGGAGGACATCTGGTGGGAATCTGTGATTATGACGTTCTGGAACTGCAATTTGTTCCGCAGCAGGTCGGTGACGATGGCGGGGCTCAGATCCGCCGGCGTGTCGTCGCCCACGATGTCCGGGAAGCTCAGGTGGCTGACCATGACGAAGGGGACGCTCTGCTCGTCGGAGAGGATGGTGCGGAAGGGGATCAGGTCGCAGGACTCCAGCTCCTCCATGCTCCTGCGGACCACGGAGGTGCCGTTGTGGTCGTCCACGACGGCGCTGCCGTAGCCCGGGAAGTGCTTGAGGCACGGCAGGATGCCGTGGTCGCGCAGGCTGTTCACCATGACGCCGCCCAGGGCGGCCACCAGCTCCGCGTCCTGGCCGAAGGAGCGGCTGCCGATGACGTTCCCGGCGCCCTGCGCCACGTCCACAACGGGGGCGAAGTCCATGTTGAAGCCCAGGTCCGTGAGGGCGCGGGCGATGTGCGCCCCGGCGGTATAGACCGCCGCGGGATCGGCCTTGGCGCCGTAGTCGCCCATGGGATCCACGGGCACGCCGCCCAGCGCCGGGTTGGACGCCACGCGGGAGACGGCGCCGCCCTCCTCGTCGGTGCCCAGGAAGAGCGGGATCTGCGAGAAGTCCTGCGTGCCGGAGAGCAGCGCCCGGGCCTGGGTGCGGTCCTCCAGATTGTCGGCAAAATAGATGATGCCGCCCACGGGGCAGTCCGCCAGGCCCTGCTTTGTCTTTTCGCCGGCGATGGTGGCGGTGTTGACGCCCGTCAGGTTTTCCGGCGTGACGAAGAACATCTGCCAGACCTTCTGCTCCAGGGTCATGGTGTCCAGCAGCGCCTGCGCGCGGCGCTCGGCCTCGCGCCGGGCGGCCTGCGCGTCGGATTCCTCCTCCTGCTCGGGCTCGGAGGTCCCGGGCAGGTCGTCCTGCACGGGGAGCGTGCCCTCAAAGGGCTTTTCCCGCTCGGGCTGGACGGTGCTCTGGCCGGAGACAAAGACGCTGTTCGTCTCCAGCGCGTCCACCTGCTCGGGCCTGGCCGCGGGCAGCGAGCGCCACAGCAGCACGCCCGCTCCGCCCAGCGCGCCCAGGCTCAGCAGGATCAGAAGGATACAGATCAGATTTTGCAGTGGTTTGTTCATGGAAGCGTCCTCACTTGTGGTAGAGCGAATGCGTCTGATAGACGGGTTCGTAGGTGACGTTCATGCCGAGCTTTTTGAGCACGCGCTCATCCACCGGGGAGAGGATGACGGAGGAATGGACCTCGCTGCCGCGGAGGCTCGAAAGCGCCTCCATTGCCATCTCCGCGGTGGGATTGGTCACGGCGCTCATGGACAGGGCGATGAGCACCTCGTCGGTGTGCAGGCGGGGGTTGGAGTTGCCCAGGTGCTCCACCTTGAGATGCTGGATGGGCGCCAGGACCATGGAGGAGATGAGATCCACGCGGTCGTCGATGTTGGCCAGCACCTTCAGGGCATTCAGCAGCGCCGCGCTGCATGCGCCCATGAGCCCGGAGGTCTTGCCGGTGACGATGCGCCCGTCGGGCAGCTCGATGGCCGCGGCCGGCGCGCCGGTCTGCTGCGCCTTCTCCAGGGCGGCGGGGACGCATCGGCGCATGCTCACGTCCAGATGGAGCGTGTTCATGAGCATCTCCTGCTTCTGCAGCTCCGCCGGCAGGGTCAGCCCGCGCTTGACGGCGCAGGCCGTGGCAAAGTAGCGGCGGATGATCTCCTGGCAGGACGCCTCGCGGCAGACCTGGTCGTCGCAGATGGCGAAGCCCGCCATGTTGACGCCCATGTCCGTGGGGCTCTTGTAGGGGCACTCGCCGTAGATGGTGCGGAACATGGCCTCCAGCACGGGGAAGATCTCGATGTCGCGGTTATAGTTGACGGTGGTGACGCCGTAGGCCTCCAGGTGGAAGGGGTCGATCATGTTGACGTCGGCCAGATCCGCCGTGGCGGCCTCATAGGCCAGGTTCACCGGATGCTTGAGGGGGAGGTTCCAGATCGGGAAGGTCTCATATTTGGCATAGCCCGCGCGGATGCCGCGGCGGTGCTCCTGATAGAGCTGGGAGAGGCAGGTGGCCATTTTGCCCGAGCCGGGGCCCGGCGCCGTGACCACCACGATGGGGCGGGAGGTCTCGATGTAGTCGTTGCGGCCGTAACCCTCGTCGGAGACGATGAGCGGGACGT
>CADCOJ010000205.1 GCA_902803075.1 Oscillospiraceae bacterium | reverse complement strand
GGGAAGTCACTTCGTAAGGAAGCGCCGCCCGGGCCGGGCGGCGCTGTTTTTATGGGGCGTGCGGATCGGGCGGCGGGAATGTGCGCCGCGGGCGCTCATGTTTCCGGCCGCAGATAGCGCGATGCGGCATAGCCGAACAGCCCGTCGGATTCCACAGAATCCCATTCGCCGGAGCTGCCCCAGACGTTCACATCCGTGCCGCTTGCCAGCTTGCGGAGGATCGCACCGTCCAGCGACGGCATGCTGCGCAGATTGAGCGCGCCGGACGTTGTCTGCACTGTTTTCCGGAGGACAGGCCCGGGCGTCAGAAAGGGGACGCCGAAATATTCCGTCACGCTCAGCGCCGCTGCAGCGGCGACCTGTTCCAGATTGCCGGTGAGCCAGTCGGCGTCCTCACGGTTGTCGTGGTAGCCGATCTCGCACAGAACGGAGGGGGCGTTCGTCTGCCGGAGCTCGCCGATGCGCGTGGTGCTCCGCGCCTGGACACGGTCGGGATCCGGGTAGACGGAGCGGAAATTATCCACCAGGATCGAGGCCATGCGAAGCCCGGCTTCGCTGCCGGGATAATAGTAGACGTCCACGCCGCGCAGCTGCCCGGCCAGCGCCTGCGGCGCGGCATTGGAGTGCAGCGCGAGATGAAAATCCTGGTACGATGCATTGGACGCCCGGATCGACAGCGCCGCGCTGCCGTTTGGGTCGTTGCGCGTCACGTTGATGCCGCTGGCATGCAGATAGGGCTCCACGCGGTCGGCCAGTCGGTTCATCCAGTACTGTTCGTTCCCGGTGGTCACATAAGGGTTATAGGTCTGCGTGGAGGGGCTCAAGAATAAAAATGGCACAGCATATCCCGCCTTCCTGTTTTCAATGCACCATTCTATGCGCGTGAGCGGCGGAGGGTGCGGCGGGAGACGCTGTTTTTTCCTGTTTACAGATCCGGGCCTTTATGATACCATAATCGGGTGAAAACGAAGGAGTTTTGAACGTATGCAGTACATCATTCTGGATATGGAGTGGAATCAGCCGTGGCCCGGCTCCTACGCGGCAAAAAAGCCGCTGCCGGCGCGTCTGCGCGGTGAGATCGTGCAGATCGGCGCCGTGCGCCTGACCGAACAGCAGCAGGTCGCGGACGAATTCCAGATCCTGATCCGCCCCAAGTATTATCGGAAGATGAACCGGAAGGTGGCCAGTCTGACCGGTATCCGCGACAGCCTTCTGCGTGAAAGCGGCGTCCCCTTCCCGGAGGCCGCGGAGCGGTTCCGCGCCTGGTGCGGCGAGGAGTGCGTGTTTCTTGCCTGGGGCTTTGACGACAGCGCCGTCCTGCATGAAAATCTTGCCGTGTTCGGCCTGGACGACAGCTGGATCAGCCGCTGGTACAACGCGCAGCTGATCTTCAACGCGCAGACCGACGGCTCCAGCGCGCAGAAATCGCTTTCATCCGCCATGCAGATCATGGGCATCGAGCCCACCCGCGCCGCCCACAACGCGCTGGGCGACGCCTACCATACGGCGCTCATCTGCGCGCGGCTGGAGCTGGCCCGGGGCATTGAGGAATATGACCGCGCGGTGCTGGAGCATGAGAACGGCTTCCACGGCGCGGAGCTTCCCGGGTGCCTGCAGCGCAGCGTCCACCACGGCTTTGCGGACAAGCAGCAGGCGCTGGAGGCCATGGCCGGCAGCGAAAATCTCTGCCCGGTCTGCGGCGGCCCGATGCGTGCCGGGAGATGGTATTCCCAGCCCGGACGGCGGTTTCTGACCAAGGCTGTCTGCCCCGCGGACGGCGCGTATTATATCCGCGTCCGGCTCGTGCGCGAGGAGGATACGCTCCAGGCCAACCGCCTGGTCTATGAGCCGTCGCAGGAGCTGGATGAACGCTATGCGGCGCTGTCCGGCGCGCCGAAGCGCCGCCGCCGCGTGCGGCGGAGCGCGCGGCACAAGAAGCCGGCCGCGGCGGCTGAGACGGAAGTATGACCGCATACAGGCAGGAGAGGCCGCGCCCTTCGGGCGGCCTCTCCTGCCTGACTG
>CADCOJ010000204.1 GCA_902803075.1 Oscillospiraceae bacterium | reverse complement strand
GTGACGGGCAGGTCGCCGCCCCCGCGCATGAAGATGCGCGCGGACTTCTGGTTCGAGTTGCAGCCGTAGTTGAGTTCCAGTTCGTTCATCGTTCAGTCCCCCAGATGTTTGTTGAACAGCTTGACGGTTCCATGGACATTGGCGTAGAGCGCCACCTTGTTGTCCCTGTTCAGCGCCTGCCAGACGGCCTCCGGCGCCGGCATGGTGACGGCGACGGGCTCGCCGGTGAAGCTGGGCAGCGGGCTGCCGTCCGAGCGGTAGGTGCTCAGGAAATAGCCCGTGCCCGCGTCCGCGCCCTCATAGGCATAGAACGCGCGCAGGCAGCGGCCCGCCTCGCGCTTGAGGATGGCCAGCTCAAAGCTGCCGTCCGCGTTCACGATCGCGCTGATGCGCGGCGTCCAGTTGGGCGCGTCCGGCTCATATTCGCGCGTGGCCAGCGCCCCGCGGAAATCCCCCATCCGGCAGATGGTGTCGGTCTGGTCGCCGTTGGTGACCACCAGGGACGTGCCCATGGCGCGGACGGGATGATAGATGATGAGGCTGGGGTCGCGCAGCTTCGATTCGTCAAAGGGCTCGGTGCGGATGCCGTCGGGCGTGGGGGCAAAGATGCGGTTGCGGCTGTTTTCGCTGCGGCCCATGATGAAATAATACACGCAGCCGCTGCCCGCCACGATGCCGCGGCCGGGATACGGATTGTTCTGCAGAAGCTCGATCAGATCAGTCATTGCTCTCACCTTTCTGTATATTCTGTTCCGCCAGCCGGCGGCTGACCATCTCCACGGCCTGCGGCAGCAGGACCCATTCGGCCTGCTCCATCACGCGGCGCTGCAGCGTCTGGGGCGTGTCGTCCGGCAGGACGTCCACGGCCTTCTGCAGCAGGATCCGCCCGCCGTCGGGGATCTCGTTGACAAAATGGACGGTGGCGCCCGTCACCTTCACGCCCGCCTGCAGCGCGGCCTCATGGACCCGCAGGCCATAGAAGCCCTGGCCGCAGAAGGAGGGGATCAGCGACGGGTGGACATTGAGGATGCGCCCCTCATAGCGCCGGGTGACGGCGGGGCTGAGGATGCTCAGAAAGCCCGCCAGGACCACCAGGTCGATCCCCCGGGCCTCCAGCAGCGCCAGCAGCGCCCGCTCGAAGCCCTCCTGGCCGCCGCAGGCGGCCCGGGTCAGGGTGCAGGTCTCGATGCCCGCATCCGCGGCCCGGCGGAGGGCATATGCGCCCTCCCGGTTGCAGACCGTCAGCACGATCCGCCCGCTGCGGAGCGTGCCGGCCCGCTGCGCGTCGATGAGCGCCTGCAGGTTCGTGCCGCCGCCGGAGACGAGCACGGCGATGCGCACGGTGTTCATTGCAGGACCACCTTCTCCTCCCCCGCGGCCACGGCGCCGGCGGCATAGGCGTCCACGCCGGCGGCGCGCAGCGCGCGCAGGACGCCCTCGGCGCTGGCCTGCGACACGATCATCACCATGCCGACGCCCATATTGAACGTATTGTACATATCCCGCTCCGGAATATCCCCCTTCTGCTGGAGCAGGCGGAAGACGGGCGGCGTGCGCAGGGCGCGTTTGTCGATGACGGCGCAGAGCCCGTCCGGGACGCAGCGCGGGACGTTTTCATAGAAGCCGCCGCCCGTGATATGGCTGACGGCGCGCACGTCCCCGGCCGCAATGGCCGCAAGGACGGCGCGGACATAGATCTCCGTGGGCGTCAGCAGCGCCTCGCCCAGGGGCATGCCCAGCTCCGGCACGGTGCGGCCCAGGTCGCAGTGCTCCACGTCAAAGACCTTGCGCACAAGGGAGAAGCCGTTGGAATGCAGGCCGGAGGACGGCAGCGCCAGAACGGCGTCGCCGGGCTGCATGCGGGCGCTGTCCAGGAGCTTCGGCCTGTCCGCCAGACCCACGCAGAAGCCCGCCAGGTCATAGTCGTCCGGCTGCATGACGCCGGGATGCTCGGCGGTCTCGCCGCCGATGAGCGCGCAGCCCGCGCGGACGCAGCCCTCCGCCACGCCCGCCACCAGGTCCGCCGCCTTCTGCGGGTCGTTTTTGCCGATGGCGATATAATCCAGGAAAAACAGGGGCTTCGCGCCGCAGCAGACGATGTCGTTGGCGCACATGGCCACGCAGTCGATGCCCACGGTGTCGTGCCGCCCCATCAGCTGGGCGATGCGCAGCTTGGTGCCCACGCCGTCCGTCCCGGACACCAGCACGGGCTCCTGCATGCCGGCCACATCCGGCGCGAACAGGCCGCCGAAGCCGCCCAGGTCGGACACGACGCCGGGGATGAACGTGCGCGCCACATGCTCCTTCATGAGACGGACGCCCGCATAGCCGGCCTCGATGTCCACGCCGGCGGCTGCATAGGATGCGCTGAAAGATCTGGACATGGTCATTCCCTCCCGTTCCAGCAATAGGTACAGATCTGATCGCGGTCAAGGCCCACGGCCTCCAGCAGGCCGTCCAGCGACTGGTAGCCCAGCGTGTCGAAGCCGAAGCGGCGGCAGATCTCGTGCAGCAGGCACTGCCCGCGCGCCGTGGAGCCGTCGGCATAGTCCCGCAGCGTCTCGTCGGAGGCGTCGGGCTCCAGCGTGCGCACCACGCTCCGGGCCAGCAGCTCCGTCTCCGGGCCGATGCGCGAGAAATTGAGGTATTTGCAGGGATAGAGGATCGGCGGGCAGGCCGAGCGCATGTGCACCTCCTTTGCGCCGGAGGCGTAAAGGAACTCCACGGTCTCGCGCAGCTGCGTGCCGCGGACGATGGAATCGTCCACGAACAGCAGCTTCCTGTCCTCGATGAGCTCGGGGATGGGGATCTGCTTCATGCGCGCCACCTGGCTGCGGGCGCTCTGGCTCTCGGGCATGAAGGAGCGCGGCCAGGTGGGCGTATATTTGACGAAGGGGCGCGCAAGCGGCAGCCCGCTCTCGTTGGCGAAGCCCATGGCGTGGGGGATGCCGGAATCCGGCACGCCCGCCACAAAATCCACCGCCGGGAGCGTGCCGCGGGCCTTTTCGGCCCGGGCCATGGAGGCGCCGTTGCGGTAGCGCATGAGCTCCACGTTCACGCCCTGATAATTGGAGTTGGGATAGCCGTAATAGGTCCAGAGGAAGGCGCAGATGCGCATGCGCCCCGTGGCCGGGGAGAGCGTCTGGCAGCCCTCCGGCGTGAGGCGGACGATCTGCTGCGGGCCCAGCTCGCAGGCGGGCTCATAGCCCAGCTTGCGGAAGGCGAAGGATTCAAAGCTGACGCACATGCCCTCCGCGTCCCTGCCGATGAGCACCGGCAGCCGCCCCAGCCGGTCGCGGGCGGCGATGAGCTCGCCGGGGCCGGTCATCAGGAGGATGGTCATGGAGCCCTCGATGAGCGCCTGCGCGTGGAGGATGCCCTCCACCAGCGAGTCCGCCTCGTTGATGAGCGCGGCCACCAGCTCGGTGGTGTTGACCTTGCCGGAGCTCATGGCCATGAACTGCCCGCCCCGGCCGGCGAAGCACCGCTCCACCAGCGCCTCCGCGTTCGTCACCGCCCCGACGGTCACGATGGCATAGAGCCCCAGGTGCGAGCGCACCAAGAGCGGCTGCGGGTCGGCGTCGCTGATGCAGCCGAGGCCGCAGCAGCCGTGCAGGCTGTCGAGATCCTTCTCGAATTTGGTGCGGAAGGGCGTGGTGGCGATGGAATGGATCTGGCGGCTGCAGCCGGTCTGCGCGTTCCAGACGGACAGGCCCGCGCTGCGCGTGCCCAGGTGGCTGTGGTAATCCGTGCCGAAAAACACGTCCAGGATGATGTCGCGGCGTGAGACCGCGCCGAAGAAGCCGCCCATTACGCGAAGAACAGCCGGGAGAGCGTCATGGGATCGATATATGCCCCATTCTGATAGACGCGCATGTTGCCGGAGGCGATCTCGTCGATGAGCATGACGCTGCCGTCGGCGTCGTAGCCGTATTCAAACTTGATGTCGTAGAGCTCCAGGCCCTTCTGCTTCAGGTCGTCCGCCACGATCTGCGTGATGCGCTGGGTCATGGAGCGGATCGCGGCGTACTGCTCATGGGTC
>CADCOJ010000203.1 GCA_902803075.1 Oscillospiraceae bacterium | reverse complement strand
TGCTGCTCCGGCCGCCGTCCGTGAGACAGCGGCGGCCGCTGCGCCGCCTGCAGGGGCCCGCCTGCGGGCAAAAACCGCCCGCGGCCCCGGCGGGGCCCGATAAAAATCCCCGGCCTCCGCATGTATGCGGAGGCCGGGGTGTTTTGTTTCGTTGTGCGGAACGATCAGACAGCCTGCTTGGCCGTCTCGGTCAGGACCTTGAACGCCTCGGGATCGGAGATCGCAAGCTCGCTCAGAGCCTTGCGGTTCATCTCGATGCCGGCCTTCTTCAGGCCGTACATGAAGCGGCTGTAGTTGAGGCCATAGGGAGCCACGGCCGCGGAGATGCGGGTGATCCACAGCTGGCGGAAATCGCGCTTCTTGCGCTTGCGGGAGACATAAGCATAGACGCCGGACTTCGCAACGGCCTGCTTGGCCATCTTGAAGTGGCGGGACTTGGAGCCCCAGTAGGACTTTGCGAGCTTCAGGGTTCTATTTCTTCTCTTGCGCGTCATCATTGCGCCTTTAATTCTTGCCATAATTCGATCCTCCTATTGTGTCGTCAACCCTTACGCTTATTTGTAAGGGATCATCTTCTTCACGGTATCTTCCGTGGTCACATCGGCGTAGCCGTTCTTGCGCAGGTTGCGGGTACGCTTCGTGGTCTTCTTCGTGAGGATATGGCTCTTGAACGCGTGCGCGCGCTTGACCTTGCCGGTTTTGGTAAGATTGAATCTTTTCTTTGCGCCGCTATGGGACTTCAGCTTAGGCATAGTGGTTCTCCTTCCGTGTTGTTGCTCAACTTATTTGATATTTTTGGGACTCAGGAACATGGACATGTTGCGTCCTTCCAGTTTCGCTCCCTTGGCGACGACGGCGATCTCGCCGCATTCGGCGCCGAACTTTTCCAGAAGCTCCGTGCCGAGCGAGGTGTGCGCCATCTCACGTCCGCGGAAACGGACGGTCACTTTCACGCGGTTGCCATCCTGCAGGAACTTCAGCGCGCTCTTGACCTTGGTATTGAAGTCATTGGTATCGATGCTGGGAGACATACGGATCTCCTTGATCTCCACAACATGCTGATTTTTCTTGGCTTCCTTTTCCTTTTTCAGCTGTTCGAAGCGGAATTTTCCGTAGTCCATGATCTTGCACACGGGCGGGACGGCGTTGGGCGCGATCTTGACCAGATCGAGCTCCTGCTCCTCTGCCAGCGCGAGCGCATCATGGGAGGACATGATACCAAGCTGATCGCCTTCAGCTCCGATCACGCGGATCTCCTTGTCACGGATCTCCTCGTTGATCTGATGTTCTAATTTACCGATGGGAAAGCACCTCCAAAAAAATGAAACGTGCGGACGCCAGCTGCACCCGCACATAATTCCGGACTGCCCCCGCCGGGGGCTCGGATTTATGGACCTCTTTGCACAAATGCTGGAGGTGAGGTGCGGTGCTGCCGCTCCTTCTTTCTTTTTACGCGACTATTATACAGGCCGGAGGTCCGGTTGTCAACTGTTTTTTTGCGCGCTGCGGACGATCCTGCGGGCCCGCCCGGTCAGAGCTTATGACCGGCGGGCCCCATGCAGAACCTTATCGGAAAAACTGCTCGTGGATGACGCGCACGGCGCGGTCGGCGTCGGCGCGGTCGATGAACACGGAGACCTTGATCTCGCTGGTGGAGATCATGTGGATATTGATCTGCTCCTGGAACAGCGCCTCAAACATCCGCGCGGCCACGCCCGCGTTCTCCTGCATCCCCGCCCCCACGATGGAGACCTTGGCCACGTCCGTGTTGATCTCCAGCCGCTCAAAATCCAGCGCCGTGCGGTTCTGCTCCAGCAGCTGCCGGCAGAACGACGCGTCCTTCTCCGGGACGGTAAAGACGATGTCCTTGCGGCCCTCGCGGCCGGTGGACTGGATGATCATATCCACATTGATGCGGCTGTTCGCCAGCAGGCTGAACACCCGGAACGCCACGCCCGGCACGTCGGCCAGGCCGAAAATGGCCAGGCGGGCGATCTTTTTATCCTGCGCCACGCCGGTGATGTATGTCTTTTCCACGTCGTTCACGACCTCCTTTACCATCGTGCCGGGATTCCCCGTGAAGCTGGAGCGCACCTCCAGCGGGACGCCGTAGCTCTTGGCAAGCTCCACGGAGCGGTTATGCAGCACCTGCGCGCCGAGCGTCGCAAGCTCCAGCATCTCGTCGTAGGTGATCTCCGGGAGCTTCCGCGCGTCCGGGACGACGCGCGGATCGGCGGTATAGACGCCGTCAACGTCGGTGAAGATCTGGCAGACGGACGCCTTGAGCGCAATGGCCAGGGCGACGGCCGTGGTGTCCGAGCCGCCGCGGCCCAGCGTCGTCACGTCGCCGTGGCGGTTGACGCCCTGGAAGCCGGCCACCAGCACGATGCGCTTTTTGTCGAGCTCCTCGCGCAGCCGTTCGCAGTCGACGGTGCGGATGCGCGCCGCGCTGTGCACGGAGTCGGTGGCCATGCCGATCTGCCACGCGCACAGCGAGACCACCGGATAGCCGAGCTTTTCAATGGCCATCGCCATCAGCGCGACGGACATCTGCTCGCCGCAGGCCAGCAGCATATCCATCTCGCGCCGGGAGGCGTCGGGATTGATCTCCGCGGCCTTTGCGATCAGATCGTCCGTGGTGTCGCCCTGCGCGGAGAGCACCACGCAGACATTGTTCCCGGCGTCATAGGTTTTTGTGATGATCCGCGCCACGCGGAAAATGCGCTCGGCGTCGGCCACGGAGCTTCCGCCGAATTTCTGCACGATCAGTGCCATCGTTCCATTCCTCCCGGGGTCATTCAAATACGGGCCACGCGGCCTTCAGCCGCAGGCCGGCGCCGTCCAGCGCCCGGCGCGTCATCGTGCCGGTCACCGCGCCGCAGACGCCCTCCTGCGTCCGGACCGGCCGGAGCGCGCCCAGCGCGGCCTCAAGCCGGCCGGCGGGCTCGTCCGTGCGGATGAGCCAGCGCATGGGCAGCGTGTCCGGGTCCAGCAGCGGCAGCGCCTCCCCGGACCAGACGGACGGCTGCGGCCGTCCCGGCGCGCGCAGGATCTCCAGCACGTCCGACAGCAGCGCGCAGGCCGTTGCTTCGCCGCCTGCGCCCGGGCCGGAGAAAAAGACCTCCCCGAGCGGCTCCGCGCGCACCAGCGCGCCGTTGGTCACGCCGCTGACGCGGCACAGGGGACTGCTCCCGGCCACGGCGTGGGGCCGCACGAAAACAGCCGTGCCGCCCTCCGCCCGGATGACGCGCCCCAGCAGGCGGATGCTCATCCCGGCGCAGGCGGCCAGCGCCGCGTCCTCCGGACGGATGTCCGTGATGCCGCGCATGCAGACCGCCGCCGGGTCTGCCCGCAGGCCGGTGAGCATGGAGGCGAGGATGCACGTCTTTCTGCCCGCGTCAAGCCCCTCCACATCGGCGGCGGGGTCCTGCTCGGCATAGCCGAGTTCCTGCGCACGGGCCAGCGCCGCGTCATAGGACGCGCCCCGCTCGCGCATTTCGGTGAGGATATAGTTGGTCGTGCCGTTGAGGATCCCGGCCACCTCCCGGACGCTGCACGCGCCGAAGCATTCGCGCAGCGGATGCAGCAGCGGGATCCCGCCGGCAACGGAGGGCTCAAAAAGCAGCTGCACGCCTCTCTCGCGCGCAAGGGCCGTCAGCTCGTGGCCGTATTCGGCAATGAGCTGCTTGTTGGCGGTGACCACATGCTTGCCCGCCGCCAGCGCCCGGCGGCAGTATTCCAGCGCCGCCCCCGTGCCGCCGATGGCCTCCGCCACCACCCGGACGGAGCTGTCGCGCTCGATGGCGTCAAAATCCGTAACAAAGCGCGGCGCGTGCTCCGAGCCGGGATATGCGCGCCGGACAAGAATATATTGAAGCGTAACGGGTTCTCCCGCGGCGGCCGCGAGCCGGTCGGACGCGCGGGTCAGAAGATCCGCCGCGCTCCGGCCCACAGTGCCGTAGCCCAGCAGGGCGATGTTTGCCATAGTGCGGTCTCTCCCCTCATCCGGCGACGCAGTCCGCCTTCACGACGCCCTTGCGCTCGGACACGCGGCGCGTGAGCTCCTCGATGGTGCAGCTGAGGCTGCCGGTTTCGGCGGAGATGGTGACCATTGCGCGGCCTCCGGTGGGGATGGACTGGTTGATGGTCAGTATATTTGCGCCGCAGGCGGCAAAAATAGACAGTATCTCAGACAGCACGCCCGCCTTGTCCTTGAGCATCATCTGAAACGTGATGATGCGCCCGGCCAGCAGGTTCTGGAAGGGCATGATGCTGTCGCGGTACTTGTAAAACGCGCTGCGGCTGATGCCCACGGCGCGGGCGGCGACGTTGACCTTGTCGGTCTCGCCGGTCTCAAGCATCCGCTTCGCTTCCGCCACCTTCCGGTATACCTCGGGCAGCGCGGAGGCCTCGATAATATAGTATTTGGGAGCCTGATCCATGGTGTTCACCTCTCTGTGTGTCTTTCTCGGAAAGTCAAATGTCCGCTGAATACGCTCACTATACATCATGCTCCCAAAAAAAGCAAGGAAAATTTTGAAGGAGTGGTTTCATGTCCAAACACCTCAGATGGCGCACGCTTCTCACCGGCGCAGCATGCGCGGCGGGGGCGCTGCTGGCCCTGCGGTTCGTGCTGCCGGTGGCGTGGCCGTTCCTGCTGGGGCTGGCGGCGGCGCTGGGCGCGGAGCGCGCGGTCGTGTTCCTCCGGGACAGGACCGGCATGCCCCGCGGGCTGGCGTCGTTCCTGTGCATGCTGGCGCTGTTCAGCCTGGCGGGCGCGGCGGTGTATGTGCTGTGCAGACTGGTGTGCGGGGAGCTGGTGCGGCTGGTGCGGGAGCTGCCCGGCCTGGCCGCCTCGGCGGCGGGGCCGCTGCAGGCGCTGCGCGCGCGTCTGTTCGCCATGGCGGACGCGCTGCCGGACGGTCTCGGCACCGGCGCGCGCGCCGGGCTGGAGCACTTCTTTTCCGGCGGTGCCGGGCTTGCCGCCCGCCTGTATGACCGACTGTTCGCCCTTGCCTCGGGTTTTCTGGAGCGGCTGCCGGACGCGGTCGTCTGCACGGTCACGGCCATTCTCTCGGGCTTCATGCTCTCGGCGGAGCTGCCGCAGCTGCGGCGCTCGGCCGCGCGGACGCTCCCGCCGGAGTGGCGCATGCGCCTGGCGGCGGCAGCCGGCCATGTGCGCGCGACGCTGGGCGGCTGGCTGAAGGCCGAGTGCCGGCTCATGGCCATCATTTTTGCCGTCGTCAACGCGGGGCTCCTGATCCTGGGCGTGCAGTTCCCGGTCCTGGAGGCCGCGGCCATCACGCTGGTGGACGCGCTGCCCGTGTTCGGCTCTGGCACGGTGCTGCTGCCGTGGGCGGCGGTCTGCTTTCTGCGCGGCAGCACGCGCTTCGGCGTGGGGCTCGTGCTCCTGTATGCCGCCGCGGCGCTCACGCGCCAGTGCCTGGAGCCGCGCCTGGTGGGCCGGCAGATGGGCCTGAGCCCGGTGTGGACGCTTGCTGCGCTCTATTCGGGCTACCGCATCCTGGGCGTAGCGGGGATGATCGTGTTCCCCGTTTCCGCGATGCTGGGCAAGCGGCTGTGGGATCATTCCGGATTGCAGAAGGCGTAAAAAGGCGGTATAATGGAGAAAAAGGGGGCGAAGCGCATGATCCTGGAGCACACGGCCCGGCAGGAAGCGCCTCTCGGCGCGATCCTGCGGCGGGAGCTGGGCCTGTCCTCGACGCTTGTGAAGCGGCTGAAATGGCAGGGCGCATTTTTTCTCAACGGCCTGCCCGCGCATACCGACGCGCGCGTCCGGCCGGGCGACACGGTGCGCGTGGAGATGAACGAATCGCCCACGGGCTTCGATCCCGAGCCCATGGCGCTGGAGATCCTCTATGAGGATGAATCGCTTCTGGCCGTGGACAAGCCCGCGGGGATGCTCGTGCACCCGTCGCCCCAGCGCAACAGCGGAACGCTGGCCAACGGCGTTTTGTACCATTTCGCATGCGCCGGGGAACGCGCGGGCGTCCACCCGGTGACGCGGCTCGACCGCGACACCATGGGCGTGGTGCTCTTTGCCAAATCCGCCCACGTCCACGGCCTGCTCTGCGCCATGCTGCGCGCCGGACAGATCGAAAAGACCTATTTTGCCTCCGTCTACGGCGTGCCGCAGGCGCCGGAGGGGCGCATCGAGCTGCCGGTCTGGAAGCCCGGCGGCGGCAGTCTGATCCGCACGGTGGACCCGCGCGGGCAGCGCGCCGTGACGGACTACCGGCTGCTTGCCTCGGACGGGACATGCGCGCTGCTGGAGCTGCACCCCCGCACAGGCCGGACGCATCAGCTCCGCCTGCACTGCATGGCCTCCGGCTTCCCCATCCTGGGCGACCCGCAGTATGCCTCCGAAGCCTCGGCCGCCTTCTCCCGCCGCCTGGGGCTGACGACCCAGCAGCTCGTGGCCGGGCAGCTTGCCTTCGCCCACCCCATGACCGGCCGGGCGCTGCGCATCGTCTCCGGCCGCACGCCCGCCGTGCCGGAGGGCGCGGGGTTTGCAAACGGGGCGGGGATATGATATGATACGCACACGCAGAAAAAAGGAGTGGACGCCTATGCTGTACGCCGCACTGATCCTCTTTGCGGCCGCGATCTGCGCGGCCGACCAGTTCACCAAGCACCTTGCCGCGCAGACGCTCGTCGGGCGCACGGTGGTGCTCGTGCCGGGCTGGCTGCAGCTGGAATATGTAACGAACGACGGCATGGCGCTGAGCATGCTGCGCGGCGCGCGGTGGCTGTTCGTGGCGCTGACGGCGGCATATCTGGTGCTGGTCGTGTGGGCGGTTGCGAAGGGCCATGTGAAAAAAAAGCCGGAGCTGTGGTGCATCGCCGCCGTGACGGGCGGCGCGCTGGGCAATTTCATCGACCGCATCGTCTCCGGCCGCGTGGTGGACATGATCTGCATCCCCTGGTTCTCCACGTTCAACGTGGCGGACCTGTTCATCACCTTCGGGGTGATCGTGTTCGTGCTGTACATCCTGCTCTGTGACCGGGAGTTCCTCAGCGACGGGAAGGAGGCGCCCCATGACCGTGACGCTTGACCGCCCGGACGAGCGGCTCGACACCGCGCTGGCACGGCTCGTGCCGGAGCTCAGCCGCAGCGCCGTGCAGCGGCTCATCGCCCTGGGCGCGGTCCGGAAGGCGGACGGCCGTCCGGTCAAAAAAAATGAGCGCCTGCCCGCGGGCACGTCGCTTTCGCTGGAGCTGCCGGAGCCGGAGCCGGCCGAAACGCCGGCGCAGCAGATCCCGCTCGACATCGTCTATGAGGATGCGGACGTCATCGTCATCAACAAGCCCAAGGGGCTCGTGGTCCACCCCGCGCCCGGCCATCCGGACGGGACGCTGGTGAACGCCCTGCTGGCGCACTGCGGCGACTCGCTCTCCGGCGTCGGCGGGCAGCGCCGCCCCGGCATCGTCCACCGCATCGACAAGGAGACCTCCGGCCTTCTGATCGCCGCGAAAAACGACGCGGCCCACCGCGCGCTGGCCGCGCAGCTGAAGGATCACACGCTCGCGCGGACTTACGAGTGCATCGTCTGCGGCGGCATGAAGGACGACCGCGGCACCATCGACGCGCCCATTGCGCGCGATCCGCGGGCGCGCAAAAAAATGGCCGTCGTGCCCGCGGGGGGCCGGCCGGCCGTCACGCACTGGGAGGTCCTTGCGCGCTGCCCCGGCTACACGCACCTGCGCGTGCGCCTGGAGACGGGCCGGACGCACCAGATCCGCGTCCACATGGCCTCCATCGGCCACCCGATCCTGGGCGATACCGTCTACGGCAGAAAAAAACCGGAGGCGGGGCTGGATTCCCAGTGCCTGCACGCGCGCGAGCTGACCTTCGTCCATCCCGCGACGGGGCAGACCATGACGGTCAGCTGCCCGCTTCCGGCATATTTTACAGAGGTTCTCAGAAGGCTCTGCTTCAGCGCATCATCATGAGCGCGCCGGCCAGCGCCATCAGCACGGCGGCGGCGGTGCGCGCGTTCAGGCGCTCGCGGTAGATGATCCGGCCGAACACAGCCGAAAGGATCAGCGACAGCGACGTGAACAGCGGCGTCGTGACCGAGATGGGCAGGATCTTTGCCAGATGCAGCGAGACGATATAGGTGATGCCGCTGATGAACGAGCTGAGCGCCGCGAACAGCATCGACCGCTTCGACTGCCCCAGGCCGTCCGCGCTCCGGCGCACCATCAGCGGGACGATCAGCGCAAACACGCCCGCGCGGATCAGCCCCACCCAGACGCTGAAGCTCAGCGTATCCACATGCGCATAGACCTGCTCCACCTGGTGCTGCTTGGAGATGATGCTCCCCGCCGCGGAAAAGACCGCCGGCAGCAGGCTCAGCAGCACATGGCTCAGCTTCACGCGCGTCTCCCGCGCCAGCGAGAGCAGCAGCACCGCCGCAATGATCACCCCGATGCCGCACAGGCGCAGCGGCGTGATGTGCTCCCGGAGGATCACCGCGCCCCATACGCACGAAAGGACCATCGCCCCGACGGTGGTGATGGTGCGCACAACGGCGATCTTGTCCATGGAGAGCGCCTTGAGCGTGTAATACATCTCCATCAGCGACACCAGGACCATCGCTGCCGCACAGACCAGCGAGAAGCGCGTCGCCTGCAGCGGCTGATGCTTCACAAGCAGAACGACCGCCGCCACAGCGGCGGAGATCACGCCGCAGATCAGCGCATAGACGGCGCTGGCGCGGAACTTCGTACCGGCCTCAAGCTGGTACCGCTTCGTGATGACCGCACTGTTGACGACGGAACAGATCGCCATGAGGATGAACAGCAGATAATTATACATAAACCCTCACACCGCCCGCGGGCGGAATCTGCGCGCGCAGGCGCGCAGTTATTTTTTCATCACCTGGCCGGCGCACGCCAGCATCCAGAGCATGCTGCCGCCCATGATGAGCAGCTGCGCCAGCTCCGCGCCAACGAGGCTGATGGCGCCGAAGAGCACGCCCGCCAGCGAGAAGAAGGCCAGCCTGCGCCTTGCGCCGCGGTCAAAGCAGAACGCGCCCGCGTGGTATGTGGCGAGCATGAAGGAAATGAGCGCAAAGAGGCTGTAGCAGTAATCCAGGATGGCGGGATCATGCATCCAGCGGCGGAAGTCGAGAAAGAGCTTGCCCACATAGAACAAAACCGCGAACACATACAGCGCCGCCATGGGCCTGCTCCCCCGCGCGCGGACGATGGCCGCCGCCGCAAGCCCGGCTGCGCCCAGCAGCCCCACCACGCTCACCGCGCCGGAGGCGAACACCTGCATCGTGACGGGCGTGCCGAAGCGCGGCAGGCTCAGCGCGCACCCCGTCGCCATGGCCAGCGCGCCCAGGACGCTTGCAGTCAGATCGCGCGCGGAGGCGGAATAGACGCCGGAAAAGGCGGATTCCTTCTCCAGGCTCACGGCCGCCAGCAGGAACACCAGCGTCATGATGACCGAAAAGGCCGCCAGCGGGATCGGGCTCCCGCCCGACACGGAGGTCGCACGGAAAAAATAGGCCGCGATGGCCGCGATGAGCGAAATATAAAGAACGCCGAACAAACCGGATCTGCGATGCATAAGAAATCCCTCCCGGACAGCTCCCGCGGCATGCGTCCCCTGCGGACGGCCGCGGCGCCTGGTCCGGAGCTATTATAGCATACGCCGCCCGGAAAAAACAACGGCCCGCCGCAAAAACTGTAATTTTTTGTTCTGCGCCTTCCGGCGCGCCGTTTCCGCGCCGAAAATGCAAAAAAACTTCTGAAATCCAAGCGTTTTTTTGAAAAAACATCTTGCAATCCGCATCGGGCGGTGCTATAATACAGATACCTTGATAGTAGTTTACTTGAGAGTGGGGATCGTTCCCCGCTCTTTTTTGCTGAAAAGGGGGATTCGGATTGAAGATCACCGAAGAGGTGGCATCCTTTGCAAAGCCCGTGGTCGAGGAAAACGGCTGCACGCTCTGGGACGTGGAATATGTCCGCGAGGGCGGGCAGTGGTATCTGCGGCTGTATATCGACAAGGAGGGCGGCGTGGACATCAGCGACTGCGAGACGATCTCGCGCGCGGTGGACCCGCTGCTCGACGAAAAAGACCCCATCCCCACCAGCTACACCTTCGAGGTGTGCTCGGCGGGTCTGGAGCGTGAGCTGCGTCTGCCGGAGCATTTTGCCGCGTTCCTGGGCAGCGCCGTGCGGGTGCGGCTTTACAGCCCGCGCGCCGGCGCCAGGGAGCTTGTGGGCACGCTCGCGTCGTATGACGACGGGGCGGTGACGCTGGAGCTGAACGGTCAGACCGTCCGGCTGGAGAAAAACGAGGTCGCGCAGGTGCGGCTTCACGTGGATTTTTGACAGGAGGAATCTGGAAAAACATGAACGCCGAGATTTTTGGAGCGCTGGCCCAGCTGGAAAAGGAGCGCGGCATCCCGCAGAGCTATATGATCGAAAAGATCACGCAGGCGCTTGTCGCCGCGTACAAAAAGGATAAGGACGGCTACACCGACAACGTCTTCGTCGAGGTCAAGGACAACGACATGAAGATGTATGTGCAGAAGGAGGTCGTCGAGGACGTCATCTCCCCCGCCACGGAGATCGGCCTGGACGCCGCCCGGAAGATCAGCGCCGCCGCACAGCTGGGCGACCTTGTGAATGTGGACGTCAAGACGCAGGCCTTCGGCCGCATCGCCGCCCAGACCGCCAAGCAGGTCATCATCCAGGGCATCCGCGAGGCGGAGCGCGGCATGGTGTTCGATACGTTCTCCTCCAAGGAGCACGAGATCCTCACCGGCACGGTCCTGCGCATCGAGCCCGCCACGAACGACATGACCATCCGCATCGGCGGCGGCACCGACCGGACCGACGCCATGCTCTCCGCCTCCGAGCAGGTCCGCACGGAGTATTATCACGAGGGCGACATCATCCGCGTCTATGTCGTGGAGGTCCGCCGCTCCACCAGAGGCCCGCAGGTCATCGTCTCCCGGACGCACCCGGGCCTTGTCAAGCGCCTGTTTGAGCTTGAGGTGCCGGAGATCGCCTCCGGCGCGGTGGAGGTCAAGTCCATCGCGCGCGAGGCCGGCTCCCGCACCAAGATCGCCGTGGCCGCCGCCCAGGAGAATATCGATCCCGTGGGCGCGTGCGTGGGCACGCGCGGCGCAAGAGTCGGCGCCATCGTGGATGAGCTCCACGGCGAGAAGATGGACATCATCGTCTGGTCGGAGGACCCGGCGAAGTTCGTCGCCTCCGCGCTGAGCCCGGCGGACGTCATCTCCGTCACCATGATCCCCGGCATGGCCCGCGCCTGCCGCGTCATCGTCCCGGACGACCAGCTCTCCCTTGCCATCGGCAAGGAGGGCCAGAACGCCCGCCTGGCCGCCCGCCTGACCGGCTATAAGATCGACATCAAGCCGGCCTCCCAGGCCCAGGAGCTGGAGCAGGCCGAGCCCGCCCAGGAATAACGGGGAGGTGCCCGGATGCCGAAAAAGATACCCATGCGCCAGTGCGTCGGCTGCAGGGAAATGAAGCCGAAGCGCGAGCTCGTGCGCGTGGTGAAAAGCCCGGAGGACGCCATCAGTCTGGATCTGCGCGGCAAGGCGCCCGGACGCGGCGCGTATGTCTGCCCCGATCCGGAGTGCCTGAAAAAGGCCATCCGCTCGAAGGCGCTGGAGCGCGCGCTCAGCTGCACCATCCCGCAGGAGATCTACGACGCGCTGCTTGCAGGAATGGAGGCGGGCCGTGACGGACAATGACCAGAAGACCCTGAGCCTGCTCGGGCTCGCGCTGCGCGCGAACCGCCTGTCCCCCGGCGAGGAACCCACCGTCATCGCCTGCCGCAGCGGCAAGGCGCGGCTGGTCCTGCTGGCGAAGGACGCGGGCGACCATACCGTCCGCCGCGTGCGCGCCATGTGCCGGGAGGGCAAGCCTCCCTATCTCATCACGCCCTTCTCCCGCGCGGAGCTGGGCGGCGCGCTGGGGATGAATGCCTGCGCGCTGCTGGCGATCCTTGACGCCGCGTTTGCATACAGCGCGGCCGGGCAGCTGGACGCCGGGCAGACACATCCCGAGATCCTTGCGCAGCTCGCGCAGCAGACCGAGCGCGAGCGTGTCCGCCGGCAGGAGCAGAAGGCGCACAGAAGAAATGTGCGGCAGGGCAAAAAGCCGGGCGGCACATGATCCGGACCGGGAAAGAGAAGTTTTGCGGACGCGGCGCACGCCCGTCCACGTTTATGAGCCGGCAGCCCGCGCGGAAGCTCCCGCGCAGGACGCCGCAAGCATCAGGAGGTGGCTGTATTGAGTATTGAAGTGAAGCAGAAGATCAAGGATATCGCTGACGATTTTGCGATGCCGTCCAAGCGCGTCATCGAATACGTCTCCAAATTTTATGACAAGCCGAAGAGCAGCTCCCAGAACCTCACGGAGGAGCAGCTGAACGTGATTTTCGATTATATCACGCAGCAGAACCAGATCGACTCCATCGAGCAGGTCTTTGCCGTGCAGAAGGCGCAGCCCGCGCCCGCGCAGGAACCCGCGCCGGAGCCTGCCGCGGCGCCCGCGCAGAAGACCCAGCCGCAGCAGGGCCAGCAGCCGCAGGCAAAGCCCGCCGGCCGTCCCGCCGAGCCCGCCCGTCCGGGCGCGCCCCGTCCGCAGCAGGGCCAGCAGCCCCGGGCGCAGCAGCCCCAGGCGCAGCAGGCCCAGCCGCAGCAGAAGAAGCAGCCGCAGCCCGAGCGCCGGCGCGAGCGCCGCGTCATCGACACCAGCGCCGTCACGGTCAATGCCGACCGCTATGACGACCGCGTGGACGCCCTGGTCTCCGAGCGCGTGCAGAACTACTCCGGCGGCAAGCAGAAGATCAGCAGCAAGAACAACAAAAAGCAGCAGCAGGCGCGCCGCTTCGGCACCAAGGTGCGCTCCGAGGAGCAGGAAAAGATGCGCCGCCTGCAGCTTGAGATCGCCAAAAAGGCGCAGCTTGTCGTCCGCATCCCCGACGAGATCACCGTCGGCGAGCTGGCCTCCCGCATGAAAAAGACCGCGGCCGAGGTCATCAAATGCCTGCTGCGCAACGGCGTCATGGCGACCGTCAACCAGACCATCGACTTCGACACCGCGGAATTTGTCGCCGTGGAGCTCGGCTGCAAGGTCGAGCGCGAGGTCGTTGTGACCATTGAGGAGCGTCTGTTTGACGACCACGAGGACACCGCGGCCGAGCTGGTCACGCGTCCGCCGGTGGTGGTGGTCATGGGCCACGTGGACCACGGCAAGACGAGCCTGCTCGACTATATCCGCCATGCGAAGGTGGCGGCCGGCGAAGCCGGCGGCATCACGCAGCATATCGGCGCCTATACCGTCCGCATCAACGACCAGCCCATCACCTTCCTGGATACGCCGGGCCACGCCGCCTTCACCGAGATGCGCGCCCGCGGCGCCATGTGCACCGATATCGCCATCCTGGTCGTGGCCGCGGACGACGGCATCATGCCGCAGACCATCGAGGCCATCAACCATGCCAAGGCCGCGGACATCCCCATCATCGTGGCCGTCAACAAAATGGATAAGCACGGGGCCAACCCCGACCGCATCCTCACCCAGCTGACCGAGCACGGCCTGACGCCCGCGGAATGGGGCGGCGAGACCGAGGTCTGCCGCATCTCCGCCAAGACCGGCATGGGCGTGGATGAGCTGCTGGAAACGGTCATCCTGACCGCCGAGGTCGCGGAGCTCAAGGCCAACCCGAACCGCGCCGGCAAGGGCTGCGTGCTCGAGGCACGGCTGGATAAGAGCCGCGGCCCCATCGCCACGCTCCTGGTCCAGAACGGCACCCTGCGCCAGGGCGACCTCATCATCGCCGGCACAGCCGTGGGCCGCGTGCGCGTCATGACCAACGACAAGGGCGCGCAGGTGAAGGAAGCGGGCCCGTCCGTCCCGGTGGAGATCACGGGTCTTGCCGAGGTCCCGGCGCCGGGCGACGAATTCAATGTCGTCGCCGACGAGCGCATGGCCAAGCAGCTTGTGGAGCAGCGCAAGCAGAAGATCAAGGACGATCTCAACAAGCAGAACCAGAAGGTCACGCTGGAAAGCCTCTTCTCCAAGCTGCAGGAGGGCGAGATGAAGGAGCTCAACCTCATCGTCAAGGCCGACGTGCAGGGCTCCGCCGAGGCGCTCAAGGCCAGTCTGGAAAAGCTGGCCAACGAGGAGGTGCGCGTCCGCGTCATCCACACGGGCGTCGGCGCCATCAACGAATCGGATATCCTTCTGGCCTCCACCTCCAACGCCATCGTCATCGGCTTCAACGTCCGCCCGAACGAGCTGGCGCAGGCCGCCGCCAAGCGCGACAACGTGGATGTGCGCATGTACCGCGTCATCTATGACGCCATCGGCGAGATCGGCGACGCGCTCAAGGGCATGCTCGCGCCGAAGTACCGCGAGGCGGTCATCGGCCACGCCGAGGTGCGCCAGACCTACAAGGTCTCCGCCATCGGCACCATCGCCGGCTGCATGGTCAAGGACGGCAAGATCCAGCGCGACGCATCCGTGCGCGTGCTGCGCGACAACGTGGTCATCCACGAGGGCAAGCTCGGCTCCCTCCAGCGCTTCAAGGACGCGGTCAAGGAGGTCGTCGCCGGCTACGAGTGCGGCATGTCCATCGAAAAATACAACGACATCAAAGAGGGCGACGTGTTCGAGTGCTTCGTCATGGAACAGATCCAGCCCTGACAGGGAGGTTCCAAATGGCATCCAATCGAATCGGAAGGATCAACGAGGAGATCCAGCGCGAGCTCTCGGAGCTGATCCGGACGCTCAAGGACCCGCGCGTGCAGACCATGATCTCCATCACCCAGGTCCACACCACGCCGGACCTGCGTTACAGCAAGATCTATGTCAGCGTCTACGACGAACAGCGCGGCAAAGACGCGCTCAAGGGACTCACGTCCGCAGCCGGCTGGCTGCGGCGCGAGCTCGGCGCGCGGCTCCAGCTGCGCTATACGCCGGAGCTGCAGTTCACGCTTGACGACTCGCTCAAGCAGGGCGCGAAGATGTTCGATCTTCTCTCCCGGCTTGCCGAGCAGGAACGGCAGAAGCAGCAGGACCGGGAGCCGGAGCAGGAGGCGCAGCCATGACGCTCGCAGAAATCGGCCGCTCCCTGCTGGAGCAGCCGTCCGTCGTGATCCTGACGCACCGCCGCCCGGACGGCGACACCGCCGGCAGCGCCGCGGCGCTCTGCCTGGGGCTGCGCCAGCTCGGCCGGCGCGCGTGGGTGCTGGATAACCGCCAGTTCACCGCGCGCATCGCCCCGTATCTTGAGGGGCTGACCCGCCCGGACGTGCCGCAGGACGCGCTCGTGGCGGCGGTGGACATCGCGTCGGAGGCGCTTTTGTCCCTTGACGCGGAGGCCTGCGGCGCGCAGCCGCAGCTGGCCATCGACCATCATAAGCTCAACAGCCTCCCCTGCCCCAAATATATCGGGCTCGGGCGGCCCTCCTGCGGCGAGATCATCCTGGAGCTGCTGGAGCAGCTCGGCGTGACGCTCACGCCGCAGATCGCGGACTGCCTGTATCTCGCCGTGTCCACCGACACCGGCTGCTTCAAATATGCAGGCACCACCGCCGATACCCACCGCGCTGCGGCCCGGCTCATCGAGGCCGGCGCGCACGCGGCGCAGATCAACAAGCTCTTTTTCGACACCAAATCCTTTGCCCGCCTCCAGCTTGAGGCGCGGCTGACGGGCTCCATGGAGCGCTATGCGGGCGGCATGGTGGGCCTTTGCGTCCTGCCGGCGGAATGGCTCCGGGAGCTGGCCGTCACCGAGGACGACATCGACTCCATCTCGGGCTTTGCCCGCACCGTGGACGGCGTGAAGATCGGCATCATGATCCGCGAGGTGGAGGACGGGCTCGGCAAGATCTCCGTGCGCACCGAAGCGCCCTACGACGCCAGCGCGCTCTGCGCCCAGCTGGGCGGCGGCGGCCACACGGGCGCGGCAGGCGCGTCCGTCCCGGGCGGCGCAGCCGCAGCCAGGACGGCGATCCTGGACGTGCTCGTGCGCAGCGGCATCACGCTTTGAGAGGTTCGCCATGGCAAGTGGGATCCTTGTGATCGACAAGCCCGCCGACTGGACCAGCCAGGACGTGGCGGCAAAGCTGCGCGGCGTGTTCCATGAGCGCCGCGTGGGCCACGGCGGCACGCTCGACCCCATGGCCACGGGCGTGCTGCCCATCTTCGTCGGACGCGCCACGCGGGCGGCGGAGTTCACAGAGTCGGCGGAAAAGGAATATATCGCGTCGTTCCGGCCCGGCGTCGTCACCGACACGCAGGACATCACCGGCTCCGTGCTTGCGCAGGGTCCGGCGGACGTGTCGGAGGCGGAGCTGCGCGCGGTGCTGACGCGCTTTCTCGGCGCGCAGGAGCAGCTGCCGCCCATGTATTCCGCCGTCAAGATCGGCGGGCGCAAGCTCTATGAGCTGGCCCGGCGCGGCCAGGAGGTGGCGCGCACGCCGCGCCCCATCGTCATCCATGCGCTTTCGCTGGAGGGCCGGGACGGGACGGACTTCGTGCTGCGCATCCGCTGCTCGAAGGGGACCTACATCCGCACGCTCCTGCACGACATCGGCCAGGCACTCGGCACCGGGGGCTGCATGACGGCCCTGCGCCGCACGGCGGCCGGGAGCTTTACGCTCCGGCAGGCCGTCACCATCCCGCAGCTGCTTTCCTTCGCCGCCGAGCATGACCCGGCGGAGCTTCTCATGCCGGTGGACGCGGTCTTTTCCGCCCATGAGCCGCTGATCGTCACCATGCCGCAGGCCGCGCGCCTGCGCAACGGCGCGCAGGTCAAGGACTGGCAGTTCCGGCCGGGCACATACCGCGTCTATGCCGAGGACGGGGAATTTCTCCTGCTCGGGCAGGTGGAAAACGGCGTGCTCACGACCGTCAAAAGCTTTTTTGAGGTGAACACACTTGGAACATGACCGCGCTGTGGCGCTTGGTTTTTTTGACGGCGTCCATCTGGGCCACGCCGCGCTGCTGGGCATGACGGTGCGCCGCGCCCGGCAGGAGGGGCTCGTCTCCGCCGCCATCAGCTTCGATACGCATCCCGCCGCGCTGATCCGCGGCGAGCAGGTGCCGCTGCTGAGCAGCCTGGACGAGCGCACGCGATTGCTGCGCGCGGTGGGCGGCGTGGAGGAGGTCCATATCGTCCGCTTTGACCGGGCCATGATGACCATGCCCTGGGACGCATTCGTGCGGGATTACCTGGTGCAGGGCCTGCGCGCGCGCCATGTGGTCTGCGGACACAACTACCGCTTCGGCGACCGCGGTCTGGGCGACGCGGAGCGGCTGCGCACGCTTTGCGCGGAGCTGGGGCTCGGCTGCGACGTGATCGAAAAGGTGGAGCTGGACGGCGACGCCGTCAGTTCCACGCGCATCCGCGCGCTGCTGCGCGCGGGCGACTGCGCCGGGGCGGTGCGCCTGCTGGGCCACGGCCACACCGTCTGCGGGACCGTGCAGCACGGCCAGGGACGCGGGCAGACGCTCGGCTTCCCCACGGCCAACCTGTCCTTTGCGGAGGGCCTGCTCGTCCCGGCCTTCGGCGTCTACCGCGCAAAGGTCCATGCGCGCGGCGCCGTGTATGACGCCTGCGTCAACATCGGCGTCCATCCCACCGTCGGCGCGCTCCGGCGCCCGGTGCTGGAGGCATGGCTGGCCGGCTTCGAGGGCACGCTCTACGGCGAGCCGATCCGCGTGGAGCTCCTTGCGCGCATGCGCCCGGAGCAGACCTTTGCGTCGAAGGACGCGCTGCGCGCGCAGATCGAGCGCGACCGCCAGGCCATCCTGGACCAGCTCTGACAGACGCGGGGCCGCCGCCTGACGCGGCCCGGGCGGGCTGTGGGCCGCCCATCCCAAAGCCGTCAGCCCCGGCGCACAGCCGGGCTGCTGCAGAAATAACGAACACAGGCGGCCTGCGTGATGCAGGCCGCCTGTGTGCTGTTTCCGCGGTGTGCTTTACATGTGGATGCTCGTGCCGGTCTTGCCGGCGATGCCGTCGCGCGCCTTCTCCAGCAGCGTGATGAGCGCGGTGCGGCCGGGCTTGGACTCCGCAAACTTGACTGCGGCCTGGACCTTCGGCAGCATGGAGCCGGGGGCGAACTGCCCCTCCTGCTCATATCTGCGCGCCTGCTCCGGCGTCAGGTCGGAGAGCCACTGCTCGTTTTCCTTGCGGAAATTGATGGCGACCTTCTCAACGGCGGTCAGGATGATGAGCATATCAGCGTCCAGCTGCTCGGCCATGCACTCGGAGGCGAAATCCTTGTCGATGACGGCGGGGACGCCCCTGAGGTGATACCGGTCCTCCCAGACGACCGGGATGCCGCCGCCGCCCGCGGCGATGACCGCGTGGCCGCTGTTCATGAGCGCGCGGACCGTCTCGATCTCAACGATCTCCACGGGCTTCGGGCTTGCGACCACCTGCCGCCAGCCGCGGCCCGCGTCCTCGGCCACGTCGATGCCCTTCTCGGCGGCGAGCTTCTTCGCCTCCTGCTCGGTCATGAACGCGCCGATGGGCTTGGTGGGGTGCTGGAAGGCAGGGTCCTTCGGATCAACAGCCACCTGCGTCAGGACCGTCGCCACATGGATGCCCAGGCCGCGGCGGTCGAGCTCCTCGCCGATGAAGTTCTGCAGATCGTAGCCGATGTAGCCCTGGCTCATGGCCACGCAGACCGACAGCGGCATGATGTCGCTCTTGGCCTCCTGCTTGTGATATGCCGCGAAGGCATTCTGGATCATGCCGACCTGCGGGCCGTTCCCGTGGGCGATGACGACCTCATGGCCGTCCTCAATAAGGTCTGCGATGGCGCTGGCCGTGGTCCGGACCGCGTCCATCTGCTCGTGCAGATTCTTGCCCAGGGCGTTGCCGCCCAGGGCGATCACAATTCTTTTACCCATTTCGATACCCTTTCCGTGTGCAAGGGGCAGGAGCGGACGCCCCTGCCCTCTGCATTTTTTTCGATCAGAACATCTTGCGCTTGTTGTCCGCGGCGTCGAGATCCATCAGCGTGCGGACCGGATCCTTGACCTGAGCAAGGAAGATCATTGCGGCGATGATGTACGGCTTGTAGGACGCCTGCTTATACAGCGGGACCAGATAACGGCTGAACACGGAGTCGTCCACCTCGCCCTCGGGGCAGCTCAGGCCGGAGATGTCGGCGGGCAGGCAGTGCAGGTACAGCGCCTTGCCGTCCTTGGTAAGCTTCATCATGTCCTCGGTGCAGGTCCAGTCCTTATGCTCGGCGTTCTGGGCGAGCAGGCGCTTTTCCAGCTCGTCGATGCCCTTCTGGTCGCCGGCGGAATAGAGCTTCGTGCGCTCTTCCATGGCGGCAAAGGGCGCCCAGGACTTCGGATAGACGATGTCGGCGTCCCGGAAGGCCTCTTCCATGGTGTTGACCTTCTTGTAGGAGCCGCCGGACTTTGCGGCATTGGCGCGGGCGACCTCTTCCACCTCGGGGAAGATGTCGTAGCCCTTCGGATGCGCCAGGACCACGTTCATGCCGAAGCGGGTGAACAGGCCGATGACGCCCTGCGGGACGGACAGCGGCTTGCCGTAGCTGGGAGAATAGGCCCAGGTCATGGCGACCTTCTTGCCCTTCAGATTCTCCACGCCGCCGAAATAGTGGATGACATGCAGCATGTCGGCCAGGCACTGGGTGGGATGGTCAACGTCGCACTGCAGGTTCACCAGCGTGGGTCTCTGCTCCAGGATGCCGTCGCGGTAGCCGTCCTCCAGCGCGTCCATGAACGTCTTCTGATATTCATGGCCCTGATGGATGTACATGTCGTCGCGGATGCCGATGACATCGGCCATGAACGAGACCATGTTGGCCGTCTCGCGGACGGTCTCGCCGTGGGCGATCTGGCTCTTCTTCTCATCGAGCACCTGCTCCTCCAGGCCCAGGAGGTTGCAGGCGGAGGCGAAGGAGAAGCGGGTGCGGGTGGAGTTGTCGCGGAAGAGGGAGATGCCGAGACCGGAGTTGAAGATCTTCGTGGACTTGTTGCGCTCGCGCAGATCGCGCAGGGCGTCGGCCACGGTGAACACTGCGTCGATCTCCTCGTCGGTCTTGTCCCAGGTCCAGTAGAAGTCGTTCTTGTACATGTTGTTGATGTGCAGGGTCTCGAGATGTCTCGCCAGTTCGACAGTTTTGCTCATCTTGATGTCTCCTTAACTGAAAGTATGTGTCGGGGGAACGGTTTATCTGATATCGTTGCCCGTCAGCTCCTGACGGAAGGAAGTCGCGGAGCCGTCCTTGTTCTCCGGCTTATAAAGGCCGGGGACTGCGGCATACAGCGCGGCGCAGACCACAAGATCCTGCTTCCAGGTGATCTCGTTGGGGGCGTGCGCCTGGCTCTCCGCACCGGGGCCGAAGCCGACGCACGGGATGCCGTAGCGGCCCTGGATGGAAACGCCGTTGGTGGAGAAGGTCCACTTGTCGGTCAGCGGACGGCCTTCGCGCGTTGCGCGGGCGGTCTCGTCGGCATAGAGGCGCTTGTCGCCCCAGAGGGCGTGATGCGCATCCACCAGCGCCTGGACATGGGGCGCGGTCTGCTTGTTGATCCAGGTGGGGAAGAACGCTTCGGTCTTATAGACGTGGCCGGTCCATGCGGGACGGTCGTACATATACATGGAGACCTTGACGTCCTTGGCGTACTTCCTGCAGGCGGGCAGATCCTCGATCTCCTTGATGCAGGACTGATAGGTCTCGCCGGCGGTCATGCGGCGGTCGATGGAGATGGAGCAGGAATCCGCCACGGCGCAGCGCGAGGGAGAGGTATAGAAGATCTGGGAGGTGGTGCAGGTGCCGCGGCCGAGGAAGCGGGCGTCCTCATAGTGCTCGGGGTTGTACTTCGGGTCGAGCATCTTCACAAGGCCCTTGATCTCCACGGAGTCGTCCGCCGGGTTTTCGTTGAGGTCGCGGACGTTCTCAATGACCTCAGCCATCTTGTGGATGGCGTTGTCGCCGCGCTCCGGCGCCGAGCCATGGCAGGAGACGCCGTGCATATCCACGCGGATCTCCATGCGGCCGCGGTGGCCGCGGTAGATGCCGCCGTCGGTGGGCTCGGTGGAAATGACGAACTCGATCTTGCTGCGGGCGTCCTCGGGGCCGTTGAAATATTCATTGACGATGGACTGCCAGCACATGCCGTCGCAGTCCTCCTCCTGCACGGAGCCGACGACCATGAGCTTGTAGCCCTCGGGGATGAGGCCCAGATCCTTCATGATCTTGCCGCCGTAGGCCGCTGCCGCCATGCCGCCCTCCTGGTCGGAGCCGCCGCGGCCATAGATGATGGTGTCCGTCTCATAGCCTTCGTAGGGGTCGTGTTCCCAGTTGTTGATGTTGCCGATGCCGACAGTGTCGATGTGGGAGTCAATGGCGATGATCTTGTCGCCGGAGCCGATCCAGCCGATGACATTGCCGAGCTTGTCGAACTCGACCTTGTCATAGCCGAGCTTCGTGAGCTCCTCCGCGATGCGCTTGACCACCTTCTCCTCCTCGCAGGATTCTGAGGGGATGGCGATCATGTCGCGCAGGAACCTGGTCATGTCTGCCCTGTAGCCTTCCGCTGCCTGTTTGATTGCATCAAAATTCATAATCGGGTGACCTCCTAAACCGTTCAATTTCGTTCTCAATGAAATAGATACGCGCGCCGCGCGCACCCTTTGTTTCCATCATACCACAAGTCCGGAAGATGTCAAACAAAATTTGTGATAACCTAAAAATTTTTTCTCTTTTCTGCCATAAGGCCCCTCCGGGTGCAGAAATCCGGCGCGGAGCGCATGGGTTTTCCTTCGTGCGCCCCGCGCCGGAGCGCGGTTCATTCGGTTTTCTGCGGCTCGCAGGTGAAGATCTGCCCGGTCTCGTCGTCGTAATACGCGCCGCGGCCGAAGTACGCCTGGCTGAGCATCATATCCAGATCCCCCAGGATGACGGCGCGGTCCCAGCCCGTCTGCTCCTGCAGGCGCGAGACGGAATAGACGCGGTTCCCGCCCATCACGCGCACGAGCTGATTGACGCGCCGCTGCTGCGCCAGCAGGCGGTAGCCGCTGGCGGCGATATAGAGTCCCACAAGGATGAACAGCACATGGCTCAGGAAGTCCGCTGCGGTCTTGCCGGTCAGCTCCCCGCCGCGGAACAGGCGGATATAGTCCCGCGTCAGGCCGAGGCAGCCCACCGCCAGGAACAGCGCCGTCATCAGGCAGACGGTGATGAGCCGCTTTTTCTGCCGGCTGCGCCGGGCGGCATAGAGCTTCCGGTCGTCCTTCGTCTTGTATTTGGCAAAGGGGATGTCGGGGTCATATTGGGTCTTTTCCGCCTTTGTGCGGCGCACGACGCCGATGATCTTCGTGATGAGCAGGATCAGGCCGACGGGCCAGATCACCAGCAGCGCGATCACGATCGCCGGCCAGCGCATATAAAACGGCTCTTTCTCCTCGGCCGGGTTCGGCAGCCGCTCCGGTCCGCGCCGGGCCATCATTCTGCCTCCCCCGCGTCGGCGCACAGCAGCGCGTAGATCCTGCCGGCGTTCACGATGGCCTCCACGGAGCAGCGCTCATCCTTCGCATGCGCGCAGGTCAGGTCGCCCGGGCCGATGATGATGGACGGGATCTGATAGAGCCCGGCGGTGCTGATGGCGTTGGTGTTGCCGTTGAATTTGAAGAGCTCCGGCGTGCCGCCGACCACATCCCGGTAGGCCCGGACGGCCGACTGCACCAGGGCGTGATCCGTCCCGATCTCCCAGGCGGCCATATAGGAATGGAACAGGAAGTCCTTCCCGCGCCAGCTGGTGCCGGGGATGTCGCAGTAGCGCCAGGTGCACGCCGTTCCGCGCACGAGCTCGTCCATCTCGCGGGCGACATACGCCTCCGTCTCCGGAATGGTCACGCGCCGGTCAAGGATCAGCGTCGCGTCCATGGGGACGGAGTTGTTGGAGGCCGTGGTGCAGTAGATGTTCGTCAGCGCCACGGAGCCGTGCTCGCCGGGGACGGCGCTGAGCTTTGCCTGGAGCGCCTGGACCCGCGCGATGATCGGCTCGAGCATATACACCGGGTTCTTCCCCAGCTCCGGCCGGCTGCCGTGGCAGCCCACGCCCTGGGCGTGCACCTCAATGAGCGCGCGGCCGCGGTGGCCGTGGGCGATCTGCATGTCGTTCGTCGGCTCGCAGACGATCACGCGCTCCGGCCGCAGGCCGGTGCGCTGCAGCAGGCACTTGAGCGCCTCGCCGTCATAATCCTCCTCCATGGAGGACGCCGAGACATACACCGCGCGTCCGGGACGGAGCGCGCCGGCCTGCTTTGCGATATACGCGCCGTAGACCGATGCGGCCAGGCCGCTTTTCATATCCGCCGCGCCGCGCCCGCAGAGCATCCCGTCGATGATCTCGCCGCCGTAGGGATCGAAGGACCATGCGTCCGCGTCCTTGACGTCCACAGCGTCGGTGTGCGAATCAAAAAAGATTGAGGGGCTGCCGCTGCCGATCCGGCCGAGGACGTTGCCCATGTCGTCAAATTCCACGCTGTCATAGCCAAGCGCGCGCATTTTCGCCGCC
>CADCOJ010000202.1 GCA_902803075.1 Oscillospiraceae bacterium | reverse complement strand
TGAGCGATATGATTTGACAGAGAGGAGAAACGACATGGACATCTTTGAAAAGTGTTTTGTCAGCGGGATCCAGGACGAGGCGCGGGAGCGCGGCATCTATCCGTTCTTCCACGCGTTGGAATCCAAGCAGGATACCGAGGTCATCATGGAAGGCAAGCGCCGCATCATGCTGGGCTCGAACAACTATCTCGGCCTTACCACCAACCCCGAGATCATCGAGGCCGGCGTCAAAGCCTATGAGCAGTACGGTTCCGGCTGTTCCGGCTCCCGCTTCCTCAACGGAACGCTGCGCATGCACCTTGAGCTCGAGCAGGCGCTGGCGGAGTTCCTGCGCAAGGAGGCTGTGGTGACCTTCTCCACAGGCTTCCAGAGCAACCTCGGCATCATCAGCGCCATCGTCGGCCCGCACGACTATGTCATCATGGACCGTGAGAACCACGCCAGCCTCTATGACGGCTGCAAGCTCTCCTACGGCACGATGCTCCGCTACCGCCACAGCGACATGGAGGATCTGGAAAAGAAGCTCCGTAAGGTGCCGGAGAAGGCCGGCTGCCTGATCGTCACGGACGGCGTGTTCTCCATGGGCGGCGACATTGCAAACCTGCCTGAGATCTGCCGCCTGGCCCGGCAGTACGGCGCGCGCGTCATGGTGGACGACGCCCACGGCCTGGGCGTCCTGGGCGAGGGCGGCCGCGGCACGGCCAGCTATTACGGCCTGGAGGATCAGGTCGATATCTATATGGGCACATTCTCCAAATCCCTGGCGTCCCTGGGCGGTTACATGGCCTCCAGCGCGCGCGTGGCGGACTATGTGCGCCACACTTCCCGCCCGTTCATCTTCTCGGCGTCCATTCCGCCTGCGAACTGCGCGGCCGCGCTGGCTGCCCTGCGGTATATGCAGAAGCATCCTGAGATCGTCACGCAGCTGCAGGAGAATGCGCTTTACATGCGCCAGCTCCTCTCCGAGCGGAACATCCGCATGCGTCCGTCCAACGGCGAGCGCATCCCGATCATCCCCATTTATACCTATGAGCCGATTCCCACGCTGACCATCGCCAAGGAGCTCTACGACAACGGCGTATATGTCAACTCTTCGCTCCCGCCCGCTGCTGCGCCGCATGAGTGCCTGCTGCGCACGAGCCTTATGGCCACGCACACCCACGCGCTGATCGAGGAAGCGGTGGACATCATTGCGGAGGTCCTGCGGAGGTATGAGCTGTGAGCGGCGTATGCGTCATCACAGGCGGCAGCTCCGGGATCGGGCGCTGCACCGCCCAGCAGATGCTGGCGAAGGGCTACCGTGTCTATGAGCTGTCCAGGCGTGAGCAGGGCCCGGAGGGCATGGTGCATCTCCGCGCAGATGTTACCGACGAGGCTTCGCTCGCAGCCGCCGTGGATACGGTCATGCAGAGGGAGGGGCGCATCGATGTGCTCATCAACTGTGCGGGCTTCGGCATCTCCGGCGCTGTGGAATTCACCCCCACCGCGGACGCGCAGCGCCAGCTGGACGTCAATTTCTTCGGCATGGTGCGCATGAACCATGTTGTACTGCCGATCATGCGCAGGCAGGGCAGCGGCCGCATCGTGAACATCAGCTCCGTGGCCGGAGCGATCCCCATCCCGTTCCAGACCTATTATTCCGCCAGCAAGGCCGCCATCAATTCCTACACCATGGCGCTGGCCAACGAGGTCCGCCCCTACGGCGTGCAGGTGCTCTGCGTGCAGCCGGGCGACATCCGCACGGGCTTCACGGCCGCACGGCAGAAGCTCCACGCGGGCGACGAGGAATACGGCGGCCGCATCTCGCGGTCGGTTGCCGGGATGGAGCACGACGAGCAGACCGGCATGGCGCCGGAAACGGCCGGCCGGTTCATCGCCAACGCCGCCGCACGCAGGGGCGTGCGGCCTGTGAACACGATCGGCTTCACCTATAAGCTGTTCTGCGTGCTGGCCAAGCTGCTGCCGGCGAAGCTGCTGAACTGGCTCGTCGGCCTGATCTACGCAAAATAACGGAACACACAAACAGGAGCACCTGCTGCGGCAGGTGCTCCTGTTCTGATGTTTCCTTGTCAGATCACGGCTTGTCGGAGGGAAGCTCCGGCGTGTCCTCTGCGTTTTCTGCCGGGATGTAGCGCCGGAAGATCCGCCGGAGCATCAGCACATCCAGAAAGGCAATGCCGGAAAAACCGATCAGAAGGAACAGCAGCGACATCCGTACGAACAGATCCGTCATCCAGAAGAGCAGAATGAACGGAAGCAGGTTCAAAAGCGCGATCAGAACCGAAGCCGGAAGATGCGCAATGGAGATGAGCAGCGCGTTTTTCAGCGTCGCGCCGACGGTGTTTTCAAATTTGGCCGTGAGCGGGAAGGCATAGGAGACCAGGAACGTCACGATCAGAAGCGGCACGGAGAACACCACGGCGTTGAGGATGCCGTGCTCCACGACACCGGCAAAGTAGAGCCACTGCTCATACACAACGAGCAGGACCGGGAGCAGGAGGATCAGGAAGATCAGCGTGGATTTTTTGAAATTCGCGCGGAACGCGTTCCAGAACGCGGCAATCGTGCCGCTGCAGCTGTCGTCCGCCATGCGGAACAGGACCGTGTACATCGCCGTGGCCGACGCGCCGATGGTCACGACCGGGATGCAGAAGACCAAAAACAGCAGGTTCAGGATCATCAGATCCGCCACGCGGGAAAGAAACGTAAAAAGCGGAGAGTCATACTGAAACCATTTCACGCGCGTGCGCCTCCTCTCTTGTATGAACGAATTATACAGGAAAACGGCAGAAAAGGCAATACAATGGAAAGTGTGAATTTTTAACTGCGCGGCCGGCGCACAATCATGCAAAACGACGATTTTTCCTGCGTAACAAAAATATTTGATGCATTTTTCCAGATTTGCTGTATAATATGCCGTGGGCTTGGAATCGATTTCAGCGGCCGGGGATGACGCCCCGGACCGGAAGAACATGGGACCGTCTGTGACCGGGCGGTCAGGACCGGCCGCGCGGACAGAACCGTTCTGCGCATGCCGGCCGTCACTGCCTGCCGAAGCCATAGTGCCCGCACAGCCGAGCGTTCATCCGCCCGCGGGACACATGGGGCGGCGGGCTTCCTGCGCGTCATCCGCGCCCATACAGAACAAGAAAAGAAAAAGAGGGAACGACATGAAACGAAGCAGCGGCATTCTCCTGCACATCACTTCGCTGCCATCCAAATACGGCATCGGGAGTATGGGAGAGTCGGCCTACCGGTTTGTGGATTTTTTGAAAAAAGCCGGTCAGAGCTACTGGCAGATCCTTCCGCTGAATCCACCGGGATACGGCAACTCGCCATACCAGGCTTTTTCGACCTTTGCCGGCAACCCGCATCTCATCGATCTGGACCGGCTCGCAGAGCAGGGACTGCTCCGGCCGGAGGAGCCGGAACGCGAAACCTGGGGCGAACGCGCCGACCAGGTGGATTTCCAGCACCTCTATACCGTCCGGATGAAGCTCCTGCGCAAGGCCTTCGAGCGCTTCCGCGTCGATCCGCCGGCAGCCTTCTGCGATTTTGTCAGGAGCCAGAAGACATGGCTGGAGGAGTATGCGCTGTTCATGGCCGTCAAAGCCCGCTATTCCGACGGGCCCTGGATCTATTGGCCGCTGGATATCCGCATGCACCGGCCAGAGGCCATCGCACACCATAAAATGATGCTGCAGGACGAGATGCAGTTCCACTATTTCCTGCAATATGAGTTCCATACGCAGTGGCAGGCCCTGCGCAGCTATGCCAACGAAAACGGCGTGCGCATCATCGGCGATATCCCCATTTATGTTCCGCTGGATTCTGCCGATGTCTGGTCCCATCCGGAGAATTTCCAGCTCAGCCGCACGCGTCACCCGCGTGTTGTTGCGGGCTGCCCGCCAGACGGCTTCAATGCCGGCGGCCAGTACTGGGGCAACCCCATCTACGATTGGGAAAAGATGGAGCGGGACGGCTTCTCCTGGTGGATGGAGCGGCTGCGCGCAGCTGCGGAGCGCTTCGACGTCGTCCGTATCGACCATTTCCGCGGCATTGAGAGCTACTGGTCGATCCCTGCGGCCAACCGCACAGCCCGCAGGGGCGCGTGGGTCAAGGGCCCGGGCATCCGCCTGATCGACGCCATCCGGAAGAATCTGACGGACGTCGATTTCATCGCAGAGGATCTGGGCTTCCTGACACCTGAGGTGATCGAGCTCGTCCATGCGTCGGGATTTCCCGGCATGAAGGTCCTGGAATTTGCTTTCGATCCGCGCGAGCCCAGCAATTACCTGCCGCACAAATATGATCAGAACTGCATCTGCTATACCGGGACGCATGACAACGAGACGCTGGCGCAGTGGTGCGCCGGGCTCGACGGCCAGACAGAGGCCTATGCCAGGAACTATCTCGGCATCACGCCGCAGGACGATCTGGCCGACGCCATCATCACAGCCGGCATGCAGTCAAAGGCGATGCTGTTCATCGCCCAGATGCAGGACTATCTCCGCCTGGGCGCGGAGTCCCGCATGAACGAGCCCGGGCGGCTGCTGGCGTCCAACTGGCGCTGGCGCATGACGCCCGGCCAGGACAGCGACGCGCTTGCCGCGCAGATCCTGGAGCTGACGCGCCGCGCGGGGCGCGTGTGACCATTCCCAAAACCCGCCCGGCAGCTGCCGGAGTCTTTTTCCCTGGAGGAATCTTATGAGTGAGTATTCTGAACGTATCGTAGCGCAGACCGAAGCCATGCTGCACTTCCAGCACGACGAAACGCTGCAGTCCACCACGCCGGAGCGCCTGCATGAGTGCCTCGGCCGCGTTGTGATGATGGACATCAGCGACCGCTGGATCAAATCGCGCCGCCGCCAGGCCGCGTCCCGCCGCGCGTTTTATTTTTCGGCGGAGTATCTTGTGGGCCGCCTGGTGTACAGCAACCTGTTCAACCTTGGCATCCTGGACGACATCCGGCAGTCATTTGCCGACAAGGGCGTCGATCTGGCCTGCCTGGAGCATATCGAGGACGCCGCCCTTGGAAACGGCGGCCTCGGGCGGCTCGCGGCCTGCTTCCTGGACAGCGCGGCCACCATGGATCTGCCTCTGACGGGCTACGGCCTGCGTTACCGCTTCGGCCTCTTCCGCCAGTCGTTTGTCCACGGCTGCCAGCGTGAAAATGCCGACGACTGGACCAAGTACGGAGACCCCTGGTCCCACCGCCGCGATAAGCTCACCGTGAAGGTGCGCTTTGCCGACCAGACCGTCAACTGCGTGCCCTACGATATGCCGGTCATCGGCTACGGCACGGATACCATCGGCACGCTCCGCCTGTGGCAGTGCGAGTCGGAGGAGGAGCTGAACTTCGACGCCTTCAACGCGCAGGACTATGTCAAGGCGCTGGAGATGAAGAACAAGGCCGAGGACATCACACGCGTGCTGTATCCGAACGACTCCACCTGGGAGGGCAAGCGCCTGCGCGTCAAGCAGCAGTATGTGCTTTCAAGCGCTTCGCTGCAGGATATCCTGCGCAAATACAAGCAGTCGCACGGCAGCGATCTCTACCGCCTTGCGGAGTTCACCGCCGTCCAGCTCAACGATACGCACCCCGCCATGTCGATCCCCGAGCTCATCCGCCTGCTGATGCTGGAGGGGCTGGACTTCGACGCGGCCTTTGAACTGGCCCGCCGCGTGTTCTCCTATACAAACCACACCGTCATGGGCGAGGCGCTGGAAAAATGGGACCTGGAGCTGCTGCGCTCCGTCGTTCCCGAGATCTGCGAGATCATCGAGCGCATCGACGCGCGCCTCAAGCATGATTACCCGGCGGACGGCCTGTTCATCGTGCGCGACGGCCAGGCGTACATGGCCAATTTGTCGGTCTTTGTTTCCAGCGCCGTCAACGGCGTCGCACAGATCCATTCACAGATCCTCAAGGACGACCTGTTCCGCGACTGGTACCGCGTGTTCCCGGACCGTTTCCAGAACAAGACGAACGGCATAACCCCGCGCCGCTGGCTCGGCCTGAGCAATCCGGAGCTCTGCGGCCTTATTGAGAGCAGGATCGGTAAGGGCTTCCTCACGAAGCTGGATATGCTCGAGGGACTCAAGCCCTGCATCGACGAGATGACCGTCAAACAGTTCAACGCCATCAAGCTCGAAAAGAAAAAGCAGCTCTGCCGCGTGATCGAGGAGCAGGAGGGCGTGACGCTGCCGCCGGAGTTCCTGTTCGACGTGCAGGTCAAGCGCATGCACGAATATAAGCGCCAGCTGCTCAACGCCCTGTGCATCATGGACTTCTACCTGTCCATCAAGGACGGCAGCCTCACCGACTTCACGCCTACCGTCTTCATCTTTGGCGCAAAGGCCGCCCCGGGTTACCGCCGCGCAAAGGCTATCATCCACTATATCAACCGTGTCGCGGAGCTTGTGAACAACGATCCCGCCGTGGCGGACCGGATGAAGGTCGTCTTTGTGCAGAACTACAACTGTTCCTATGCCGAAAAGATCATCCCTGCCGCAGACATCTCCGAGCAGATCTCACCCGCAGGCACGGAGGCCTCCGGCACGGGCAACATGAAGCTGATGCTCAACGGCGCGGTCACGCTCGGCACCCTTGACGGCGCCAACGTGGAGATCGCCGAGCAGGCGGGCCGGGAGAACGAATATATCTTCGGCGCCACCGTCGAGGAGATCGCCATGATCCGTGACAGCTACAACGCCCGCAGCTTCTATGACGCCAACTGGAACCTCCACCGTGCCGTCGATACGCTGGTGGACGGAACCGTAGAGACCGACGAGGAGCAGCATGAGCTCTACACGGCCCTGCTTGACGGCGCCAGCTGGCACAGACCGGACCACTACTTCGTGCTTTATGACTATGACAGCTATAAGCGCGAGCGTCTGCAGGCCAACCGCGACTACCGCGATCGCATCGCCTTCGGCAGAAAGTGCCTTATGAATGTCGCCTCCGCCGGCAAGTTCTCCTCCGACCGGACCATCGGCCAGTACGCGCAGGAGATCTGGCATATCCAGCCCTGTCCGCCGGAGAAAAAGCAATAAGATCCGCACGCGCCCGGGAATCCCCCGGGCGCCGGATTCGTTTCTGCGGCCTGCACCGGTCCGTGTGCAGATCGTTGATAAATTTACATAAAAAATATTATGGAAACAAAAGAGGGTGCCATGATGTTTGATGCTCTGATCTGCGGCGGAACCGTGGTGGACGGCAGCGGCGCAGCCGGCTTCCGCGCGGACGTCGCCGTCACGGACGGAAGGATCGCCGCCATCGGCGCGCTGGCCGGCGCTTCCGCACGTGAAACCGTCGACGCGCACGGCAAAACCGTCACGCCCGGCTTTATCGACATCCACCGCCACGCCGATTTCGCGCTCTTTCGCCCGGGCTTTGGGGAGCTGGAACTGCGCCAGGGGCTGACGACGATCGTCAACGGCAACTGCGGCCTGTCCGCCGCACCGTGCGCCGCGCCCCATGCGGAGCAGATCCTGTCTTATCTGACGCCTGTGACCGGCGGCGCGCCGCAGGGCGTGGACTGCAGCTCCATGGAACGGTATCTCGCCTGCGCGCGGCAGAGCAAGCCGCCGATCCATGTGGGCATGCTGGCGGGCAGCGGGACGATCCG
>CADCOJ010000201.1 GCA_902803075.1 Oscillospiraceae bacterium | reverse complement strand
TCGTGATACAGATACTGCTGAATATGGATGCTCTCGCCCGGGGTGAGCCGGATCTGCGTGCCGGCCGGAACGGTGCGGGTTCGGCCATCGGTGTGGACGGTCACGTCGGACTTGTAGTCAATTTCTTCATCCGGCAGACTGTTGTAAACACGAATTAGAACGTTTCCGCCGCCGCGATTGATGATATCCTCGGTCTTGTACCAGTGAAAATGGTTCGGCGCATACTGACCTTCCTTGAGGTAGAGCAGCTTTTCAGCGTAGACCTTGGGATATTTTTCGGCCATTGCACGATTACCGTTGCGGATGGTGATGAGCGAAAAGCCGAATTTATCAAAATCGCCCATGCCGTAGTCTGTGATGTCCCAGCCAAGCATACAGTCGCGCACTTCATCATATTCATGCCCCTTTTCCTGCCACTGCTCCGGCGTAAAGTGGCAGAACGGCGGCAGATAGCAGTGCTCCTGTCGGCACATAGCCTCTAATTCCTTTAGTGCTTTGTTGATTTCAGAACGTTTCATTTTGCTATCCCCTTATACGATAGATTTTGTTTCAAACGATTCTGCTTTACTGAATGCAGTGCGCGGGAAAGGGAAGCTGCCGTTTGAAACCCCGTTTGTTCCGCTGCCTGCGCAAGCGTTGCACCGGCGTGCAGAAGCTCTTTTGCCCGCGCAATCCGATAAGAACGCAGATAGGCATAGGGCGTTTGTCCCATGAGCGTCTTGAAGCGCCGGATGAAATAGTTTTGTTCCAGATGGACAGCCGCAGCCATTTCTGAAACGCTGAGCGGCTGCCCATACTGGGTCCAGATCAGCGTCAGTGCTTCCGATATAATCGGATCGGTACGAAACGGAATCTCCATCTCTCTCTGTAAAAGCGTCAGGGACAGGTTGAGCAGCGCATAGCCGCAGTCGAAGTCCGTCCGGTTGTGCCCCTTCGTTGTTTCTATTAACAGTGTCGCCAACGCTTGCAGCGCCGGCGATTCTGACGGATGATGCAGGGGCGAATCCGTCAATACCGGCGGTATGGAGACAAAGTCAAAATAGACATGATCCAGCGGTTCAGCGGGATCGCTGAAAAAGTGCGCAGGAAAGTTATAAGGAAACAGGTAGAAGCAGCCTTCGAAAAACGGCACACTGCATCCGTTGGGAAGCTGATAGCTGCCCCTTCCTCCCAAAACGTAATACAGGCGCTGCATTTCAATTGGCTGGGCAAGTACCCATTTCCCCGGAACGGTTCCCTGCCCAAAGGTACTCAACTGCAAGGAAATTGGCAGCATATTCTCCCTCCTGAAGTCGATTTTTGCGCATTTTCCATCGATTCCCGTCCTGTACAAGTTCATTTTCATCTGTATAATGAAAGCAGAATATCAGGAAGGAAGCGCATACTATGACAAACAAAGAATGGTTTAAGCAAGCGAAATTCGGAATGATGGTACATTTTGGCCTGTATTCGCTCATTGGCGGCGAGTGGAGAGGACAGAGGATGCCGCTGATCGGCGAGTGGGCACAATCCTATTTTCGCATTCCAAACCGTGAATACAGCCGCCTTGCGCAGGCGTTTCATCCGGTGCTGTTTGATGCGGACGAATGGGTGGAACTCGCGCAGGACGCGGGCATGCAGTACATCGTCGTGACCAGCAAGCACCACGATGGCTTTGCACTGTTTGACTCCAAATACGATGATTTCAATTGCGTCAGCGGCGCACCCTTTGGCCGCGATCTGATCGCAGAGCTGGCTGAAAGCTGCCGGAAGCACAACATGAAGTTTGGTCTTTACTACTCGCAGGATCTCGACTGGCACGAACCAGACGGCGGCGGCTACACCACACCGTTTCTGAACTGTGACTGCATGAGCTGGACGAACGACTGGGACTTCCCCGACAACGCCCACAAGGACTATTCCCGGATGTTTGAGACGAAAACCAAAACGCAGGTCAAAGAAATCCTGACAAAATACGGCGACCTGGCGCTCATCTGGTTCGATACGCCCAATTCCCTGACCGAGGCGCAGAGCATGGAGCTTTACCACATGGTAAAGGAGTACCAACCAAACTGCCTGATCAATTCCCGTATTTCCTCCAATGAATCCATCGGCGACTACCGCTCGTGGGCAGACAACGAAATCCCGGAGGAATACCAGAAGGACGGGCTTTTTGAAACGCCCGCAACGCTCAATAATACATGGGGCTATAAGTCCTTTGACGAAAACTGGAAGTCCGCGGAGGAAGTCATCCGGATCAAGAATCATCTCAATGAGCGGGGCATCAACTACCTTCTGAACGTCGGCCCCGATCCGCTTGGCAGGATTCCGGCACCTGCCCAAAAGATTCTCCGCGCAGTCGGAAAAGCAGGATGAGCCTTACGCAATGATTTGTCTTGCGCAGTTTGCGAGCAGCCGTGCGCTGTCGCAGAACAGTTCGTCCGAAAGCTTGGGAGAAGGGGCTGTTTCAAGGGAAAATACGCCTTCAAAGTGAATATCCCGCAGCGCTGCGGCGAAATCCGCCCAATCGATCACCCCCATAAAGGGATATAGGTGCAAATCCTGTCCACGCTGGGTATCGTGGATATGAAACGCACGGATTTTGTCTCCCAAGGCACGAACATCTTCTCCAATCTTTTCCCCGGAGTAGAACGCCGCATGCCCGGTGTCAAAGCAGATTCTCAAACGCGTGTCGTTCATCTGCTGCACAAAGCGCAGCGTCGTTTTCGGAACGGAAACGGAAAACTTCTCAAAGGGCATGTTTTCCAGGCAGATGGTCAGGTCATACGCGTTTGCCGTCTGCAGCAGCTCGCAAAAAAACGTCTGATTCATCTGCCACGTTTTCTCTGCGTCCGCCGTTCCGGTTTCCTCCCAGCCCAAGGGCATAATCGGATGGATGACCCAGTTCTTACATCCGAGCAGAGAGGTCATCCACATCGAGCGCCGCATCTTTTCCAGACGTTCGGCGCGGTCTTCCTCCGTAAAATCGACCGGCGGGCAGCGCCACGGGCCATGTACCTGCGAAACAAATAATCCGGCCCGGGTGATCGCTTCCCGTTCGTCCCGGATCAGCGCCTCCAGCTCTGTTTCGGGCGCCTGATAGAGCGCCGTTTCCGTTTGCGCAAGGCAATAGTCCAGTGCATCAAAGCCGCAGGCTTTGATGGCTGCAAACCGTTTCTCTCCGAAACGCGCAAATCGCCCGGTGTCAAACGGATCATAAGAAATACCGATTTTCATTGTTTTCGTCTCTATTCTTCTATGTTGTTTCACCCAACGTCAACATTTTATGAAATACGCCGTTTTCCTTTTCAGCCAGCGCCTGATAGTTTCCGTCCTCCACAATACGTCCGTGGTCGAACACCATGACGCGATCCACATTACGGATGGTTGTCAATCGATGGGCGATCATGATGACTGTGTGTTCTTTCATCAAATCTTCCATGGCGTGCTGAATGGCCTGTTCTGAAAGGTTATCGAGTGCAGACGTAGCCTCGTCAAAAACCAGAATATCCGGCTTTCCAAGCACCGCGCGGGCGATGCCGATACGCTGTCTCTGTCCGCCAGAAAGCTCGCGTCCGCCGTTCCCAACGACAGTGTCACATCCGTGTTCCAAGTCGCCAAGGAAGTCATTCACATGCGCAATCGCCATAGCACGGTGCACCTCTTCATCTGTTGCTTCCGGACGGGCGATTTTTACATTGCTCCAAACCGTTCCATAAAAGATTGCCGTATTCTGCGGCACAACGCCGAAACGAGTTCGAAGCTCATGCAGATCATAATCCTTAACGTTGTGCCCGTAGAGTTCCACGCTGCCGCTCTGTACATCATACAGACGTAGTAACAGCTTGGAAAAGGTTGATTTCCCACTTCCGCTGGCACCAACCAGCGCAACACTTTCTCCCCGCCGGAGTTGACAGGAAAAATCACGGAAGATCTCTGTGTTTTCATAAGCAAAGCAAACATGATCAAATCGAATGCAGGGTGTCTGCGCTGCGGCAGCCGTTCTCTGAGCATTCCGAATATCTGCACACTGTTCAGGCGGAAGATTCGGGACATCAATTTCCCTGTGAAGGATGTCCATAATCGCATCCATGCCGGACTGTGCACTGCTGCGTTGAAGTCCCATTTGCAGCCACGCACTGAGTGTACTAAGAATGGCTGTCATACTGGACAAAAACGCATAGAGCGTGCCAGTCGAAGTGTTACGAAAAATACAGGAAACCGCACCGACAAAGTAAATGACAGAAACGCCAACATACTGCGCCATTTCCGCCTTCTGTGCCTGCTTCATGTTCTCTGTGTTCAAGTGTAACACGGCGTCGCGTACCCGCCGAAGCGTCGAATCATATTCTCTGTGAACGCTTTCCTCAATGGAATATATCTTGACAGCATCCATGCCACTGAGCGTATCGATCAGATACCGGTTTGCCTCAGACTCCGTCTTGACATAATCCGCTGAAATCCGGCGAATCTTTTTTTGTGCATAGAAGTTTAATACAGCCATCAATATCGTTGTTGCCAGAAGCACCAGCGTCATGACCCAGTCGTATTTCAAAAGCGCCGCCAGAGAGATAACCATAGAAATAATTTGATACGGAACGTTGGAAATGATCGAACTTAAATACGCCCGAATACTTGTGATTGGGGTTCCGTTCAGGTAGTTTTGCAGCTCGCCCGAAGAATACTCCGCATGAAACTTCATTCCCATGCGTTCTACATGAAAAAACAGTTCTGATTTAAGCTTTACCAAGGCACCTTCCAGCGCGGACAGCATCCGCGTATAGCCAAGGCGGTAACTGCGCACGCGAATCAGAGAAACAAGAATATAGATTGCACACAGGCCGCCAACCACAAGGAGCTTCCGCTGTGGACCCAGCGCATCGTTTGAAATACCGTCATCAACAACATATTTGATGATGAGCGGCTGAAACGCCACACATGCGCCTGTGACAAGCGAACACAAAACAGCTGTTATCAATGCTTTTTCATGTCCATGCAGATACCGGGAAACGACAAAAAGCAAATTTTCCGTGCGCTTCATTGTTCCTGCCGCACCACCTCTCCGTTCGGACGGCACAGAAACCGATATGCACCGGCTTTCACGTGCCAGCATGTATCATGCAGCCGAATCTCCGCCTCCACTGGTGTGAGAAAGCTGTATTGGATGCTCTCTGCGTCCCATTCCCAGCCGGACAGTACTCTTCCCCGGGGTGTTTGCAGTTCAGTCTTGAAAGCGTGTATACGACGGTCGGCTGCTGGGGCAAGCGTCAACGTTTCATATCCCGGTTTCCCCGGACGGATACCGCCCGCCACACTGTACATCCAGTCTGCAACCGCTCCATAAGCATGATGGTTAAAGGAATTCATATCGGTACTCCAGAATGATCCATCCTCCCTGCGGCTGTCCCAATGCTCCCATACCGTGGTCGCCCCCTGCAATACAGAGAAAAGCCACGAGGGATACTGTGTTTGAAGCAGAAGGCTGTAGGCCGTCTGCGCATATCCGTTCTCGCTCAATGCGTGCAGCAGATAAGGCGTGCCGACAAAGCCGGTGGTAAGGCGGCTACCATTTTTCTGAACCATTGCTGCCAGTTGCGCGGCGGCTTTTTCCGGCTCGGCAGCAAGGCCGAAATACAATGCCAACGCATACTCCGTCTGCGTCCTGTATTCCGGAAAGGCCCACCGGTGGGCACTGCGGATCGCTCTGAAGAGTTCCTGATAATCTGTGCTGTCCCGCCCCAGCGTCTCCAGTGCTTGCGCGACAATGGAAACTGCATGGGCATAAAATGCGGTCGCAATCAGGTCTTTGCGTGATGCGCCAGTATAGTCACCTGCTCCCGCATCCAGCGCAAGCCAGTCGCCATACTGATGACCTGTGCTCCAGATATGGTTTTCCCCAGCCTCTTTACGAACATATTCCACCCATTTTTGCATCATGGGAAGATGTTCTCGCAACAGCGTTTTATCTCCGTAAGCCTGATATAGTTGCCACGGACAGATCACTGTGGCATCAGCCCATGCCGCGCCACTGCAAAACATGGACGGATCCTTAACGAAGGGATAATCGACTCTGGGGACGAAATGGGAAACTGCGCCATCGGCTCGCTGCTCCATCGCAAGATCCCGGAGCCACTTCGTATAGAAGCGCTTCGCATCAAAGCTGTAGAGAATTGCACCAATGGAAACCTGTGCATCTCCCGTCCAGCCAAGTCGCTCATCCCGCTGGGGGCAGTCTGTTGGAACATCGACCAGATTATCTTTTTCACTCCAAATAATATTCTCATAGAGCCGGTTCAGCAGCGGTTCGGAAGTTGTGATATACCCCGTACGCCGAAGGTCGGAATAGATACTGACCGCCGTGAAGTTTTCGGGTTTCCATCCCTCCGGCGCGCAGTCCACACGCAGATAGCGAAAGCCATAGAAGGTATGATGGGCGCGCCCTGTCTGAGATCCTTCCTTACAGATGTATTCCATTCTAGCCTTTGCACTCCGGTAATTCTCGTTGTAGAAATTACCATCTGCATCAAGTACCTCCGCACAGGAAAGTTCGATTCTTTCTCCGCACCTTGCCTGAACAGAGAATTCCACATAGCCGGAGATTTCCTGTCCAAAGTCCAAAACCGTTTCGCCTTTCGGAGTATGCAGGGTTTCAATTGGCGCAAAGCGTTCGTGTGCAGTAATTGCCTCGCCCTCTTGCGAAATCAGCATCTGCTTGCCGCATGCATCCGTTTGACAGAACCGCCAATTCTGTGGCGTAATACGTGCATCATAGATTTCTCCATCATAAAGGTCACTGAAGCGAATAGGGCTTTCTGCCCACTGCCAACTTTCATCTGTTCCAACCACGCACACCGTTCCGTCTGCTGCAGTCAGGTGGAGCTCTGCAATCAGCCGCGGGCCACTTGCCAGTGATTTGTATGTATCCAGTGAGATCCGCCCAGCAAACCACCCTTTCCCCAAAGTCACTGTCAGTTCATTCTCCTGACGCAGAAGTGGTGTCAGGTCGTACTCCTGCACCTGAAGGCGGTTCGAATAACTTGTCCAGCCCGGCGCAAGATAAAAATCCCCGATAGGATTTCCATTCAAATAAGCTTCATAAACCCCAAGCGCCGTAATGGTCAGCAACGCCTCTGTTTTTTCTTCCGCAGAAAAAGTCTTTCGAAAAATCGGACAGACTTCTCCAATATCCTCAGAGGGATAAATCCAGTTTGCGTGTTTCATCATTGCCGTGTCCTCCGGAAGTCAATGCCCAAGATTCTGCACATAGGCCACGTTCGCTATCGATATTTGGAACCGCATTTCTCGAATAGTCAAGCATCGTACCAACGGTACGAAACGGCATTTTTGCTCCATTGCTGTCTCCTTTGTAAATACAGTTTTTTGATATATAAAAGCAGCCGGAGGGCTGTCGGATATACAAATTCAGGAACCCATGTCAAAACGTCTTTTTGACGGATTTTCGACAGGTTCACAACCTCAGCCCCGGCGTTGCCGGGGCTGAGGTTGCTCCGTTGAGACGGGTACTTGCTTATTTCCGATATTCTCTGCAGAACAGCATCAGCGTCTGTGCTATGTCCGCACGGATCGCGTCTGCGGTCGCGTTCAGCTTCCTACCGGAAACGAAATCCATTGCCGCGGCCCACTTCATGGACTCTGCGGCCCATCCGCTGACGCTTCCAGCGTCCTCGAATGTACTCAGTTCTTCACTCTGATTATTCTGATAGCCCTTCCATCCGGCATAGCGGTGGAGAATCACCATCAGCTGTTCATTTGTCAGGGCACTTTCGGGTGCAAACTTCCCGTTGCCAATACCGTTGACAATCCCGTTGTTCGCAGCCCAGATTACAGCCGCGCGATACCAGTCCTGCGTCAAATCGGTAAACGGATTGTCTGCCGTGGCCGCGGGTTCACCCTCCATGCGATACAGGATCGTGACCAGCATCCCGCGGGTCAAACTCTGATACGGAGCAAACCGGTTGTCACCCACGCCGTTCATCAGTCCCTCTTCCGTGACAAACTTCACGGCCTCGTAGAAGCTGTCGTTTGAGGAAACGTCCTGATACGGATTCTTCCAGGACGGACGCTCGACGATTGTGGGGATGTAGCCGGGTCTGGGATTGGGCTCTGGCTTGGTGTTCAGACCGTCCAGCGCGTCATTCAGCGCTTTCAGTGCCGCGTCTACTTCCGCCTGCGTCGCGTCTTCGTTTGCCAAGACTTCTTTTGCCGCATTCAGTGCGTTTGTCAGTGCCTCAAAGGATTCGGAAGTGTAGTCGTCCGCATTCTTTGCTTCCGCCAATTCCACAGCAGCTTCCAGATCTGCGAAGTTGACAATTTCGAGTTTGATGTCGGTAAACGGATACAGCGTCATATTATGCGTCATCGGATACACGCCGAAGAAACCGTCGTCGGTTATAGGATTATCCGCATCGATCACATCAAAGACCTTCTGACCATCGACATACAGGAACAGCCGTACACCCGTCGGTACGTCGATCGCACCGGTCTTGATGCTGTGCCGTACATCGGACGTATAATACTCGTTCGCAAGATCACCGAAGGCAGAGGGATATCCCTCGATCGATCCGATGAGCATCATCCGGTTTCCATTGATCCACTTTTGCAGCTCGATAACATCCTGCTTGAAGACCACATGATACATGGTCTCCAGCAGTCCGTTGGGATTCTGCATCCGCAGCGCATAACCCGTCCAGTCATTTCCGTCCAGTACCGACTGCACATCAAATTCCAGAATCGTATCATTTGCGATGCGTGTGTTGATATAGGTGCTGAAGCCCTTGGCAGAGGTGAAGAGCGCGCCGCCGTCTTCCGTTGCGGACGGTGTCTGCGTCCAGTCTGCGGTGTTCTGAATGGCTTCGTCGAGCTTCATTTCCGTGCCGGTGGGCTCACCGCTGGTCGTGACCTCACATTTGACCGTCACCGTCCATTCATAGCTCTGTGCACCGTCCGTAAACGTATAGGTAACGGGCGCGGAGAAGTCCTGAACGCTGCCGCTGGCCTTGTCACAGGTAAAGCCCGCGGCCGCCATATACGAGCCAGCAAGCGCCGTCAGATCCGTGCCCTCGGGCATCAGGATGCTCACGGTACGGGCAAGCTTGTTATACTGCGTGTTGCCAACCTGATTGGCAATGCTGAACGTAAGCAGGCCGGTGGACCTGGCGAAGTAATATGCCTCGCAGTCCGGATACTGTGTCAGAACCACATTGTGTTTGTCGGCAACGCCAACCCTCACGCCGTTCTTCACACTCACATCGGTCAGACCGGCGTTATCGATGATGGCCTGCGCTGCCTCATATTTGCTGAAATCACCGTCTTCGACCCAGGTGTTGTTGGTACTGGTGATGTTCGTACCGTCATTCCAGTCACGGTTGACTGAATAGAAGTTGTCATGCCAGTTGCAGTCCTTGATGTTGGACGTCCAGATCTTGCGCCACCAGTAAACACCGTCGCCCACAACGTTGTTGTACAGCTCCATGCCTGTGGAGCCTTCATCGGTATACAGGCCGCCGTCCTTGTCATACAGGCCGTCACTATGGTGATGGACATAGTTCCCGAACACCTTTGTGCCATTTTGCAGGCCGAGGGAGTAGAAGCATCCTCCGTCATGAACGGTCTTGCCGGTGTCGTGGATATAGTTGTTGGAAACCGTGTTATTGCCACTGCACGGCGCGTTTTTCCAGTCCCAGCCCCAGCCAAGGGAGATGCCGGTGTAGGAAGTGTTGCAGACCTCGTTGTGATCGACCACGGTATTCGAGGAATACAGCACACAAATGGCACTTGCATCAAAAATATCAAGACCCGTGCGCGTAACATAGTTGTTCTGGATCAGAATGTCACTGACGTCCGTTCCGGCGTCGCACCAGCCATGGTTGTGGCCGGTATTATTGCCGACCCAGATGCCGGAGCTGGAAATATCATGAATGGCGCTGTTTGTGATCTTGCAGCCGGAGCTGCCGTTTCCGATCCGGATACCGCCGCCGCCCAGATTGCAAAGCTCACTGTTTGTGATCGTGATATTCTTCGCCGCATGCGTTTCAACCGCACCGGGGACATCGCCCCACAAACCGTTATGCTGGACATAGGTGCCGGACTGCGCATCATGATAGCCCAGTTCGTTGGGCGTCAGCCACGAGGTGTTTTCGAATTTCACGCCGTCAAAGGTGATGTTTTCGCAGCCTTCAAAGACGACCAGCTGCTCGGTGACAGGCAGAATGGCGGTTTTGCCGCTCATCGTGCCGTCGGGCTTATAATAGATTTTCTGTTCCGCCCGGTCAATGTACCATTCGCCGGGCTGGTCGATGAACTCATAAGCGTTTTCCAGCCAGGTGATTCGATCGGCATAGCTGGCGTCCTGATAGCGCCACAGCCAGTCCTCATCGAGATAGACCTTGGTTCCATCGGCGGAAACACTGCTGATTTTGAGGATCCGGTGATACCACCAGCGCAGGATCTGAACCTCCATATCATCGGTGTTTTTGAAGTTTTTCAGCCCGAAGCTTTCCGGCGCGTCATAGCCGCAGCGCTCGATGTTTTCCCAGGCCATACCGTTGATCGCCTGATCGGCGGCGTAGGTATAGTCAGAGTTGTCGTGGAGCGCGGAAATGCCCGCTGCCGGATACTTCTCGGCCTCTCCTGCCGTCACATAGACGATCTGGCCGGACGGCTCGGAAGAAGCAGCTGCTGCACCGGGATATGCCGCCAGCTCGGCCAGCTGGAGGAAGGAGTCCGTGCCTTCCGGATTTTCGGTGTTTTCAACCAGAAAACGGATCTGCGTCGCAGGGACGGACTTGAAGGTGATAAAGCCCGCATTCTCAGCTGACCAGTCATAGCCGGTCAGGGCCGTCGCGGTCTGCCACGTTTCGCCGTCCGTCGAGGTCTGGACGGTGAAGTCCGTGGGGCGGCCAACTCCGGTATCACGCGGCGTCATCTTGACTGCGCCGACCTTGACTGCCGTATCCGCCAGCTTGACCTGAAGAATGATGGTCCACGGCCCGCCGTTGCCTTTCATCCAAGCCGCCAGGAAACCGCCCGTGGAAAGGAACGTTGCGCTGCTGCCGTCAAACAGGTTCGCAGTGGCCGTCCCGCCATGGATATAGGATGCGACCTCTCCTGTGGCGGAGTTCGAGTAACCGAGGAACAGAACGTTGTCGCCCGTTGCGCCGGAAAGCAGATTGCTTTCATAATCCGCCGAGCCGGTTGCGTCTTCCGATGCGCACACGGAGAACGCTTCCATCTCCATGAGCTGGAAGTACCACGCCTCGTCCTCCACGAGCTTTTTCAGGTCGCGGGCGACAAAACGCAGGCGGGTTGCCTGAACGGGCTCAAACGTGAAGATCGCGGAGGTCTTTTCCGTGCTCCAGTCATAACCGGTCTCTTCCGCAACGGTGGACCAGTGTTCCCCGTCAACGGAGGCCTGGATCAGGAAGCTGTCCGGCACGACACGAGGACGCACCACAACGCGTACCGCCGCAACCGTAACCGGCTTGGTTTCACTGACCTTGACCTCGACCCACGGCGTATCCGCTCCGCCGCGTCCAGCGAGCTGATTCACATCCGGGTAAGACTTGGAGGTAATGAAGGTTGCCTGCTCATTTCCATCAACGAGGTTATCCAGCTGGAATGTACCGGCCTCATCGAAGTTGAAGGACTCATACTTGGGGCTGTTGTGGAAGATACCGACCACACATCCGGGCTTCAGCAGGTCTTCCGTGTAATCCACCTCAACCGGCTCGGACGAGGCGCTCTGGGGCGCCCAGGCGGCAAATTCCGCCAGTGCCAGCCGGTATTCATAGCCGTCCGTCGATGCTTCGCAGCTGACCACGCCGTTGGCAAGGTCGGTCGCACGAAGACGGACTTGTTTCGCCTCCACCGGCTCAAACACAAAGGTTGCCGTCTTGTCCGTGTCCCAGTCGAACGCGGTCTGTTCGGTGATGACCGTCCAGTCCTCTTCCGCCGGCTCGTCTTTTTCAGACACTTCGATGGTAAAGTGCGACGGCTGATCGTGGCTCAGCACGGAAACCGTGACCGCCGCAATCTCGACGCTTTCGCCGTCCTTGGATACGTTCGCCGCGACAAACGGTGCGCAGCCGCCTTCGTGATCGACCAGCCACTGTTTCCAGTAGCCGCCCGTCGCCACATAGGTCGTCAAATCGCCGTCAAAGAGATTTTCGGCCGGATTATTGGCAAGATCGTTCCAGTCCAGGTTTTCCTTATGACCGATGGCCTCCAGTTTGCCCATCCGATTGCGGCTGTAGTCGATTTGCAGCGCCGTGAAATCCGTGGTATGGCTGCCGTTATCCAGTCCGGTTTCCAGCTCGGAAACTGCCAGCATATATTTTCCCGGGTTCAGTTTGCTTGCCGTGCCGAGCTTCGTGGCATTCAGCTTGACATACCGGGCGCTGGCCGCTTCAAATTCAAAGGTGGCCGACGTGCCGGTCGCGGGGGCAGAATAGCCGCTTGCAGTATATACCGTCGTCCAGATTTCACCGTCCTCAGAGGTTTCAACTGTGAAATCCTGCGGGAAGCCTGCCGCACGGCCATTGCGGTCTGCGTCAGCGCCGGTATAGATTGTCAGATAGTTCACCGGTTTGGTGGCGCCAAGATCGAGGATGAGATATTCGTTCGTATCCTGTGTGCTGCTGGCCGGTGAGACATATCCCTTTGCACCAAACAGCTTCCACTCCGTCGGTGAAACCTCAGTCATGGCGCGGGTCTGATGCTCGCCGTCCACATAGAACTGGCGGGAATTGACCGCACCTTCGGGCACGTCAGCGACATAGATGTTCTTCTCCGCATCGTACAGCGTCCAGCCGGTGACTTTCTTGCCGCCGGAGATCACGGGTGCTGCGCCGGAGGCAGCCCGATAGGTGATGGTATGGCCGTTTTTGCCGGAGTCAGCGCTTGTAAATTCAATAGCTTCGGAGACGGAATAGGTGTCGTCCATGAGCCAGACGGTCACGTCTCCATCGGCGCTTGCGGCAGCGGCCTTGGATTTTGCCGCTTCGATGGTTTTCAGCGGAGAACCGGATTCGCCGCTGTTCGTATCGCTGCCGTTGACCGGATCGACCCAAATGCCGTCGGGTTCGGCAGCCAGCGCCGTTGTGCCCAGTCCCGCGAACGTGCCGGCCAGCATCACAAGCGCCAAAAACAGGGAAAGTAGTTTTTTCATATGACACGACTCCCTAAAATTATCATTTCTGGTTCAAAAGGCGTACAGAGGGTCCTATTATGTATGACTGAAAAGAAATACATCATACGTTTTGTATACAAAACGGGCGGGACGAGACATGGAAATGACTCATCCCGCCCGCCGCTCAAGTATTCAGCCGTCCAGAACGGACAGCTTTATGAGCGTGGATGCGCGAGATATGGGGCGATTACTTCGTGGCAAGCCATGCGTCGATCTGGCTCTGCATCTCGGCCAGAATGGCGCTGACACCGGCCTGCTCCAGAGCGGCGTTAAACGCGTCCAGGGTGCCCTCCACATCTTCAATGGCGCCGCAGTTCAGTGCGGGAAGATACTCTTCCACAACGGCAGAGCACTGCGCAATCTCGGTGGAAACGGGTTCCGCGTCGAAGGCAAAGCCGAGGACGCAGGACGCCTGTGCATTGGCATTGATCTCAGCAGTTTCCGGCCAGGTGCCGACCTGAGAAGGATCGGTATAGTACTCGTTGAAAACGTTGCCGATCAGGAAGGAGTACATGCCGGGGTAGTCGCTGATGGACTCAATGACGCAGTCAGCCGGATCACCGACAAACTGGAAGTCAACGCCCTCGATGCCGTGGCAGACGAGGTTCAGCAGTTCGGCGTCAGAGTCAAGCAGATTGATAAACGCAACAGCGCGCTCAACATTCTTGGAAGTGGCAGAGACCGCCGTGATGGTGGCCTGAACGGCACCGGTGGTCATGGCGCAGTCGCCGAAGGGGATACCCGTGATGGCATAGCCGCGGGCAGCAGCTTCCACGATATCGCCGCCGGGTTTGTGTGCCGGATCGAACGCGACAGCACGAATGCCACTGTCGCCGATGGAGGTTCCGCCGGTCACCGCGTCAGCAGGGAAGTAGCCGGCGGCGGCCCACTCGCGCATCTTCAGGCAGAATTCCTTGAATTCTTCGCTGGCAAACTGGTTGACGGCAACGGGGGTTTCGTCCGCATAGTAAACAACGCCGGGGGTCTTGTTGGAGATGATCACATCGTAGCCAAGGGCGTTCACCATGCAGTCATAGAACTCCGTGTTGGCGTTCATCGCGATGACATCATAGCCTTCGCCCAGCTCTGCGAGCTGCGCAAAATAGGCATCCAGATCGTCGAGGGTGTGAACGGTGCTGGGATCAAAGCCGGTGGCGTCCAGCAGATCGGTGTTGAAACGGATGCCGGTCTGGCGGACATAAATCTGCTGTAGGGGAATGCCGTAAATTTTGCCGTTCACACGGACGGCATCCCACACGCCGCTGTTCAGATCGGCCATCACATCGGGGGCATAGGTGTCCAGAACGTCCTGGGACAGCTCCGCGTAAGCGCCCTTGGAAACAGCAGGCAGATAGGGGTTCCATGCGCCGGTGAAGCAGAGATCAAATTCTTCGCCGGCAGTGAACTTCATGTTCATCTTATCGGTGTATTCGCCCAGGGGGATCAGCTCGGCTTCCACCGTGGCGTTGATCTTCTCCTTGGTGATCTCGTTGATCTTTTCAAGGATTGCATCCCAGCCGGGGTAAGAATCGGCAGCAGCAGGGATGACCCAGTGCAGCGTCACTTCCTCGGCGAAGGGGCCGTCGGGAACAGCGGGCTCTTCTGCCGGAGTCGTGTCTTCGGCAGGCTTGTCGGTGGTAGAAGGGGTCTCTGCGGCAGGCTTGTCGTCTGCCGGGGGTGCGGTTTCCGTCTTGGCGCAGGCGGTGAACATCGCCAGAACCATCACGGCAGCCAGGAGCAATGCGAGGAACTTTTTCATTGTGATTTCTCCTTTGTTATAATATTTATGTCAGATCTGCTCTCCAAGGATCATTCCTTGACAGAACCGATTGCCATACCTTTGACAAAATATTTCTGAAAACGCGGAAAAACGATCAGCATCGGCGCAACCGTCAGCACGCACATGGCCATACGCATGGAATCGCCCGGCAGCTTTGCGGCCTCCGCTGCCAGAAGTCCGGTCGAGGCGCTGTTTTTCAGGAAATCCACCTTGTCCAGCATTCTCTGCAGGAGCAGCTGAATCGTGACGTAGTTGCCGGTATCCATATACATCATGGCTTCATAGTACGCGTTCCAATAATTCACGAAGAGCGTCAGGCAGATGGTGGCCAGGGCAGGTTTTGCCATGGGGAACATGATCTTGAAAAAGATCTGATATTCGCTGGCTCCGTCGATTTTCGCCGACTCGATCATGCTGTAGGGCAGCTTTTCGTAATAGGCGCGCATGATGATACAGTTCATCGCCGTGAACGCGCCCGGCAGGACAAGCACCCAGATGGAATTCTTCAAATTCAGCCAGGACACATAGGTGATGTACTGCGCCGCCATACCGCCGGAAAAGAACATCGTAAAGGTCACGAATAAGGACAGAAAATTGCGCAAACGGAACGTACTGCGGGAAATGGCATAGGCATATAAGCTTGTGACCATGCAGCCGATCAATGTGCCAAGACAACTCACCAGAATGGTCGTACCGTACGCGTTCAAAACTGTCTTTGCATCCTTGAAAATATAGGCGTAAGAAGAAAAATCAAGATGTTTGGGGATGATGCGAAAGCCATATGCCTTTAAATCGGCACTGCTGGTCAGTGAAACGGACAAAACACAGAGAAACGGATAAAGGATTGCCAGACAAAGCACAATAAATATCAGATAGATCAGCACTGTACTAACACGGTTATATTTATTTCTCATTAGAACAGTGCCCCCTCTCCGTTGATTTTCTTTGTGATCTTATTTGCCAGAACCAACACAATAAATCCCACAACGGATTGGCAAAGGCCAATGGCCGTAGACATACCCACATCTCCCGTCACACGCAGGGCCCTGTAAACATAGGTGTCGATCACATCGGTCACGCTGTACAGAAGGCTGGAGTTCTTGGTTAAATAATAGAACATACCGAAATCGGCGCTGAAAATACGGCCAAGCGAGAGCACAAAGAACATTGTGACAACTGGCTTGATGAACTGGAAGGATATCTTCCACATGATCTGCCAGCGGCTCGCGCCGTCAAGCTCTGCTGCTTCAAAATAGCATTTATCAATAGACAGGAGATTTCCATAATAAATAATGATGCCATACCCCATATTCTTCCACAGGTAACAAATCAGCAGGATATACGGCCACCATTTGGGGGTTGTGTACCACGAAACGGGGTCTTTCCCAAAGAACACAAGGATACTGTTTACAATACCATTGACATCCGCGATATTCGCGTACAGCGCATAGGAGGCGGCAACCCAGGAAACCACGAAGGGGAGGAAAATAACCGTCTGGAAAATTTTGATCGCATGACGGTTGGTTACCTCATAAAGAAGAAGCGCGAGAATCACGGTAATGAAGGTGTTGCAAAACAAAAACAACAAATTCAAACCCAACGTATTCCTGATCAGTCTGCCGAATACACCGGACTTAAAGAAGAACTCAAAGTTCTTCAGACCGACCCACTCGCTTCCGAAAAAGCCGAGACTGAATTTATAGTTCTTGAATGCCAGTATGAGGCCAAACATCGGAAGGTACGCAAACAGACACAACAGGATAATTCCCGGCATGCACATGGAGAATAGCTGCCGGTTATCCTTCCGCAGCGTCCTGCTGTAGTTTGACCTCTTTTTCACCGCAGCCGTCTTTGACACAATTGTTTTTTCCTTCAACAGCCATTCATTCCTTCACACGTCTTTTTTCTGCCCGTATTGTAGCACCCGGTTTCTTGTTTGTAAGTTTCGTTTTTTCAGGATTGCTTCAAATTCCTCCAAAAACCACTTTCGATTTTTTATTTCACTTTTGATTTTTACTGAAACTGTTGAAATTTGCGGTGGATTTGTGTTATTTTTACATAGCATCCAAGTACCGAGCCTCTCCCTTCGGTAAAATTGGTCAATCCGTTACCCCGCCTGCCTGTACTTCTTGAAAAGGAGTTGAGTCAAATACGGCTGGTTAAGTTTCACGTTCCATCTGACCGCAGGAACGAATTTTTCATTAAAATATTAAGCGTCATTCTGGCTTTTTGCCTGTTTCTCGTTTCGCTGATTTTTTTGCTGATCTATCAGAATGTGAAAAAGCAGAATTTGGAGACCTCTTATCAAACAGAGAATGAGGTCATTTCCAACATCAGTTATTCTTCCGTCATCATGCAGGATGCCGCTGTTTCCATGCTTCAACAGCTCAACAGCACACCTGTTACGCAGCAGCTGATCTACTCTTTGGATACGCGTCTGCTGCAGACTATTCAAGGCATGCGAACCCTGCAAAGCTATACCCGCGCCTCGCAGTGGATCGACTCTGTATATGTATACTGTGCGAAAGAAGATCAAATCTGCTACAGTTATGTGGACGGCAACAATTGTAAGCTGACATTTACACCGATCAGCGGCTTCTTTGACGTGGAATATATCCGCACGCTGTCTGAGGCAAAAACCATTACACAGCTGCCGCAGATGCGAACGCTCCAATATCATGAAGATCTTCCTGTAAAAACAGTTTTTACCTATGTGCTTCCTGTACGCAGCTCCAGAAGTACCTATGACGGCTTTTTTATCGTCAACATCAGCGCCGACCGGCTGTTGTACCTTGGCAGTAATCTGGCGGCTGCTTCCAGCCGTCAGTTGATTGTTGCCGACCATGATGCACAGATCTGCACAGACGGTCAGCTGCTGGATGAACCTGGCCGGAGCAGTCTGGTCGAGGCCGTCCTGAACAGTCAGGATACCTCCGGCCAGTTTATTATGCGGGAAACCGATACCATCTGTACATGGATTCAATCCGAAGAGACGGGCCTGTACTTTTTAAGCTGTATCAGCTATTCCGATTTCAAGCACCAGCTTTCCGCACTGACAAGATGGATCACATTCTATTATATCGCCGTACTCGTCTTTGCAGCGATAATCAGCGTTTACCTTGCATTACGCGTGAACCGCGAATACTCCGCGCTGCAGGAACGATTCTCGCGTTCCGAAAAGCGCTACTCAGAAAACTACCAGTATATCAAGCAGTCCATATTGCGAAGCTTTTTCACTCTGCGAAGCTCAGATTTTATTGTCGGGCGGCAATTTGCGGACAATGGTATCGCGCTGGAACAGTATTCCGGCTATGTCCTCTTCCTGCTCCATCTGAGCCAGCGCCATGCTACCGATGAGGTACCGGCCGCCAGATACCGCCGTTCTCACGTCTTTTTGCTGGAGCAGCTCTCGCGGCTTTTCCCCGCCGGAAGCCAATATGAGCTTGTGGATATGCTTCAGGGCCGGTTTCTTCTGGTCTGTGAGCCATCCTCCAATTTTCATCTGGATGATTTTTGCGAGAAACTGTGCGGGTGTTTTTCGTGCTGTGCTGAATATACGTTTTCCGGTATCTACAGCGGCGAGCTGGGAGTCCTTGAGCAGCTACCCGAATCCTATCGTACTCTGAGCGCCGTGATGGATCTGCTGTTCTTTTATCCTTCGGATTCCTTAGTTTCCCTGACTGAGATACGCCAGCATGAAGTTGTCGGAAGCAATCAGGTCGAGCCGGTGCGCAGCAAGGTCATTCAGGCACTGGTGAACCAGCAATTTGAGGACGCATCTTCGATCCTCGGGAATTTTTTTGACGAATGGTATGAGCCTGTCAGCGAGATCCCGTACACCATCGACGCGCTGCTTTCCGGTTTTTCCGAGTATATCTCCACATTTAAGCGCGCCTATGCGATCACCATGGACTTTAACCCCTCTCATTTCCGCTCAGAGGCTTTGCGTGCTGATTCCTCGCGAGCTGTCAAGCAGCTGTTTCTTGATTTGATTCTGGATATCTCTTATGCATTTGCAAGTGTCGGAACCCGCAGCAATTACATTGATGACATTCTCAGTTTTATCGAGAAAAACTACGCAGATCCGAAGCTCAATGTGGATATCCTGGCGGATCATGTCGGTCTTTCTCCCTCCCATATTCAAAGTATTTTCAAAACTGCCACGGGGAGCACGATCTCCTCTTATCTGCGAAATCTTCGCATTCGGAAAGCAACAGAGTTGCTGGAACAGACAGATATTCCAATCAGCGAAATTGCAGAATCCACCGGTTTTGGAAGTTTCAACTATTTTTGCACTGTATTTAAACGCTATTATTCCGTTACCCCCACTGAATATCGGGCCAACACCCGCACAAAATGAACAAAAGGAGCAAAAACCATGATTACAGTTGTTGCCGTTGGCTGCGGCGATCGTACCACCACCTATCTGGAAGTCGGCGTCCATGTCCTTAAGAAAATGAAGGTCGTCGCGGCGATCGACCCCAATCCCGAGCGTCTGCGGTATATGCAGGAGCATTTTGATGTTCCGGCAGAAGCCTGCTTCCGCGATATGTACGAGGTCTTATCGCAGGGCCGTATTGCCGACTGCGTGATCGACGGTACGATGGATCAGTATCATCTGGAGACGGCCTTGCCGTTTTTGGAGCAGGGCTACGATATGCTGCTGGAAAAGCCGCTGGTCAACAACGAAAAAGATTTGTTTCTGCTGCGCGATACCGCCGCAAAAAGCGGAAGCACGCTGACCGTCTGCCACGTGCTGCGCTACACGCCGTTCTATCACAAGATCAAAGAACTGATTCTTGCGGGCGCGGTCGGTGAAATCATGAACATCGAAACAAGCGAACGTGTCGGCGCGTTCCACTCTTCCGTCTCCTATATCCGTGGAAAATGGAACCGCGAGGCGGAATGCGGCTCGTCGCTGCTGCTGGCAAAGTGCTGCCACGACATCGACCTGCTTTGCTGGCTGAACAATACAACCGTCCCCGTCTCGGTCACAAGCCAGGGCGGACGGAACTACTTCATTCCCGAAAAGGCGCCTGCCGGCGCAGGTACGCGCTGTCTGGTGGACTGTCCGGCTGAGGTGCGCGCAACGTGCTTCTATGACGCGCAGAACATGTATATCGACCACTGCATGCTTCCGCAGTATCCGTGGCAGTGTACCGGCAAAAATCCGGAGGACGTGACCATGGAAGAGCGCATTGCGTCGCTCAAAACCTACAATCCGCACGGCCTTTGCATCTATAAGGCAGGCGGCGACCTGGTCGATCATCAGAATGTCGCCGTCACGTTCGCAAACGGCTCCACTGCCCTGCACACCATGACCCTTGGCGCCATGCGTCCCGGCCGCAACATCTGGATTCAGGGTACACGCGGTGAGATTGAGGGCTTTTTCGAGGATGGCATCATCAAGTACCGTACCTACGATCCGTCTCGCACATGGTTCACGGAAGAAACCTGCGATGTCAACGCCGAAATCGCCCAAAACGGCAATCATTTGGGCGGCGACGCAGGCCTTGTCCGCGACTTCTGCGCCCGCATGGAGGGCGCAGCGCCGTCCATCTCCACAACGGATATTTCGGATTCCATCAACGGTCATCTTCTGTGCTACGCCGCCGACAAGGCGCTGCGCGAGCACAGCATCGTCCCGCTGCATCTGGAAAAACAGTAAAATGCACGCGCAGGAGGGTTTCCTCCTGCGCAGTGTTGTAAGAAAAGAGTCATTGGTATGAAACTGCTGAAGGAACTGAAAAAAGAGAATTTGTGTGCCTACCGCCCCATCCCGTTCTGGAGCTGGAACGACCGGCTCGAGCCGGAGGAGCTTCGCCGTCAGGTACGGAACATGCACGAAGCCGGCATGGGCGGCTTCTTCATGCACGCGCGCGGCGGTTTGGAGACCGAATACATGGGAGAGGACTGGTTCCACGCCATCGAAGCCTCCATGGACGAGGCGAAAAAGCTGGACATGAACCCATGGTGCTACGATGAAAACGGCTGGCCCAGCGGCTTTGCAGGTGGATTACTGCTCAAAAATCCGGAGAATCTGGTGCATTTCCTGCGCTTTGCGAAACAGCCGGACTTTGACGCTTCAGCGCTCGGCGTTTACGCGCTGGAAGGCAGCCATCTGCGGCGGCTGCATGGCGCGGAGGACGGCGTTTCGGAATATCTCTGCGTCTATGACTGCCAAAATCCGTCGGCTGTGGATATTCTCAATCCGCGTGTCACCGACGCATTTCTTGCGCTGACCCATGAGAAATACTATGCCCGCCTCGGCGCGGAGTTCGGACAGGGTATTTCCGGCTTCTTCACCGACGAGCCGCAGTATTTCCGCTATGAGACCGCCTACACGCCCATGCTTTTGACGGAGTTCCCGAAAGCCTATGGCGGTGAGGATGTGCTTTCGCTGCTGGGTGCGCTGTTCGTGGACTGCGATGAAGCCCCCGGCTTCCGCTTCCGCTACTGGCGGCTGATGAACGTGCTCTACACCGAAAACTTCATGGGCAGAGTCTACCGCTGGTGCCACGCCCACAACTGCCGCGTGACCGGCCACACCGTTGAGGAAAACCATCTTTTCACGCAGATGTGGTGCTGCGCGGGCGTCATGCCGTTTTATGAATATGAGGACATTCCGGGAATTGACTGGCTGGGCAGGCCTATTGGCACAGAGCTGGCGCCGCGCCAGGTTTCCTCTGTCGCGCAGCAGCTCGGCAAAAAGCAGGTGCTCACCGAGACCTTCGCCTGTGTTGGCTGGGATGTCACGCCGAAGGAGCTCAAGCGCATCGCCGAGTGGCAGTACGTCAACGGCGTCAATCTCATGTGCCAGCATCTCTATCCCTACTCCATCCGCGGTCAGCGCAAGCGTGACTATCCCGCGTTCTACTCCGAACACAATCCGTGGACGGATGAGCTGAAAACCTTCAACGATTATTTCACCGAGCTGGGCTATCTGCTGGCTAACAGCCAAGAATCAGCAGACCTGCTGGTCATCCACCCCATTCACTCGGCCTATCTGACCTTTGACCGCCGCGACGACGAGGCATCCGTCCGCGCCGTTGCCGAACCGTTCAACGCCCTCATCGAGCGCCTTGGCGCGCTCGGCATCGGCCATCACTATGGCGATGAACGGCTGATGGAAAAGTACGGAAGCATCGCGGACGGCAAGCTGGTCATTGGCCAGTGCCGCTATTCCTGTGTTCTCATCCCGGACTGCGATACGCTCGATCACAGCACCGCTGCGCTTTTGCGCGACTTCCTCGCCCAGGGCGGCCGGCTGCTCTTTGCCGGAAAGCGTCCCACGCGCATCGACGGCGAGCCTGCAGATCTCAGCTTCCTGACGGAAACCATGACCTGGGACGAGCTGGTACAGACCTATGCGCTTTTGCCGGAGGAGAACCGCGACGTGCGCTGCACGCTCCGCTTTTCCGAGGACGGCGGTTTCCTCTTTGCCGTCAATTCGTCCGGGACCGGCGCCGCTGACGTCACGCTCAAGCTTCCCTTCGGCGGCACGGAGAGATATGACCTGCTGACCCATACCACCGCGCCTGCGCCCTTTGAAAAAACGGAACGCGGTATTCTGGCACACCTTTCCCTTTCCGCAGGCGAATCCGTCCTGCTGGTGCAAAATGACGCTGCCCAGCCGCAGAGCGAAATCCACCCGTCCGCCAAAACGCTTCCGCTGGACGGCCTGTGGACCCTTTCCAAACCGGCTGAGAACAGTCTGACGCTGGACAAGGCGGCGCTGAGCTATGACGGCGTAAGCTACACCGCACCTCTGCCCATCCCCGCCATCTCCGAGCGGCTGCTGCTGGAATGCACCAATCGGAAAATCTGGCTCCGCTATACTTTTTTGGCGGAGCATTTGCCGGATGATTTGACGTTGGAGGTCGAAACGCTTCAGAATGCGGCACTGTTTGTCAACGGCGTGGAAACCCGTCTTTCCGGACAGGGTATACTCGACCGTTCTTTTGTGCGTGGAAACATCGTGAAACTCGCAAAGCCAGGTAAAAATGAGCTTGTTCTCTCGCTTGACTATTACCAGTCGGAGGATACCTATCGTGTCTTTCGCGGTTTCTACTATGGAAACGGCGAAGTCACGGAGACGCTCATGAACTGTGTCAGCTATGATACAAATATTGAGGCGTGCTATCTGTTCGGCAGCTTCGGCGTGCAGCCGGACAGCGGCTGGGACCGCCAGCCCAATGGCGTGCGTCTGGCTGACGGCTTCCGCCTGTGCGAGCCGGTCACGGCCCTGACCCTCAACGACATCACCGTACAGGGCTTCCCATTCTTCCACGGCGTGATGCGGCTGAAAAAAACGTTTGTGCTGGACGATCCCGGATGGCAGCTTCGATGCAGAGGCCGTGTGCAGTATGTGCGTGTCTTCGTCAATGGCCAGCAGGCCGGAACGCTCCTGTTCACCGATACGCTTGATCTTTCGCCGTATCTCCGCATCGGTGAAAACACCATCGAACTGGAGCTGATGGCAAGCAACCGCAATCTCTTCGGCCCCCACCATAACGCCGCCTGCCCCGAACCGCAGTTCGTGGATCCCACCCTGTTTTCTCTCTACGGAAGCTGGCAGGGCGGCAAAAGCACAGGCTACCGGGACACCTATGCGTTTGTGTCCTTCGGCTTAGAAACAGCCATCTGATATCCCGCAGATTTTTTGAAAAACATCCGGAGGTCCTTCTTATGCCGCTCAGCACAACACTGGATTTTGTTTTGCCAAGAACCAATCAGTTTCTCCAGATCCTGAAGCAATCGATCGTTCAGAATCCGCTGCTTTTGGATACGGAATACCACGAGGGACGGGAGGAATCCGGTATCTGGCAGCCGTTCCCCCACGGAGCCTACTGGGGCCGGCATGACACATGGTACCGTTTCCGTGCGGATTTTACCATCCCGCCCGAATATGCAGAGCACTACGTCCGCGTCCGGCTTCGTACCTGCCGCGAGGGCATCTGGAATGCCATCAATCCACAGGTTCTGGTCCGCGTCAACGGTCAGATCGTTCAGGCGCTGGATTCCAACCACAACAGCTTTCCGCTTTCCTTTTCAGCCGAAGCCGGTACGCGGTATCATCTGGATTTTGAGGTCTACGCCGGGCGCGAGGTGGGCAACCGTTCGTTTCAGGATCTTCCGGCCCAATTTGACCTGACCGCCTACTGCCACAACCGGGACGCGGAGCAGCTTTATTATGATCTGTTCGCTGCATATAAGGCCGCAGCACTGTACCCCGAAACCGATTATCGCCGCATCCGGATTGAGCAGTATCTGACACAGGCCCTGAACCTGCTGGACTGCCGCATTCCCAACAGCGCGGAATATTTCGCCTCCATTCGGGCCGCCGCCCGGTTTATGCAGGAAGAATTTTACGGAAAATTCTGCAAGGATGATACGGTCATTGCCAACTGTATCGGACATACGCACATCGACGTCGCCTGGATGTGGCGGCTGGAGCAGACGCGGGCCAAGGCTGTCCGCAGCTTTGCCACAGAGCTTGCCCTGATGGAGGAATATCCGGAGCACGTTTTCATGTCCAGCCAGCCGCAGCTTTATGCCTATGTGAAAGAGGATGCGCCGGAGCTGTATGAAAAAATCCGGCAGCGCGTGAAGGAAGGCCGCTGGGAAGTCGAGGGCGCCATGTGGCTGGAAGCCGACTGTAATCTGACCTCCGGCGAAAGTCTGATTCGGCAGATCCTGCACGGCAAGCGCTTTATGCAGCAGGAATTTGGCGTAGACTCCCATATTCTCTGGCTGCCGGATGTTTTCGGTTACTCGGCCGCCCTGCCGCAGATTCTCAGGAAAACCGGTGTGGACACCTTTGTCACCAGTAAGATTCACTGGAACGAAACCAATCACTTTCCATACGACACGTTCAATTGGAAGGGAATCGACGGAAGCGAAGTATTTACACAGTATATTCTCTGCGGCACAGACTGGATGAAGCTCGGCGACGGCGATACCTACTCGACCTACACCGGCGAGGTCATGCCCATCGCACAGGCCAAGGGCTGGGAGATGTATCAGCAAAAGGCACTGAACAACGAGCTTTTGAATACCGTCGGCTTTGGCGATGGCGGCGGCGGTGTGACCCGTGAAATGCTGGAAATGAATCGCCGGATGCAGCACGGGATTCCCGGAACGCCCAAAACGCGAATCACAACAGCCGGGGATGCACTCAGCCGCATTCGCGAAAAAGTCGCCGGCAAAAAGCTCCCGACCTGGTTCGGTGAACTGTATTTTGAGCTGCATCGCGGAACATACACCTCCATGGCAAAAAACAAAAACTACAATCGCCGAAGCGAGTATCTGCTTCAGCAGTTGGAAGCCGAGGCACTGACAGAAAAAATCCTGCTTGGCAGTTCTTATCCCAAGCAGGCACTCTACGACGATTGGCAGACGGTGCTGCTCAATCAATTCCATGACATCATCCCCGGCTCATCCATCCGCGAGGTTTACGCCGATTCCGAACAGCAGTATCAGGATCTGCTCGGGCGAAACAGCCGGAAGCAAGCCGCAATCCTGCAGCGGCTTGCCGAAAACGTCTCCGCAGCCGGAATCCTTGTTTACAATCCAACCGGTATTGCACGCGGCGGCCTGATCGAAACGGAGGCTGGGATGCGCCTCGTCGAGGCTGTTCCCGCTTTTGGCTGGACGGTGATTCCGGAAACTGAAACGCGAACCAGTGCGGACCTGTCTGCCGGCACAACGCATCTGGAAAACCGATTCTATTTGATCGAGCTGGATAAAACCGGCTGCCTGACCCGCATTTTTGACAAGGAAAACCAGCGGGAAGTTCTTTCCGGCCGCGCCAATATGCTGGAAGCCTATGACGATCATCCCAAGGACTACGACAACTGGGAGCTTTCCAACTATTACACCGAGAAAATGTGGACGATCGAAGAAGTGGAGGAATGTACCGCCGAGATCAGAGACAGGTGCGCCAGTATTCACATCCGCCGCAAATTCCTCCATTCCACCATCTGGCAGACGATTACCGTCTATGCGGATCAGCGTGGCATTGATTTTTCTCTGACTGCTGATTGGCATGAGCACCATATTTTCCTGAAAACGGCCTTCCCGGTGGATATTTTGTCGGATAAGGCCACCTATGAGATTCAGTACGGCAGTGTGGAGCGTCCCGCACATAAAAATACGACGTGGGATGCGGCAAAGTTTGAAGTCTGTGCCCACAAGTGGGCTGATTTTGCAGAAGCCGGTTATGGTGTCGCTCTGATAAACAACAACAAGTATGGCTATGACATTCATGATGGCGTCATGCGGCTTTCTCTCATCAAGTGCGGCACCTATCCCAACGAGGATGCCGATCAGGGGCACCATGCCATGCGTTACTGTTTCCTGCCGCACGCAGAGGACTGGCGTGAAGCCGGGATTCCGAATTTGGCCTACGCTTACAACTGTCCGCTGCTTGCCGCAAAGGCAGACGGCGCGGGCTCGCTTCCTGCATCGTACAGTCTGGCTACCGCAGCTCCATCCAATGTGATCTTGACCGTGGCCAAGGAAGCCTGCGAGGATGACAGCATCATTCTGCGAGCCTATGAATCGCAGGGAAAGCGCACACAGGCCATGCTGACGCTTGGCTTTGATGCCGCATCGGCCCAGGAGACCGATATGCTGGAACGGGGCGTTTATCAGAACCTTTCACTGACGGGCAATCAGTTTACAACGCAATTCAAGCCATATGAAATCAAAACTTTCCGCATCCAGAGATAACGTCATAATAGCTTAATAAATGCCACACACTCTATTTTGAGCACTCACTATGAAATAAAGCATTCCTTCTCTGAATAAATTCTTCGCTACAGTGTGCCATTCAAGGGCTGCCACAATGTCACGGTACTCCTGACAGTAAGATTGCGCACGTTCCCCTTGGCGGGAACGTGCGCAATTCTACCGTCTTTCATCGCTTATGATGTAAAGGTTCGATGTGTAACTTCCGTTTTCACGATATCGCCGCTGGCGACGAATGTAGCCTGCATGTTCCAGATCATTCAGAGCTCTCTGTACTGTTCGTGGGGAGAGATGCAAATCTTTTGCAATGGTCTTGACACCCGGCCAGCAGCTTCCGCTGCCTGCGCGGTCGCGGAGATACATATAGACCGTTCGCGCACGGTGCGGCAGATCCGGATCCGCATAGATAGAACCGAAGAAGCTCATGTGCCGCCGTAGCTGCTCATATAATCGCTGCGTTTTTCGCTGCATTCCGTTCTCTGATGTACTGCAAACTCTTTTCGGATGTTCATCAGCAGTTCCTCCTTCCCTGCGTAGTAGACCTCGCGCCGCACTCGCTCCGGCACTTGGTATGGTTCCTCAAATTGGATGCCCCATTTGAAATAGAGCTGCAGCTTCGTGCGCATTGGATGAGACCCAGTTTTCATCACGATGAAATTGCCTTTGGGAAGATTTTTGAGCTCATCGGGCGACAGCAATGCCCGCTCCGCCATCTGCAGGCTCTGGCTGTTATTCTCTTTCCCCTTGCTGATGGAGCCGGTCAGAACCGTTCGGGAGCCAAGCGACTTGGACAGCGTTTCGGCTGTCTGACTGTTTGGCGCAAAGCCGCCGAAAATTGTGTCCTGACAGTTGTCGCCTATAATTTCCGCTCCCTCTTTACCGTAGTTTTTTTCAAGCTGTGCAAGGCTCTGGATAATCGGAACAAGTGTAAGTTTTCGGCTTCGCCCTGCAGAGAACAGCGGAAGGATATCAAAGGGAGGCATCGTGCCTAACTCGTCGCAATAGAAAACTACGCGGTTTTTCAGTTTTCCGCCATTCTCGTCTGCGACCGAGAATAACTCCCGCGAGAGATTCTGGATCATCAAACCTGCCATGAAGTTCTTCGTGGAGTCTTCCTCCGGCAGCACCAGAAAAATCGCAGACTTCTCCGCAGCAAAATGTTCCGTATCGATCGCGCTGTCGAAACAGAGCACCTGCTCCAGCTCGGAATCCAGAAACGCATTGAGCCGTGAAAGCACTGTGGACATAACGGAGGCCATCCCCTGCTCCGATGTATTGAGGGCCGCCCCTGCAAACCATTTGGCCTTGTGCGTCGGCGGCAAGGCATCCATCAAGATCTGAAATCCCGTTTTCTTCCCTTGCCCATTGAGCGCAAGGAGTTCCTGTACCAACTTGAATACAGACACAATATGCCGCTTTTCATGTCCTGCGCTATCCGGCGGAACATACTCCGCCAACAGCAGGATGACCGATGTAAGGAGTCCTTCAGCTGCGTCATAAAAGAAAGCATTCTGCCCACGGTCCTGCTCATCCCCGCCGGGATTGACAATGGTTTTGGCAAGAATTTTTGCGTACTTCTCAGCTTTGGCTCTGGCTGCAAGATTATCCGGTTCTTCCTTGGATAGATCCATGTACCGGTTGATGAGTGTGAGCAGATTGCTCCCATCTGAGCGTGTCGGATTGCGAAGGTCGATCACAGACACATGATAGCCATAATATTTCTTCGCGATTGTACCGTAATTGCGCGCGAGGTCACCCTTGGTATCGAGCGCGAGAAAACTCATGCCGCTTGCACAGGCATACTCCATGTTGGGATACAAAAAGAACGCTGTTTTGCCAACGCCGGACGCGCCAATCATCAGACAGTGTACATCATCTTGATCCACCAGCGCGTCAAGCCGCTTGCCGCGCTGCACACTGCCCAGTATCAATCCCTGCACCTCCGGCCGTTTCGTTCCTGCACGCCAAGCAGCAACTTCAAATGGGATCCTTGCATAAGTACGTTTAATTTCCTGGTTTGTCGCCCAGCGTGCTGTTCCATGCTGTCCATCTCCGACCGTTCTGGACTTAATGCCATTGAGGGAGTAGTTGTTGGAAAGGACCGAGAGCAACACAATAAAAAGCACAACTACGATGCCGATTACAAGCAGCGGCACTACAGACTCAGGCATGGCGATGGTTCCTCCTTCTGGACATGGCAGAGATCCTCATTCCAATCCTTTAATTCCGGCACAAGCCGCTCCGACATGATACCGCGCTTGTGCAGAAGCTCTGCCATACGTTCACTGGCTGCGTGTCCCGCTTTGTCGTTGTCCAAACACAAATACACGATTTTCGTATCAGGTTTTACCATTTGCAGCACTGGATGGGGCGATGTACCACAGCACGCAACGTAGCTGTGTTCCTGCCAGTGATCCGGATGCATACAGATGAATGACAGCATATCAATGGGAGCCTCAAACACATAGAGGCTCCCATCTGTTCCGGTATGATGAAAGCTGTAACGCGGGTCGCTGGCTTCCACATTCAGGCGAAACGGTTTCCCATGGCTGTTTGTACTGCGCAGATGTGCATGACGTGGGCATCCATTCCCATCCGTCCCAATGAATACGGCGTTGTGATGCGCCGCGTCCTCATAGATCAAGTGCCTATGTGCAAAGCTGGAAATAAGGCCCGCATCCAGTCCGCGCGTTTTGAGAAGATAGGCAAATACGCGGTGCATATTCGCGTTCGGAACGGGCGGTATGAAGGGCTTCTGCGGAGTAGTTACCTGCTTTTTTGCCTGCGGGTAAGCTGACTCCACGCTGCTGCCTAACAGCATGGTCATAGCTTCGACGTAGCTTTTGCCGTAGAATTTCTGCACAAAGCTGACTGCGCGGCCACCCTCATTCGTCGCATGGTCAAACCACTCACAGCCGCAAATTGTAACGCTGTGATCGCTGGCCAGCCGCTTTTCGCGACCTGACTTGATGAGTTGTTCTCCTTGACGAAGGAGAAATCCTTCCAAGTCAACAGACGCCGCCTGTTCTTTTTGTTCGGATGTAAAGTAGATATATCGTGCCAATGATGCAACTCCTTTTCTTAGTTTAATTGATGTCCGTATTCTTGTTCAACCTCATGGTCATCCTGCTTATGTCCCATCGCCAACCGTTTCTCCATGAGTTTCTTTCGACGTTTGGAGTCTATCCGAATCCCCATTGGATTGCCTGGTGGCGCGGCATTGTCACGGAAAATCCGACTCATATGGTAGAACAACCGCACCGTACTGCTGAGAAGATCATCCGAATGAAGCTGCGCGGCACGTGCAGCTTCCGATGAGGAGTTCTCCTTTTGGAACATCTCATTTGCAGAAGCCTGCGCTGAAGCTTTCTCCATCTGAAGCCGCAGCTGCTCTGCCTCTTGAATGATTGCATTTTTGATCGCACGGAATTCTTTCTGCTGCGACAGCGGATGATGCTCACGCGGTGTGCTTTTATAGTATCCCTCCAGCGTATCACGCAAGCTGTTCCAGACAGCATAATATGCCGCCACCTCCGGCAGCTTTTCCAGCTTATCCACGATGCAATCGACTTTTTCTTTCAGCGGTTGTTTGAGATAGCCATACTGTTTTCTACCGGCGACCGTGCGCAGCTCTTTGGCAAGCTCCAGCATCATTTGCTGGAGGGATTGGGACGGCGCTTTGATCGCATCTATCTGTGCGATGATTTCCCGCATGACCTCCCGTGCGGCTTCAGTCACGTCTTTATAAGCAATATCCTTTCTGATATAGAGATTCTCTAACTCCGCCCGGAAGATGCTGTTCGTCATCGCGGAGCGCAGCTTTACAACCGATTCCCGTTTCAACATCGTCTTCTGATCTGCCCAGACCATCATGTGGATGTGCGGATGCGTGTCCGTGTCGTGATAGGCCGCGTACCAATGAAGCTCTGAGATTGGAACATGAAATGCTTCTGCGAACTTGCTTTGTTGGCTGATGAGCAGCTTCCGCCACGCATCCGCATTGTTATACCCAAGTCGCTCTGCGTCCTCCCGATGCAGAGAATAAATGATCGTCCAGACGTTGCCGTCATGCTCAGTCAACGCTTTGGCTGTTTCATTCAGGCCGATAGTTTCATCTGCACCAAACAGGCCATGTCCCCCATGCTTTTCCGCACCAGGACGCGTTGCAATGTAACGTAGGTAGCTATCATTGGATTGCAGATTCTGCATATGGCTGTCCAACACAGCAGAGATAAACGCCGATGCTGTTTGCAGTGTCGGCGCTTTCTTGTAATCCTCATACTCAAAGGAGTCTTTCATATCCGGAAAATCCCGAAGCATACCGGAGATCAACTCCTGCTGTTTCTGTGTTGCCAGCCCTCGTCTGGTCAGCACCTCCACACCCTCGCGTGTAGCAATATACTTGAGATACCCGCCCGCATTTTTGCGCCCGATGAAGCCGGTTTTTTGTATCAGTCGTGCCATGATTTACAGCCGCTTTTGCTGGCGCAGCACTTCCGGGAACGAGATCTGCCCGTTTGTGCGCAGGACCTCCTGATAGCTTTTGCCGCGCATTCTCTGATATTGCTCAGAGTCAATGTCCGTGTCTGCCGCAAGGATATGATTGCAGACATTCTGCTCGACTGCTTGCTTGAGCAGCAGTTTGCCCATGCGGTCGCCGAACATACTCAGGATCGCTTCCAGCGTTTCGCTCAGGATCTTCGGCAGGAAGTCTCCTGCATATTCGCTGCTGAGATACCCGCAGTAAAATCGGATCGCCTTGCCGATAAACTCGTTCTGTGTGGTGCAGCCATCCAGCTTATAGTGGTATTGCACCTTGCTCCATGTCGCATCATCCAGCCAGACAGAATGACGGCGTCTGTCCTCTGTTTTCATGGTCATTACCCCCCTCAAAAAAGAAAAGCGTCAAAAAAGTGCCTGCAACTGCGGCACAATTCCGGCTTCCTTCGAAAAACAGCGTCAATCCACATTGCGCATCCGAAGAAAAGCGCCATTTTTACCTTTGACAACTGTCCGCACTGCGGGCAGAAGTGGCCGGACGGGCGCAGAAAAGCGCCAGTCCTTTCTCCTGCCTCGCCGCTTGCGGCTTCTCCTCCGCCGAAAGCCGCCCGCAGGCGCTCCGGCTTCTGTGCTGTAGCTCTGCCGGACACTCCCGCACGTCGGCGCAACGTCCGGTTTTCTGGTGTTTGGCGGGTACGCGCTCGGCTGTGTCCGGAAAGCCGCACAAACCGCCGACACGGGCGCGACGGCGCGGAACGCGCTGCCGGTTACATCTGCATCTCCTGCGTGGGCGCATCCTGCTCCTGCAAAATCTCCTGACAGAGCTGATT
>CADCOJ010000200.1 GCA_902803075.1 Oscillospiraceae bacterium | reverse complement strand
TTCCCCATGCGTCCCCTCAGCTGGCGCTCTCCCAGGCAGGTTCTCGCTTCTTTTCCTGTTGTGTAACACATCATTGACAAACCTACACCGGAGCCGGGGAGGCGGAACGTGCAGGAGCCGGTGCAGAAATTTTGCTGCAGATATTGAAAAAGCAGCAGGCGGAAGGGGATTGCATCTGCGGCGGATCTTCGCTATAATGCAAGAAAATCCCAAAGGTCATCCGGCTTTGCATGTACCAAAGCCGCGAAACGGACTGATCCAAGGTCAAGATCAAGAGGCAAGCAGATGAAACAAGCACTTCGATGGCTGAAATCAGAACCCATGCTCACCCTGTCCGTACTCGCCGCTCTGGCGGGACTGCTCATCACGCCTCCTTCCGCGGCCCTTCTGGAGCAGATCGACTGGCGCACGCTTGGGACGCTTTTGATGATGCTCTGCGTTCTGGAGGGCTTCAAGCAGGAAAATGTGCTCCAGCCGCTGGTCAATCTGGCCGGGAAGCTGCGCACGATGCTGACCCTGACGCTGTTTTTGGTTTTCGGCGTGTTCTTTTCCTCCATGTTTGTCACCAATGACGTCTCGCTGCTGATCTTTGTGCCGCTGACCATCCTGCTGTTCCGGAGCGCCGACAGGGAACGGTATATCCTGCCTGTGATCTCCATGGAGAACATTGCCGCCATCCGCGGCTCGCTTCTGACGCCGTTCGGCAGTCCCCAGAACCTGTTTCTCTATGGACAGGCAGGCGTCAGCGCGTGGAAGTTCATGCTGCACATGCTCCCGGTTTGTCTGATGTCCGCGGTGCTGCTGGTGGGCTTTGTATGCGTTCTGTACCGGAAGAACATCAGAGAATCTGCTGACGTCAAAGCGGAGAATCTGCCGCTTCCGTCAGCCGGGTTCCGGCGTTGGATGTATCTGGGGCTTTTTGTTTTGATCCTTTTGGTCATTGTCACCCGCACCCGGTACTGGCCCTATGCGCTGGGCGTTGTACTGCTCACCATCGCGGCCGCTGACCGGAAGCTGTTTCTCCGTGTGGACTATGCTCTGCTGGTCACATTTCTCTGCTTTTTCGTGTTTTCCTCCTCCATCGCCGGGAACAATGCGATCGCAGGATTTCTGGAAAACACTGTGGCCGGGCGGGAATACTGGTGGGCCATCGGTCTGAGCCAGGTGATTTCCAATGTGCCCGCCAGCATCGTGCTGTATCCCTTCACAAAAAACTTCGCGGGACTGATCTATGGGGTCGACACGGCAGGCCTTTGCTCCATCATCGGCTCCCTCGCCTCTGTGATCAACTACCGGCTCTATGTGCGGGAGTATCCCGGACAGGGCAGACAGTTCATCCAGACCTTCACCCTGGTCAGCTGGGCCTTCTTCCTGCTGGTGGTGATTCCCGGGCTGCTTCTGTCCGGATGGGACTTCTTCGCCTGATACCGGGAAGCATTCTGCACCGGCATGATAAACCCCTCCTCTGCCCGGTCGGGCAGAGGAGGGGTTCGCGTTGGCTCCTCCGCAGTGCAGGGACGGCGTATGTGAGCACCGGGATTTATCGTAAAACAATAAAAAATAATTGACAAACAGATAATCTGCGCGTATAATTCACACCAGAACCATTCAGCTGGAGGTGCGATATGGAACAAAAAGCATTGTCCGGATGGCTGCGGGCGATCCTCATCGGCGTCGGGATCTGTGGCTTGATCGTCTATTTTGTCATCCTTCCGGTCTGCGGGCAGACGCTTGCGGAGCAATATCCGGAGTTTTCCGACCGCTACTGGCCGTGGCTCGGCTTTCTTTGGGTTACGGGGCTGCCCTGCTGCGCGGCGCTGATCCTCGGATGGAGGATCGCGGCGAATATCGGTGCGGACAGGTCGTTTTCCAATGAGAATGCGGGATACCTGAAATGGATCTCGTGGCTTGCGGCCGGGGACGCGGCGTTTTTCTTCGCCGGGAATCTGGTTCTGATGGCTGTCGGTATGAGCCATCCCGGCATCATGCTGGCGGCGCTTCTGGTGGTGTTTGCCGGCATTGCGATCTCTGCGGCTGCGGCGGCGCTTTCTCATCTTGTGAAAAAAGCGGCGCTCCTGCAGGAGCAGAGCGATCTGACGATTTGAGGCATGCCGGCATGGAAGGAGAGATCGTTTTCAACATTGACGTCATGCTCGCAAAACGAAAGATGAGCGTGACGGAGCTCGCAGAAAGAGTCGGTATCACCGTGACCAACATGTCCATCCTGAAGACCGGGAAGGCAAAGGCCGTCAAAGTGGCAACGCTTGCAAAGCTGTGTGAGGCGCTGG
>CADCOJ010000199.1 GCA_902803075.1 Oscillospiraceae bacterium | reverse complement strand
GGAACGGACGATGAAGTCCTTGAGCGCCTTGTTGAGCGCATGTCCCATGTGCAGGTCGCCGTTGGAGAACGGAGGCCCGTCGTGCAGTGAGAAGCGGGGCTTGCCCTCGTTCTTTTTGAGAAGCTCTGCATAAAGGTCGAGCTCCTCCCAGTGCTTGAGCATATCCGGCTCGCGCTGCGGCAGACCCGCACGCATCGGGAAGCCGGACTTCGGCATATTAAGCGTCTGTTTATATTCCATTCTGTCTTCCTCCGAATGTTGGTTTCAAAAAAAAATCGCCCCGAGCGCAGCTCAGGGCGGCATAGACCGCGGTACCACCTGAATTTCCGCCCGAAGGCAGACACTCGATTCTCTGTAACGGGAGAACCCGCCCCGGCTTACTGGCGGTTCGGCCGGGATGCTCCAAGGGGATATCCGCGGGCAGCCCGACGCTGTCTTGCACCGGCCGACAGCTCTCTTTGCACGGGATTGCCCGGAACGCGTCCTTTTCCTCGCAGTTTCAAACATAATCAGTTTATACGCCGCAGGTGCGTTTGTCAAGAAAAAAAGCGGCGCTTTCGGGCAGACTGCGCGGAAGAATTCACAAATAATTCAGAAACGCTCCCCGGGGTGCAATTGCATTGCGCGCGCGGTTGTGTTAAACTGTAGAAAACCATGTCCAAGGAGGATCCATCATGACAGAATCCATCCGCGGCCAGCACCCGCAGGAGGACGAGGACGTCCTTCTCGCTGCGCAGGCCGCGTCCGAGCCCGACACATCCGATCCGGATGACGCGGCAGAGCCGGAAGAGCAGGAAGAAAACACGACCGCATTCCAGCAGACGTCTGCAGAAGAGGCTCCGGCCGACGGGAGCGAGCCCTCCCCTGCCGAAGCGCCCGCTCCGAAGAAGCGCTCCGCCTCCGTCTGGATCGCCGCGGCAGCGGCTGTTGTGCTGCTTGCCGTCATCGTTCTTCTGACGGTAAAGATCCTGCGCGACCGCAAACCTGCGCCGGCAGAGCCTGTGCAGACCGCCGAAACACATGCACCGGCCGAGACGCCCGCGGACGAGCAGCCCGCCTCCGACGCTCAGACCGCTGAGGTCGCGCAGCCGGCCGGCAACGGCGTGAGCTACACCGTGGAGCCCGAAGCGCTGACCGACGAGGTGCTCGCGCAGCGTGTCGCCTCCTGCGGAAGCGATGCGCTGACCAACCGGGAGCTGCCGATCTATTACTGGCAGCAATACTATACCTTTGCAAACACTTACGGCTCCTATCTTGCCTATATCCTGGACCCAGCCGCCGGGCTTGACCAGCAGATGTTCGATGCGGAGAGCACCTGGCAGCAGATGTTCCTGCGCACAGGCGTCCAGATGTACGACGCCATGGCAGCGCTGTGCCAGGAGGCGGATTCCAAAGGCTTCACGCTGAGCGACACCGCTCAGGCACAGCTTGATGATCTGAAAACGGACCTTACCGCCTCCGCCATGTCCTACGGGTACAAGGACGCGGACGAATACGTCCAGAAGATCTATGGTCCTTCCGTCCGCTATGAGGACTACGCGGAGTTCATCCGGCGCAACTTCCTTGCCACGGAGTACCTCAACTCCCTGGCCGAGCAGATCCCCTGCACCGAGCAGGATGTGCTGGATCACTACGCGCGCCACGAGGAGGAATTCACCGCCTCCGGTCTGACGCGCGACGACACGCCCATGGTCAATGTCCGCCATATTCTGATTATCCCCGACGAGACCGCCGAGGACGGCACCTATACCGACGCCGCCTGGCAGGAAGCTGAGCGGCAGGCACAGGCGCTGCTGGACGAGTGGCTGGCAGGCGACAGCACGGAGGAAGGCTTCGCCGCTCTGGCCGCCGCGCACACTGAAGATCCCGGCAGCGCGCAGACCGGCGGTCTCTATGAGGAGGTCTATCCCGGCCAGATGGTGCAGCCGTTCAACGACTGGTGCTTCGACGCCGCGCGCGCCGAGGGCGACTACGGGATCGTACGCACAGACTACGGCTACCATGTGATGTACTTCAGCTCCTTCTGCCCGACCAGCTACTGGTACCGCCAGATCGAGCAGGATTATCTCTCCGAAGCCACCTACACGCTTGAGGAAACCATCGTTGCGCGCTATGATTGCGGCGTGACCTACGAGAACGCAGCCATCGTTGACGTGCTGAGCAGCATGTATCAGTGACCGGCCGGAAAGGAGGCGTGGAAGGAGTTCCTCATCTATGAAACGACTGCTTTTTTTCGTCAACCCCAACGCAGGCCACACGGAGATCCGCACAAGTCTCATGGACGTGCTGCAGATCTTCTCGCAGGGCGGTTATGAGGTGACTGTCCACATGACCTCCGGGCCGCGCGACCTGACGCGGCAGATCCTCACGCGCGGCAGCCAGTTCGACCTTGTTGTCTGCTGCGGCGGCGACGGGACGCTCAACGAAGCCGTCTCCGGCCTGATGGCCCTCCCTGCCGACCGCCGTCCCCCGCTGGGCTATATCCCCGGCGGCACGGTCAATGACGTCGCATCCACGCTCGGTCTTTCCAAAGAACCGGTCGCCGCGGCGCACGGGATCGTGGACGGCCATCCTTTCCCGCTCGACATCGGTTCGTTCGGCGGGGATCGCTTCTTCACCTATGTGGCGGCCTTCGGCATCTTCACCGGCATCGCCTACCGCACTCCGCAGGAGGACAAACGCGTGCTCGGCCGCCTTGCATACTTCTTCAACGGCGTGCAGGAGCTGGGCGGCCTCAAGGCCACGCACACGCGCATGCACTGTGACGAGCTGGACGTGGAAGAAGACGTGCTTGTCGGTTTTGTCTGCAGCACCACATCCGTCGGCGGCTTCAAGGTCCCGGAGCATCTGGGCGTCAGTCTCAACGACGGACGGTCCGAGATCGTGCTCATCCGCGACATCCGCAACCTTGCCGACTTCAGCATCGTCGCCTCCTGCCTGCTGCGGGCAGATTTTTCCGATCCCAACTACTTCACCGTCTGCCAGACGAGTTCGGTCCGCTTCGCATTCGACCATCCGGTCGCCTGGACGCTCGACGGAGAATACGGCGGCGATGTGGAAAGCGTGTTTCTGCAGAACAACTGCCGTGCGGTGGATATCATCGTCCCCTGAACGGCCTTACGGCCATCGGCACTTCATTTCTCAAAGGCGCAGGCCCTCGGTCTGCGTCTTTTTTCCTGTCCCATGTCCGGGTTTTTTGATTGCGCGGGATGGATCGTTGTGCTATCATGAGCATATCCTCTGACAGGAGCTGATGCATACCATGCGCCAGGAAGTCTTTCTGAGCGGCCGGACGCTCACACTGTTTTCCGGCCGGAAAACGACCGTGGGACCTGACGGGGCATTTGCCCTGACCTGTGATCCGCTGCCGTGCCGCCTGATCCTTCTGGACACGGTCATCCGGCCCGACGGCTGGGCGGGCAGCCGCCTGCTGTTCGGTTGGACGCGCTTCGACGAAAAAGCCGCCCTCTCGTTCCGCTTCGGAAAACCGAACGCCAACGATCCCGCCGACACGGCCCGCGTCACCGTCACGGTCACACGGACGCGCGTGTGCGTGTCCTCAGCGCTGGGCAGCGAATGCTTTGCCGTTTCGCTGGGCTGCAGCGGGCGCATGGAGCTCCGGATGCCGGGCGATATGCTTGAGATCCTTGGACGTACGGTCCATGTTCCATCCGGCGCGTTTGACGGCTATCTGGAGCTGTCCAGCGCAGGAGGGTGGGTCTGCATGTCTGAGTTTTCCGCTGACAGCCCTGCCGAGCCCTGCACACAGGCGGAGCACGATGCGGCGATCCTCCGCTGGCGCAGCGCGATGCTTGACCGCGCGGACCGCGCGCTCGACCGTCTTGCGGACTATCTGCAGACGCATCCGGACGCGCTCCCGGCGCCTGCCGCCTCGCTCATCGTTCCTGAACGGCTGCTTGACTGCGGCCGGAGCATGACTGTGCGCGTCGTCAGCCGCAGAAGCGCAAACGCCGCGTTCGTCGTTACGCACAACTGCTTCGGGGCGGACGCTGTGCCTGAACCCTACCCGCTCGACTTGAAACAGGAGGACGGCGCATTCTGCCAGGACATCCGTTTGAACTTCCCCATCCCGGGCAACACGCGCCTGGAATTCTGGGCAGACGGCGAGAAGATCGTCCGCATGGTGGGCGTCCTGGCGCCGGGCGCGCTGGCCGTTATCCCGTGGGTCGGCATGAACACGCCCCCGCTCGACGCGGAGCTCCACCGCTATGAGATCCCCGGCGACTGCTGGATGTACGACCCGACCATCACGGACGATCCGGAAAAGACCGTGCGGGAATTCTCCCGCTTTCTCCGGAACGCCCGGCTCTATGGCGACCGGACTGTGCTTTTCATCAATGCCGGCACGCTGCTCCCCGGCTCAGAGACGGACAGCCTCTTTGAGCTTGACCGCGCCTCACAGGAACGCGGTCTGCACCAGCTGGACCGGCAGATGCGCCTGCTGGGCTTCGGCGGCATGGAACTGGCCGCAAGCTATACGCCCGACGCCGTTTCCATCGGTATTCTGGAGAAGCTCGGCGTCAAGGGCCTCACGTCCCTGTGCGTCTGGCAGAACTGGCAGGACAGCGGCTGGAAGATCAACCACTGCGGCGTCTCCAACCAGCCCTATTATCCCGCCGACGACGATTTTCGCCGCGCAGGGCCGCCGCGCGGCATCATGTGCTTCACCATGGGCACCACCACCTGCAGCCGCAATTACAGCATCATGGTCTATGACGGCTGCCCCTCCAACGTCGTGCCGGGCGAACGGTACTATGACCACCGGGTGCTGCACCACAATCTGCATCGCTTCACGCATGTGTTCGACAGCTGGCTCGCAGACGCCGCAAACAGCCCCGGACTTCTGACTGTCACAGTCGCGCTGGAGGCGTTCCGCGGCTTCATGGACTGGACTGCTGTCAACGACATGGCCGTGCGGTACATGGTGGAGCGCGCGCGCACGGCGCGCATCGTTTTCACCTCGGCAGCCGACGTCTCCGACTATCACCGCAGGCGCAGCCTTCCGCTGCAGGAGGCATACTTCTTCCAGCCCGATTTTACCTATGGCTACCACAACGGGACGCTGCCCGGCCGCGTAGCGGATCGCATTGAGGCTGTAACGCCGGAGTATCTGGCCGTTGTGCGGCGCGGCAGCGCGCTGCCGATGTACTTCTACGACTACACGCACCCCTGGGAAAACGACGTGTTCGAAGATACCGAGCGCAACGAATTCGGCCTTGTGGACCCCGACACGCACCGCCCGTCGGAATGCGTGCCCCGTCAGGTCAACACCGAAGGCGTTTGCATCCGCACGCAGCTGCAGGAGGGGGCGCTTCTGGTGTACGCATCGTGCAAGACTCCCATGGAACGTATGGTGACGGCTGTGTTTGACATTCCCTTTGCCGCAGGCTTTGACGCCTGCGCCGATAAGCCCGATGTCCGTCTGCGGCCCATCCGCGACGTCTGGACGGGCAATATGCACCTGTTCATCGACCTTGGCGCGCTGGAGACGGGACAGACCAGGATCCGCATCACGCTCCGCGGCACGGCCCGCACCCCGGTCCCGGCGGAGGATGTGCAGGATCTGCTCGGCGCAATGTGGTTTGCGGATGAAGCGTATCTGCGCAGTCTTGACAAGCAGGTCGCCCTCTGCGTGGAGCTGGAGGCGCCGGAGGAGGCTCGGCTGCACCTCATCAGCGGCGTGATCCTCCGCCCGGAGGACGGGAAGCTCCGCTTCACCGTGAACCGCGCCTGGGACGACGAGGCGCCGCGCCTGACCGGCTTTGGCCGCGGCGCTTTCCGGACCGCGCTCTTTCACGCACAGATCCGTCCCATCGGTCCATCCGCCTGCAGCCGCTGGTCCGGGCAGTAAAAACCTGTTTTCGGGAGATGCTATGGAAAAAGCTCTGATCTTTGACATTGACGGCACGCTGCTCGACACCGAGCGTATCTATGCCCGGGCGTGGAAGCTGGCCGGTCCGCGCTTCGGCTTCGAGATCCCCGAGGCGCTCATCCTGCGCACGCGCGGGGTCCATGCCGAAGGCGCGCAGCGTATGTTCTGCGCGCAGCTTGGCGCGGAGTTCCCGTTCCACGATGTGCGCGCCGAACGGATCCGCATCTCCGAGGAGCTGATCGAGGCCGCATCGGCTCAGCAGGTCCGGAAGCCCGGCGCCGGGGACGTGCTCCGTCTGGCGCGTGAGCGCGGCTTCCGCCTGGCTGCAGCCACCTCCACAGAGCAGGCAAAGACGCAGCGCCACCTGGAACATGCGGGCTTTGCCGATGCGTTTGAGGCCGTGATCTGCGGCGACATGATCGCGCGCGGCAAACCCGCGCCCGACATCTTCCTGCTTGCGGCGGAGCGCCTCGGCATACGGCCGGAGGCGTGCATCGTGGTGGGCGACGCGCCCGCAGATGTGCTTGCGGGAACGGCCGCCGGGATGCGCGTAGTTCTGATCCCGGATCTGGTCCCGCTCAACGGGCAGACGCAGCGCCTGAGCTGGAAGGTCCTTCCGGATCTGCATGCGCTTTTGCCTGTGCTGCAGGCGGAGGAAAGCGAGGCGTCTGTTTGAAGATCTTTCTTCCGATGCCCGGGCAGAACCGGTATTCCGATGCGCTCGCAGCGCTGGGCGCACAGGTCGAGACCGACGCTCCGGAGGGCTGCGCCGCCCTGCTCCTGCCGGGCGGCGGCGACCTTCACCCAAGCCTGTATGGGCAGGAGGATCGCGGCAGCACGAACATTGATGAGCAGCGCGACCGCGCAGAGCTGGCGCTGATGCGCCGCTTCACCGGCCTTCAGCTCCCGGTCCTCGGCGTCTGCCGGGGCTGCCAGCTCGTCAATGTGTTCTTCGGCGGCACGCTGCACCAGGACATTCCCGGCCACAGCCGCCTGGGGCAAGCCGACCGGATGCACGGCTCATATACCGACGATCCGGTGCTGAACGCGCTCTACGGCACGCGCTTCCCTGTGAACAGCTCGCACCACCAGGCGGTGGACCGCCTCGGAAGCGGTCTGCATGTCATCCAGTGGGCCGACGACGGCACCGTTGAGGCGATCCGCCACGAAACGCTTCCCGTGTTCTGCGTGCAGTGGCATCCGGAGCGCCTGCGCACGCCCACCGACGGCTGGCGTCTTTTGGAATGGTGGCTCGGCACGGTCCGCGCACAGGACGGAGCCTGCCGCGGCTGACCGGCCGGGCTTCTGCTTCAACGGAAACACCCCGTTCCGCCGCAAATGCGGCAGAACGGGGTGTTCCTTTCGGAAAATGCGTCAGCTCATATACTGGTAGCGCCTTGCGCCGCGCGTCATAAGCCAGCGGTCGGTCAGGATCACAAGCAGCAGCATCAGCACGTCCAGCGCAATGAGGAATGTTATCGTGCTCATCACCTTCCGCAGCAGCAGGAAATACAGAAGCCCCATTGCCAGGGTAAAGCTCCAGCCGAGGAGCATGGAGAACAGCACGCCCATGCCCTGCTTGACCGCCTGGGTCTCATTGACCCAGTTCAAACTGCCGTGACGCAGGTCCTCGGTCAGGCCGACGTTGCTGCTCAGGAGCATGCCGAGCAGCATACACGCTGCAAAGAGCGCCGCGCGCAGCGGAGAAAGCTGCAGCACCCAGATCGCCGCGGCCGTCATGCAGAGCGTGGGAAGGATCGTGATGCGGTTCGAGATGCCCTGCTTCGCGCGCAGCACGCGCTGCGGAGGCACCGGCATCGACTGCAGGATCCAGATGGACTTGCCCTCAATGGAAACACTGGCTGAGGTGAAGAACACGAAGCCGACCAGAAACATTCCGAGCAGCGTCATGATGGCAAGCAGGATGTCGCTGTCCAGCCCGAAGGTTTCCAGGAACCCGCGCACCGCCTGCCGCTTCACGACCAGCAGCACCGCGCCGATGATCTCAAACAGCAGGCCGAGGCCGGCATTGAGGATATAGGCTGAGCTGGAGGTGATCCGCGCAAGCTCCCTGCCGCGCAGCGCCGCGTCCACGGAGGAGGTGCGCAGCTCCCTGCGGACATATTTGATCTTCGCCGCGCCGCGCTTTGTGGTCAGGATGCGGATGAGACTCCGCGACAGCAGCCACAGCATCACAAGGAACGGAACAATCATCACAGCCAGCGCAAGGATCAGGCTCAGCGCATCGCCCTCGGCGCAGGCGCGGCCGACCCACAGGAGCGGCGCCACAGCGGAGAGCTTCCCCGCGATCTGCGCGCCGTTCTGCGCAAGCGTGTTCACATAGGAATTGAGGCGCGTCACGCCCACCATATAGAGCCCCAGGAACACGACGGAAAGAATCGTCGTCAGAAGCGTTTTGCTGCGGATCTTCGCCGTCAGGAGGGAGATCAGCCACGCCGCCAGACAGGTGAGCGCCAGCGCAAGCAGCGGCAGCGCCAGGAGCACCAGCACGAAACTCACGATCCCAAGCGCAGGCATCCGCCAGATCGGCGCGGCCAGCGCCGCAGGGATGGCCACAACGAGCTCCAGGACCACATTGATGAGCAGCAGCGCCGCCATCCGGCTGAGCAGGATATCACGCGGCGGGACCGGCATGGACAGCAGCAGCTCGTTGTCCTTGGCCTCAAACAGCTGCGCCTTGGCCGTGAACACGCTGCCGACGAACATCAGCCCGAACGCCATGATGACAAGCATCACATAATAGAGCCATCCGATCCCCAGCGGGAAAAAGGCGCCGGCCAGCGTGGAGAAGGATGTGAAAAACAGCATCATAAAGGTGAACGCGCAGTAAATCAGCGCCAGGGCGATCAGCGCGACCTTGCCGGCAGTCTTCCGTTTCTTCTGGCGCTTCATGCCCGTGAATGAGGCGATCAGCGCCGCAAGCTGAACGCGCAGCAGCGGTTTAAGCATTTCCATCACCTTCCAGTTCCAGGAACACTTCCTCCAGCGACTGGTCGCCGCGCACTTCGTCCATCGTACCGGAGGCGATGAGCCTGCCCTGCTTGATGATGGCGACCTTGTCACAGAGCTTTTCCGCAACTTCAAGCACATGTGTGGAGAAGAAGATGGCGCCGCCCCGGTCGCAGTGCTCGCGCATAATGGTCTTGAGCAGGTGCGCCGCAGACGGGTCCAGGCCGACGAACGGCTCGTCCATCATGATGAGGCGCGGCTCATGGATCAGCGCGGCGATGACAGCAAGCTTCTGCTTCATGCCGTGGGAATAGGCCGAGATGGGCTGCGCAAGATCGGCCGTGAGACCGAACTGGTCCGCGTAACGGGCGATGCGCTGCTCCCGGGCGTCCTTCGGGACCTCAAAGATATCCGCAATGAAGTTCAGATACTTGATGCCCGAAAGGAATTCATAAAGATCGGGGTTATCCGGAATATAGGCCAGGAGACGCTTGCAGGCGATGGGGTCGTCCGTGACGGACGTTCCGCTGATGCGGATCGTGCCCTGGTCGAACGCAAGGATCCCGGCGCAGCTTTTGAGCGTGGTGGTCTTTCCGGCGCCGTTATGGCCGATGAAGCCATATATTTCGCCGGGACGGATATGCAGGCTAAGGTCGTTAACCGCTTTTTTCTCTCCGTATGTTTTTGTCAGATGCTCGATTTGCAGCATCACGATCCACATCCTTTCCTTTTGCTTTTCTCTTTGGACGCACCGCATCCGGAAAAGTTCCATCCCTATCATACTGCATCCAACAACAAATGTACAGCCTCACGTTTTAGCACTCTTTTTCATAGAGTGCTAAAATTAACAATTGGTTCATAGAATCATGCAGATTTGTTCAAACTATCCGGGTATCATGAAAGACGTAAAGAAGAGATGAGCCGAGCGAAAGCAAGGCGCATCGCCCAAAAAACATCACAGAACCTGAACAGGAGGTCTTTATCATGTTGGTACCGTACAGAACAAGAAATGCTTTCTCATCCTTCAATCCGTTCCACGACTTCGACGAGCTCGAGCGCGCGTTCTTCTCGGATCATGGCCTGAGCGAGTTCAAGACCGATATCCGCGAGGAGGGCGACTCCTTCATTCTGGAGGCAGATCTGCCCGGCTTCAAGAAGGAGGACATCCACGTGGATCTCGACGGCGAGCGGCTGACCGTCACAGCCGAGCGCCACTCCGACTATGAGCAGAAGGATAAAAAGGGCAGCTATGTCCGCTGTGAACGCTCTTACGGCACGTATGCCAGAAGCTTCGACACCGCCGGCATCGACACCGCGAACATCAAAGCGTCGTATCAGGACGGTATTCTGAAGCTGACGCTGCCGAAAAAGACGGAGCTTCCCGCCTCGGCCAGACGTCTGGAGATCGAGTGATCGCAAAACCGGAGCCGGGCCCGCTGCAAACGCAGCGGGCCCGGTTTTTTATTCTGCACTTTTGAGGCTTTCGACCATATCGATCTTTTTCATCCGAAAATGCGCGATCAGGTTTACAAGGAGGGAAAACAGCGACGTGAGCACCGCCGCGTACAGATAGCTCCTCGGGTCTGTCTGCCGCCCGAACATCATAAGGTCGATCTCGACCGAGCGTACCAGCCACACATGCAGCGCATGCCCCAGCCCGATGCCCAGCGCGATGCCCAGCAGCGTCAGCACAATGTTCTCCCGATAGACATACGCCGAGACCTCCCGGTCATAAAAGCCCAGGAGCTTGATCGTCGCAAGCTCGCGCATGCGCTCGGTGATATTGATGTTGGAAAGATTATAGAGCACGACCATTGCCAGAGCCGCGGCTGCCAGGATGACGATGACCACCACGAAATCAATGCGCTCCATGCTGTGCAGATAGGTGTCACGGGTGGCGGACAGGCGTGAAGCGGATACGCTCCCCAGGCGCATCAGATCCTCAAAGAACGCGTCGCAGAACGGCGCGTCCTCCTGCTGCAGCGTCAGAAGAAACGCGTTCGGCTCGAACGCACGGCCGAACAGCTGCGTGAAGCACGCCGGCGTCATGTAGACAAAATGCGCGGCATAGTTCTCAAAGATCCCCGCGACCGCGGCCTCCGCCCGCGTGCCGGCGTCAAGCAGGATCGTGTCTCCAACGCGCACGTCCAGCAGCTCGGAGAGCTTCTGGTCGATATACACGCCGCCGTCCTCCATGGCAATGGTCCGGCCCGTCCGGCAGTCGAGCAGCTCGACCGCGTCGGCCAGCACCTCCGCGTCCATGGCCTCAAGATAGACGCCGGAAGTATTGCGCGCACCGACAGCCGAGGCAGAGGTCAGATAGCATGCCCCGGTTCCCGTCACACGCGCGTCCGCGGCAAGGAACGCCTCGATCGCCGCGCGGTCCTCGGGCAGGATGCTGTCCGGAAGGACAACCTGCGCAGTATAGTGGAACAGCTCGTCAAACTGGCGCGACATTGTGAACATCAGCGAGCTGCGCAGGCCAAAGCCTGCGATAATCAGCGCCGTGCATCCGCCGATCCCGATGACGGTCATCCAGAAGCGCTTCTGATAGCGGAACAGGTTGCGGGCAGTGACCTTATGGATGAACTTCATCCGCCGCCACAGCGGGCGGATATATTCCAGCAGCACGCGCTTGCCGGCCTTCGGCGTGCGCGGCCGCATGAGACTCGCCGGTGTCTCGCGGAGCGTAGCCAGACAGGCCCAGAGCGTTGAAAGCGTGGTGCAGGCCACGGCCGCCGCCACGGAAAACGCAGAGATCCCCGCATAGCTGCGCAGCTCGATGGACGGCATCTGATACATGATCTGATAGGCCGTGAAGATCATCGACGGGAACAGCGTATACCCGACCGCAAGACCCGCCACGCTGCCGAGCAGGCCAGGCAGCAGGCCGTAGCCGAGATATTTGAACGATATGGCGAGCCGTCCGTACCCCATGGCCTTCATGGAGCCGATCTGGACGCGCTGCTCTTCGACCATGCGCGTCATCGTCGTCAGGCAAACAAGCGCCGCGACCAGGAAAAAGATCATCGGGAACACATGCGCAAGGTTGCCCATCCGGTCGGCATCCTGGCCGAAGCCGGTGTAGCCCGGATTATAACTCCGGGAGAGCACATACCATTCGCCGTGTTCGATCTCGGAGATCCTGCGCCGCGCATCCAACAGCTCCCGCTCACCGTCCGCGAGCTGCTGCTCCGCATCCTGCTTTGCCTGCTCATAGGCGCGCACGCCGTCTGCATACTGCGCCTCGCCGTCGGTAAGCTCCGCTTCGGCCTCCGCAAGCTCCTGCCGCGCCTCCGCCGTCCGGACGGCAAGCTCCTGGCGGGCGTCCTGCAGCGTCTGCTGCCCGGCTGCGTAGTCCGCGCGTCCATCGGAAAGCCGCTGCGCGGCATCATCCAGTTCCGCCCTCGCACTGTCCAGCTCCGCCTGGCCGGAGACAAGCTCCTCCTGCGCCAGCAGCAGCGCACGCCGGGCATTATCCAGCTCCCCGGACGCCGCTTCCAGCTCCCGTTCGCCGTCGGCAAGCTGCTGCCTGCCCGCTTCCAGCTCCGCACGTCCCTGCTCCAGCTGCGCACGGCCCTCGGAAAGCTGACGCATGGCCGCGCGGAACTGATCCACGCCAAGCTCCCCAAGCTCGGACCGCCGGGCGGCGGCCTCCTCCAGGAGCTCCTGCAGACGCGCCCTGTCCGGAAGCGCCGCGATCATTTCCTGCAGCTCCGGGATCTGCCGGATCTCATCCGGCAGCGCATCCAGAAGCTCCTGCAGGCGCTGCCCGTCCGGGAGGCTGTCCAGCAGCTCCTGCCCCCGGGCGATCGCCTCGTCCAGCAGCTCTCCTGTCTTCTGCAGCCGTTCGTCCACCTCTGAAGCATCGATGGAGCCGTCCTCCAGCCCGTCATAAAGCGACTGGCTGTCCGTACCGAACAGCAGGCCCGCCATCACATCCAGCACTGTCTGTGCCCGGTCGAGCTCCGCCTGTGCACCGGCAAGCTGCATCTCGGCGTCTGCCAGCGTCTGCCGCGATTCTGTGAGCCGCTGTTTTCCGCTTTCCAGCTGCGCAAGTCCCTGTTCATACTGCAAAACGCCGGC
>CADCOJ010000198.1 GCA_902803075.1 Oscillospiraceae bacterium | reverse complement strand
GCCCGGGCTGCCGGCGCGACCTATGTCGTCGCCCTGGCGCATCTCGGCATCGAGGAATCCTCCGAGCCCTGGCGCTCCACCGACGTCATCGCCAACACCACCGGCATCGACGTCATGCTCGACGGCCACTCCCACAGCACCATCCCCATGGACCAGGTCAAGAATAAGGACGGCCAGACCGTTCTGCTCTCCTCCACCGGCACCAAGCTCGCCGCCATCGGCAAGCTGACCATTGCGGACGGCAGCTTCACCACCGAGCTCATCACCGACTACGAGACCAAGGATGAGACGGCCGCCGCCTACATCAAGCAGATCATGGACAAGAACGAAGCGCTGCTCGGCTCCGTGGTGGCAAAGACCTCCGTCAACCTCACCACGAAGAACGCCGACGGCACCCGCGCCGTCCGCAGCCGCGAGACGAACCTGGGCGACCTCTGCGCCGACGCTTACCGCATCGTCTCCGGCGCCGACATCGCGTTCGTCAACGGCGGCGGCATCCGCGCCGACATCCCCGCCGGCAACATCACCTATTCCCAGGTCATCGCCGTGCATCCCTACGGCAACGAGCTGTGCGTCGTGGAGGCCAGCGGCCAGGAGATCCTGGACGCGCTGGAATGGACCTCCCGCAACACTGCCTCCACCGCCTCGGACGGCACGAACGCCATCGGTGAAAACGGCGGCTTCCTGCAGGTCTCCGGCCTCAAATACACCATCGACACCACCCTCGCCTCCAGCGCAAAGGGTGATGACAAGGGCATGTTCGTCTCCGTGGACGGCGCGTACCGCGTCCAGAACGTGCAGGTGCTCCAGGGCGGCAAGTATGTCCCGCTGGATCTGACGGCCACCTACACGCTCGCCTCCCACAACTACATGCTCCATGACTGCGGCGACGGCATCAACATGTTTGCCGACAACAAGTTCACGCAGGACTCCGTCATGCTGGACAACCAGGTCCTTATCACCTACATCCGCGACAGTCTCGGCGGCTCCGTGCCCGCCTCCTATGCTGCGCCGCAGGGCCGCATCACCGTCAAGACCTCCGCCTTCTCCGACATTCCCGACTCCCTCGCCTGGGCAGTTCCCGCCATCAACTATGTCTCGAAGAACGGCATCATGAACGGCACCGGCGCGGACACCTTCACGCCCAACGCCCCGCTGACCCGCGGTATGATCGTCACCATGCTCTACCGCCAGGCCAAGGCCGAAGCGCCCGAGGGCAAGGTCTCCGAGACCTTCAAGGACTGCGCCGACGGCACCTGGTATTCCGACGCCGTTCTCTGGGCCTCCCAGAACAAGATCGTGGACGGCTATGCCGACGGCACCTTCCAGCCGAACAAGGCCGTCACCCGCCAGGAGCTTGCGAAGATCCTCTATGGCTTCGACAAGGCCACCGGCAAGGCCGGCGAGCTCTTCGCCGTGCAGCTGACCTATACGGATCTGGCGTCCATTGCCGAATGGGCCATGGAGGGCGTGACATACTGCACCGCCGCCCAGTATCTCCAGGGCAGCAACAACGCCTTTAACCCCACCGGCACGGCAACCCGCGCCATGGGCGCGCAGGTGTTCATGAACATCGGCGCCGCACAGGAAGCCGCATAAGCGCCCCCCGATCACAAAAATCTCCCGGGAACCGGACGGTTCCCGGGAGATTTGTTGTTTTTTGATCCGGCTGCGCGCGTCATCCCCGCCGGGAAAGGCGGGCCAGCGCGGCGGGCACGCCCGCCTGCGTAAAGACGCCGATCTCCTGCGCGCCGTCCGTCTGCCTGCGGCGGAAGGTGAGCGTGTCGCCCTCATAGCAGGAGGTGAGATAGTTGATCTCCAGATCCGTGAACGCTTCCGCGTTCTGCTCGGCGCACGGCAGGCAGCCCAGCAGCGCGCGGACATAGGCGGCGTTGTTCATGTGGCCGCCCAGGTCGATGTCCGTGGAACGGACCGGGCAGGCCCCGATCGTCTGCGCATCGGAAAAATCCTTGGAGATCCTTGCAAAGGGCTGCGGGCAGACGTCGTCCTCCGGCATGGCAAGCTCCGCCGGGAAAAAGCCCTTTGCCGGCAGCACCTTTTTCGTCTCCAGGTCCAGGATCGCCCAGACGGTCTTGCCCGTGACCACGGGTTCGCCGCCGGAAAGGATCTCATACTGCCGGACGCAGCGCACTTCCTTCACCGGCATCGGCCAGGTGACGACCTCGATCGGCTCAAGCATCCGCGGCCGGCGGGCCATGTGCACCATGGTCCGGGCGGTCAGCCAGAAGAATTTCTTCTCGCGCATGGCCGTCATGCCCACGCCGAGCTGCTCGGCGTGCACGGACGCAATGTCCATAAACAGCTTCACGGTGCTCTCCAGGCCCATGGTGCTTGTGTGGTCGCACATGCTGGGCAGCACCTGCATGCGCATGGTCAGTCTTTCATTCATGGTTCAGCCTCCTGTTCTGCCGGGTGACGGCCAAGTGCATAAAACGCCACGGCGCTGGCCGCGGCGACATTCAGAGAATCCACGCCGTGGGACATGGGGATGCAGACGGTATAATCGCAGGCGGCGATGGTGTCGGAGGCAAGCCCGTCGCCCTCCGTGCCGAGAACGACGGCAAGCCGCGCCTGGCGCGCCAGGCGCGGATCGTCCAGGCGCAGCGTGTCATGCCGCAGCGCCATGGCGCAGGTGGCAAAGCCGTGCGCCGCCAGCAGCTTCGGCCAGTCCGGCGGCAGATAGGCCCACGGCACCTGAAAGACCGTGCCCATGCTCACGCGCGCCGCACGGCGGTAGAGCGGATCGCTCCCCTGCTCCGTCAGCAGCACCGCGTCCATCCCCAGCGCGGCCGCCGAGCGGAAGATGGCGCCGATGTTCGTCGGGTTCATCACATTTTCCAGCACGGCCACGCGGCGCGCATCCCGCAGGAGCGCAGAGGCGTCCCGGGGCGCCGGGCGGCGCATGGCGCAGAGCATCCCCCGCGTGAGATGGAAGCCTGTCAGCTGCGTGAGAAGCTCCGGCGCGGCGGCATAAACGGGCACATCCGGGCACCGCTCCAGCAGCGCCCGGCCCTTGCCCTCCACATGCGCCGTTTCCATCAGGAAGGACACCGGCTCGCAGCCGCCGTCCAGCGCGCGGCCGATGACAAGCGGGCTTTCCGCCACAAAGAGGGCGTTTGCCGGGTCGGCCCGGGAGCGGAGCTGGTTTTCATTCAGCCGGGCATAGACGTCCAGCTCCGGCGCGGAAAAATCCGTCAGCTCGATCACACGTTCACGCATCTTTGCCGCCCTCGATGGCGTCCAGCGCGCCGATGACTGCGCCGCGGAACGCAGCCTTTTCCAGTGCGGAGACGCCCCGGATGGTCGTTCCTCCGGGGGAACAGACGCCGTCCTTGATGACGCCGGGGTGCGCGCCTGTGCGCAGGTGCAGCGTGCCCGTGCCGACGAGCACCTGCGCGGCGATGCGGCAGGCCGCCGCGCGGTCCAGGCCGTATTTGACGCCCGCGTCGGCCAGCGCCTCCAGATACATGGCCGTGAAAGCAGGCGTGCAGCCGCTGAGCGTTCCCGCGGCGGAAAACAGACGCGCGGGAACGGATTCCATAAGGCTGACGGGCGCAAACAGCGCGTGCAGACGCGCCAGCTGCGCATCGGTCAGGCTGTGGCGGTCCTCGCAGATCAGCACGCCCCGGCCAACGGCGATGGGCGTGTTGGGAATGGTGCTGATGTGGTGCGCGATCTCCGGCAGGAGCGGATGCAGGCGCGCAAAATCATAGCCTGCGGCGATGGAGATCACCATCCGGCCCTCCAGAAGCTGGCTGTCCAGCGCCAGCACCTCCGGCACTGCCGCCGGGATCACGGCCAGGATCACCGTATCGCAGGCGCGGACCACCTCCGCAGGCGTGCGGTGCGGGTGGACGCCCAGTGCCCGGGCGCTGGCCGAGAGCTTTTCATAGTGCGCGGCGCAGGCATGGATCTGGCCGGGCTGCAGGACGCCCGCGTCCAGCAGTCCCCGCGCGATCGCCTGTCCCATGCTGCCGAAGCCGAGAAATCCAAGTTCCATATCCATTGCAGCAGTCTCCTTTCCCGCGCGGCTCAGGTGCCGCTGTGGATGAAGATGGGCGTACCGTCCTCGATCTGTTCATAAATGGTGCGCATGGCCTCGCCGGGGATGTTGACGCAGCCGTGGGAGCCGTTTGTGCGGTAGATCTCGCCGCCGAAGCTGGAGCGCCACGACGCGTCGTGCAGCCCGTAGGAGTTGCCGATGAAGCCGACCCAGTAGCTCACAAACACCACATAGTCCGGGCCGACGAGCGTGCAGTCCGTCTGCTTGTCGTGCGCGTAATAGAGGCCCGTGGGCGTGATATGTCCGTTGGGATTGCCGGTGACCACGTCGGTGCTGACAATGACGGCGCCGTTTTTGCGGTATGTCAGCTTCTGGTTGTCGATATCCACCTCCACGCAGGTGGCGTTGAGATCCATGCGCCGGCCGGACATGTCGTAGGCCGCAAGCGGCGCGCGGATGACGCCGCTTTCCAGCGTCAGAAGCTGCAGGGCCACCGCCTTTTCCAGCGCAGGGACGTCCACGCGGTAGTCGCAGAGCAGGAACGGGATCGGGATCAGGCCCTTGCAGGCGGAATCGAACTGAAAGGGCATACGGCTGCCGCTGCAGCGCTCCGCCCACGCGGCGACGGTTTCTTCCAGCGCGCGTGTATCCAGCGCCAGAAAGCCCTGCCCGTCGCTGCGCAGCAGCTCGGCCAGCTCCGCGCGCTCCAGCGTATATTCACTGAGGACGGAGCCGTCCCCGTCCAATTCAAAGCGGACGGTCAGGGACAGGTCATAGCTGCTGCGGTTCCAGGCGCTCTCCCGCACGAGGAGCTGCCCGTCCCCGATCCGGAACGGCGCATCCTGCATTGCCTGCGCCAGCGGCCGCGCCAGCTCCTCCGCCACGGCGCCCTGCTCCGTGAGCGCCTCCAGGAGCGTCTGCTCTGCGCCGCGCACAGGCGCGCCCAGCGCCAGGCGCGTCATAAGCGCCATATCCCCCCGGGTGAACGTGCCGGAAAAAAGCACGCGCTCATAAAAACCCAGTGAGGCGGCCAGCTCCTCTGCTGCCGCATAGGAAAAGTCCTCGCCGTCGCGATAGCCCAGCGCGCGCAGCAAAAACACCAGATAGTCATGCGCCGAGCAGGGCGCCGACGCCCCGAACCGCTCAGACGACATGCCGCGCGTGAGCCCGCGCCCATAGAGCCAGGCGATATACGGCGCATCCCAGCCGCGCCCGTCAGAGAACGGATGGCTGCATACGCCGGACACATAGTCCGTCAGCGCGTCGTCCTCCGCACCGTACAGCCGGACAAGCATCGCCGCAGCTTCGCTGCGTGAGGGCGCGCGTTCCAGTTCAAAGCTCCGGCCCGTACCGCGGAACATCCCGATGGTGCTGAGCTCCTCGGCAGCGCTCTGCGCATCCAGTGCGCACGCGCTGACGCAGAGGCAAACAAGCATCACAGCCAGCGCAAGGCCGGCGCAGCAGATCCGTTTATTCATATTGATTTCCCACTTTCTCTTCTTCTCCGGCTCACGCCGGATCTCCATTGCCGCAATTATATCAGATTTCCGCCTGCGCGGCAATGCGCCCGCCGTGTTTTTTTCCGAATCCGCGGGCCCGGCGAAGCGGGCCAAAAAGAACCGCATGCGGGAAAAAACAAAACCATCCGCGGGCCCGGCGGCACAAGCATAAAAACCCGCGTGCGGTCGAATGACCGCACGCGGAGAGGAGGAGCAACGGAGTGAGTGAGAGATGGCGTTTACTTTGAAAAAGAAAACGCCGTCGCGAACGATACGCAGTCCGCGACGACGACGCGGCTGCGATCACAGCGGGATCTCCACCTGCTCGGCCAATTCCTGCAGGCGGCGCTCGATCTGTTCGGAAATATCGCGGCTCATGCGGCTGTTGAGCGCCTGCAGCTCCGGACCGCCGTCTGCCAGCAGCTTTTCGCAGGCGGCGCGGATCTTGCTCCGGATCGCCTGCATGCGCCGGGCGGGAATGCCGCTCTCCGCGGACCACCGCAGCCGCGGCAGCAGGTGCGCATCCGCTCTGTCCTCCCGCCCGTCGCCGGTGAGCCGGTCCCATGCGTCCCGCAGGCCCAGCGTCGGCTTTTCCACCTTCGGCAGCAGGTCGGACAGCGCCATCTTCCGGATCGCAGGCGGCAGGTCCGCCTGCATCAGCTTTTCATCCATGGCCCTTTTGCCCATGGCATGGCTCACCAGCAGCACCACGAAGGAAAGGATAAAGCCGATGAGCATGCCCGCCGGTCCCTCGCTGATCAGCACCACGCCGCTGCCGCCGCAGAGCATGGCCACGAGGATCGATATGACCGACTCCACAAAGACCGCCGTCCAGGTCAGCGTGTCGCCGGCCAGGACGTCCTTTGCGTCCAGGCGCTCAAGGATATGGAAATCGCTTGCCGTCAGCGCCGAGGAGATGCCCAGCGACCGGTCCGGCACATGATAGCGCCGGCAGATGGCGGAGGTATGCTGCTCCAGCTCATCCGAAACAGTGAGCAGCCAGTCCGTCACCGGCTGATAGAGGCAGGCTTTTGCTTCCTCCGAGCACAGGAAGAGCCGGATGCGCTCCTGCAGAGCGGACTCCATATCGCTCAGGCGGCGGAGCGTGCCGCCGCGCCAGTCCAGCAGGACCGGCTCCACCGCCCGCTTCAGAAGCGGATCGAGCAGGTGATCCAGCGCAGACCGGTAAAGCTCCGTCAGGTGCGCGGAGACGATGGACTCCACCGTGTTTGAGGCGATGAGCGCCTCCACGTCCGCGCGGAAGCGCGTGAGCTCATCGTCGATGCGGCCGCACCAGGCAAGGCCCCGGGCCACGCTGAACTCCGGCTCGCGGTCGGTATAGATCACAGCGTCCGGGAACACCTCCCGGCACCAGGACCGGATCTGCTCCATGCGTGAGACGCCGCCCGTGAGGAACAGCAGCTCCGGCTGCTCCGCGCCGATGCTGCCGCGCACCGCGCGCAGCCCCTCGCAGAACACTGCGCGGAACGATCTGCCGCCCAGCTGCGCGCAGGGCGTGTCCGTCAGACGCTCCGACATGGCTTCGTCCATCACAAGATCCAGGATCACCGGCCTGTCATAGGTGACAAGGACCGAATCGACGCAGGGCGTCTGCGCGCGCTCGGAAGCAGGCGTGGAATAATACGTCTCCTTGAGCTGTCTGGCGCGCAGCTCGCACTCGACGCGCCAGCTCTCGCTCTCGGCCAGCGTCTGCCGCAGCGCCGCCGCGTCCGGCGAGCGCTCCACGCACGATTCCAGCAGCACCTCGTCCATCACGCCGCCGCCCAGCGCCACCTCGCCGCCTGTACGGATCTCCGTCTCCCTGCCCCGGTCGATATAGGCAAAGTCTGTGGTGGACGAGCCGATGTCCACCACCAGGACGGTCTTTGCCCGCAGGTCCACATAGTCCCGGACGGAATTGGACTGGATCGCCCCCACCATGACCGCCCGCGATTCCGACACGACCTGCGGCGACGGGAAGCCGATGGTCTCAAAGATGCGGCGGTAGCGGCCGCGCGCCTCGGCGTCCCAGCCGGCGGGACAGCCGACATAGACGCTGTTGCTCCGCTCGCCGCCCACAAGCGCGCCGCTGCCGCGCAGGGACTCGAACACGCGCGCGGAAAAATCGCGGATGAGCGCGGCGCTGTCGGACTGCGCGTTCAGGAACCGGCGCTTGAACCGCGCCGCGCTGCGCACAGCCGCCGAAGCGGAGCGCGCGGCGCTCTCCCCGATGCGCACCTCGCCGCTTTTCATCACGGCCCAGACCGTGATGGTGACTTTCTTTCCGTCGACCTCAATGATCTCGGGGCTGTCTGCCTCCCCGCTGCCCACGCGGGCCAGGGTGCTCTCCCCGTCTCCCAGGTCAAATCCCCAAAACTGCATCAAGCCTGTGTCCCTCCGTTTCCGCGCTGCGCGTCCACATGCTCCGTCGCCCGCCCGGCCAGCAGCAGCCGTCCGTCCAGCAGCAGCGCAGGGCGCTGGGTGGCGGACTGGTTTTTCGTGGGCAGGAGCTCAAAGAGCTCGGCGGTATCCGGGCCGTAGGCCGCAGTCTGCACACCGTGCCGCCGCAGCCACGGCTCCACCTTGCCCAGCTGGCGCAGGGCATAGTCTCCGTTTCCGGCGCAGGACGCCTCCAGCAGATCCCCAAAGAGCGTCCAGTCCTCCGGCTCCAGGCGCACCGGCTCCCCGGCGCGCTTCTGCGTCTGCCGCAGCGCCTGCTCCCGGGCCAGATATTCCGCAAGCTTCTGATCCATGGTCTGGGCGGTCTTTCTGAGCGTCCGCCAGACGATATCCGGGTCGAGCCCGGCATGCACGCGCACCTGGCGCTCGCCGTACCACAGCCGCCCCGCGGCAAACGCGCAGGCCACGGCTGCCGCCGCGCACACACAGCCGGCCGTGAAATACCGCCGGACAAGCAGCGCCGCCAGCAGCGCAAGGATCACCGCCGTCAGCAGCGCCATGGCCGCCCCGGCCCGCACGGCGCGTTTTTCCGTTTCCTTTTCGGCAACGCCCGCCTCCAGCAGCTCCAGCATATCCCGCACGGGCGCAAGCAGGCACCCGGCCAGCGCCTGGCGCGCGGGATCGGCGCTGTCGGCGTTGCAGCGCAGGAGGATGCGGCCAAGCTCCTCGCGCAGGCGCTCGACGCTCTGGCGGCGGTTTTGGTCGATGACGGCGTCGGCGCGCAGGGCGGTGCGGATGCGCGTTTCATCCGCCGTCAGAAGGTCGCTGAAGCTGACAGGTTCCATGCAAGGGTCCCCCATTCCATGCGGTTTTGCCGATGCCGGCCCGCGGGCCGGCATATTCTTTCCCGTTTATCTTATCACCTTTGCCCCGGTTCTTACAATATATATTTTCAGATACGTCGCCCCGCAGGGCGGCCACGAAGCCTGCCGGTCTTTTGCCGGCAGGCTTCCGGGCGCAGGAAAAAGGCCGGGGATGCTGCAGGGCAGCATCCCCGGTTTTGCGTTGCAATTCAGGCGCCGTCCGGAATCGGGCGGCCCATGGCCCATTCGTAGAGCTCGCGCAGGCTCCCCTGCGTGTTGGTGAAGGTAAAGACCTCGCTGTCGGTGGCAAAGCCCGCCTCGGAGAAGAAGAACTTCTTCTCGAACCAGGGGTCCCGGACTGCGCTGCGCCGGATGACCTTGACCTCGCCGGAGCCCAGCGCGCCGGCAAAGAGGATGATGATCCGTCTGTCCGTGACGGCGACCAGCTTGCGGTTGCCTTCATGGACGCCGGTGATGATGCAGTTGAGCTGTTCATCCTCCTGCAGCAGCTGCGCCAGGGGCTTGAGCTCACGCCGGAGATAGAACGTGCTGTAAATGGATAGCTCCCGGAGCCGCTTTTCCAGACTGACGCGGTCCATGGATCACTTGAGCACGGAATCTTCCTTGAGGAAGCCGAGCTTCTTTGCGATGCAGCAGGTGCAGGTCAGGTCGCCCGTGACGTTCAGGGCGGTACGGCCCATGTCCAGGATGGCGTCGATGCCAAGGATCATGGCATACGCGCCGGCCAGCACGGAGCCCGCCTCGATGGGCAGGTTGATGCCCTGCATGACCATGGCCAGCATGATGGCGCCCGCGCCGGGGACGCCCGCGGTACCGATGGAGGCGAGCGTTGCCAGCAGGACGATCATGCCCATCTCACCGATGGTCAGGCCGCGGCCGAAGCAGGACATGACCAGGAAGAACGCGCACACGCCCTGATAGATCGCGGTGCCGTCCATGTTGATGGTGGCGCCCAGCGGCAGCGAGAAGGCATAGACTTCCTTGTCCACGCCGAGATTCTCGGCGGCGGTCATGGTGGTGGGCAGGGTGCCGTTGGAGGAACGGGTGACGAAAGCGGTGATGAACGGGGTGCGCGCTTCCTTGAAGAAGGTACCGATCTTGATCCGGTAGAGCTTCAGCAGGCCGCCATAGACCAGGACGATATGGATGGCGTAGCCGAGGAAGCAGGCGATGGTGACGGTGAGCAGCGCGCCGGCGACCTTTGCGCCGTTCTTTGCAAAGACCTCGCAGATCAGGACTGCAACGCCAATGGGCGCATACTGCATGATGCCGGAGACGATCTTCATCATGATCTCAGCCAGGCAGTCAAAGACGTTGTACATGGTGGTGGAGATGGTGCGGATGCGTTCGTCCTCGGAGACCTTCATGAACGACAGGCACAGGCCGAAGATCAGTGCGAAGAAGATGACCTGCAGGACCGTTTCGTTGACGAGAGAGGTCAGGACGCTGGTCGGGACGATGTTGGAGATGACTTCCCAGACGTTGGTGTCGGCCATTTTGCCGGCGGCGTCGGCAGCCAGCTCAGAGACAGCGGACAGCTCGGCGTGCGGCTGGAACACATTGCCCATGATGAGGCCGATGATGACGCCGAATGCAGAGGTGACCAGGTAGATGATGACGACGCGGATGCCGACCTTGCCGACGTTGGCCGGAGAGACGGAGGACGCGCCGACCACCAGAGAACCGACGATCATCGGGATGATGATCATTTTCAGAAGTCTGGTGAAGATCGTTCCGAGCATGCTGATCCATGCGGGAAGCGCCGTGACGCCGCTTGCTGCAAGAATGATGCCTGCGACCGCACCGATGACAAGACCGATCAGGATCTTGTACAGCACGTTGAAGTTCAGGTATGCCCGCAGGATACCGCCCTTCTTGGGAGCTTGTTCTGCCATATAGTTTCCCCTCCTGTTTTTTTCCTTCTTTCCGCTTTCTGTGTGGGATGCGGAAGATTGGTCGGTATCATTATATCATATATAGATAAAATATGGTAGTGGATTTTCTGTTTTTTTGTGAAAAATTATCGAACAGCTCGTCCGTTCCCGCTCTGAACGCAAAAGAGCCCCCCATCCGCGGGCCCGGCAGGGCGGGCGAAAACCGTGTGCGGGGAGAACAAACCATCCGCGGGCCGGCGGAGCGGGCATAAAAACCGCATGCGGTCGAATGACCGCATGCGGAGAGGAGGAGAGACGAAGTGAGTGAGAGATGGCGTTTACTTTGAAAAAGAAAACGCCGTCGCGAACGATACGAAGTCCGCGACGACGTGGTGGTGCCGCTAACCGGGCTCGAACCGGTACGGTATTGCTACCGGCAGATTTTAAGTCTGCTATGTCTGCCAGTTCCATCATAGCGGCATTTTGCTTTATTCTATCACCGGCGCGGCCCTGCGTCAAGAACATCCCGCCCGCGCCCGTTCGGCAGGATCCGACAGGGTTCGGCACGGACTGGTAAAATATCCCGTCGATTCTTTGTGCGATTTTCCCTCTTGAATTTGTAGAACAAATGTTTTATCATACAGGTACTGCCTCGCCGGAAGGAATCGGATCGAATGAATGGAATCGTAGGAGCAAGAGAAGCGCATGGAATGCAGGAATGAAGATCAGTCAGCCAGAGAGGGCGCAGGCGAAAGCGCCGACGCGCAGATCCTCCGCCTGTTCCGCGCCCTGACCCGGGCGCAGAAGGAGCAGTTCCTCCGCCGCTTTGACCGCGCGGCGGAGCGGGAGGGCGCCGCCCCGGCGCAGGAAACGCGCTGACAGGCGCGCAGCACAGACATGATCCGCCCGCAGGCACAGCCTGCGGGCGGATCGTTTTCTGCCGTTCAGAGGGTTTGCGTTCAATGGGACTGGTACTGCTCCAGGAATGCGATCATGGCCTGCTTGAGACTGTCGTCCGCACGCGCGAGCAGCGCGCGCAGGCGCGCGTCCAGCGGGTCGCCGTCCGATGGGTCGCCGGCGGAGGGCCGGCGCAGGTCCGTTTCGCCCCGCAGGTAGGCCGGGGTGGTGCCCAGCGCCTGGGCCACAACAAGCAGCTGCTCGTCGTTCGGCTCGGATTTGCCCGCCTTCCAGTCCTGGCAGACCGTGGGCGTGCGCCGGATGCGCCGGGCAATGGACGCCTTGGTGACGCCGGTTTCATGGATGAGTTGTTCAAAACGCTCGTATGAGAACAAGAAAATCACCTCGTTATTGTGCAAAACAGAGAATCTTATTTT
>CADCOJ010000197.1 GCA_902803075.1 Oscillospiraceae bacterium | reverse complement strand
TTCCGACATTCATTTGAACAACTCTTTATCAATTGTCCAAGGTGTTTGTCATGTTTCCCGTTGTTTAATTTACAAGGTGCACTCCGCATCAGTCGGCGGATTTTCATTCTATCACAGAAGTTTCCAGAAGTCAAGAACTTTTTTCGACTGTCTGTGATCCGCGCTGCCGTCGGACCGGTTTCCCGTTCTCAGCGAGCTCGAACATTGTAGCAGAACTTCATTCGCTTGTCAAGACAAATTTTTGTTTTTTCTCAAAAACTTTTTTGACCGGCGTCCATTTTGCTGTGTTCCCTGAGCGCTCGGCTATATTATCAAAGCGAAACGCTTTTGTCAACACCTTTTTTCGTATTTTTTCCATCTTTTTTTCGGACCACAACCCATTGTGTCAAGGCTGGTAAAAACCCCCAAAATACAGCTGCGCCTGTGATCCATGCCGCCGCCGGTATCCGATCGACGATCTCCCCGCCGAAAAATGCAAGCACGCAGAACGCGCCTGGCGCCCAGTTCTCCGCGCGCGGCGCAAGCAGACGGACGATGTTTTTTGCGCAACAGACCAGGAGCGTCAGCAGCAGATATGCGCCCGTCATTGTCCCAACGGACAAGAGCGCCTCAAAGCGCTGCATCACAGACAGCAGCGACACGCTTTTTGTCAGCGTATACAACGCAAACGGCTCCCGTGCAGCCACCTGCGGCGAGAGCCCGCCGGACACTGCGGCGCACAGGACGGCCGGGCCGCATGCCAGCGCCGTCAGTCCCCGCCGCAGCAGTCTTCGTTCCGCCCCTGCCGCCTGCAGATACATCAGCGCCGACGGCGCAAGCAGCAGCGCCGCCGACTGCGGGATCTGCTCCGCCGCGCCCCATGGCGCCAGCCACGGGACGCGGATCATGGATGCGGCGCCGGCCAGTACCACGCCGAACAGAACGGCCAGCAGCAGCGCCCACACGCCTGCCGCCCGGGCGCAGGCGCGCGTCCCCTTTCCGCTTCCCAGCGCCGCAAGCGCCAGCAGGACAGCCGGTGCAGCCTCCGCGCCCTTCCCGCGCTCGAAGATCCCCTCCGAGAGCTTTGCCGCGTCCGCCGCGGCGAGCAGGAGCCATATAAGCGTCAGGATCAGCAGAAGGTCTGATGCGCGCCGCCCGAACGCGGCGCGGCATGCGGCCGCCGTCGGCAGCGCCGTGCGCCTCTGGAGACCGGCCTGCACGGCCAGGAGCATGGCAGCAAGCACGCCGCCTGCAAGCACACGGTTCCACGCCAGCCCAGCCAGGCTCATGGCCGCTGGCGCGCTGAGCGCGCCAAATCCCCACGCAAGCATCTGTCGCCCGGTGATCCTACGGCTCAAGCAGCAAGCCTCCCTCCGCCGTGCGGCGAACCTGCGGCAGGCGCAGGGGCTGTCCGGCAAGCCGCGCGGCCTCCATCGCACTGATCGTGACCCGGCCCGGGTGCGCCCGCAGGTACGCGGCCGCCCGCGCGGGATCGACGCATTCCGGCGCAAGATATACCTTTGCCGCCGGGCGCAGCTTCGTCTGGTCCGGCAGCTCCGCGGAGAGCCGCTCCGCCCCCTCGCACAGGATCACATGCTCGACCGTACCGAAAAACAGTGTCCCCTCGGCTGTATGTTCGGCGCGATCCAGCGCACGCTCCAGATCGGCCCCGGCGGCACGCACGCCGTTGTCCGTCTGTACGGTGACTGTGCGCCCGGCGCAGCCGATGCATACGACCTGCGCCGGGAGCAGCTCCGCCACATCCGTTCCGGCCGGAGCGAGCCCGAAAAGACGCAGCAGCACAGCTGCCAGCAAGATCCATCCGATCCGCTTCATGTGTTCTCCTCCTCTTCCGAAGTCTGCCGCAGGCAGCTGCGCAGCAGCGCGCGCTTCACGCGCACATCTGAAAACGGTGCGAGATATCCCACGCCGAGGCTTGTCAGCCCGGACAGATGGATGCCCAGCAGCACAAAGCCCGCCGCAGCTCCGAACAGCCCGGCGTATCCGGCCAGCGCCGTCAGTGCGAACCGCCAGACGCGCACCGCGTCCGAAAGATCGCGCGACGGCAGCGTGAAGCCGCAGATCCCGCTGGACGCCGTTACGATCAGCGCCGCCGGGGAGACGAGCCGCGCATCCACTGCCGCGGTTCCGACAACCAACCCCCCGATGATCGACACCGCCGTGCCGATGGCCTGGGGCAGGTGGAGCCCGGCCTCCTGCAGCAGCTCAAAAGCTGCCAGCAGGCCCAATACCTCCAGAAGCGTCGGGAACGGTACGTCGCGCTTGCTTTCAATGATTGCGAGCAGGAGACTTGTGGGGATCATCTCCTGGTGGAACTCGGCCATGGCCACATAGACAGCCGGCAGCGCCAGCGCGCACAGCAGCGCCGCATAGCGCAGGATGCGCAGACAGGTCGCCGAGACGTAATCCACGGCCCGGTCCTCCGGCGAGGTCATGAGCCGCCCGAGGCAGACGGGCAGCAGATACCCCAGCGGAAGGCCATCCACCAGCAGCCCCGCCTGCCCGGACAGCAGCCCCTGGCAGAACGTATCCGTCCGCTCCGTATACTGCAGCAGCGGGAATGCCGTGGCGCGGGCGCCCGTGACGGATTCCTCCACCGCCGCAGGGGAAAGAAAGCCCTCCGTCCGGATGCTCCGCAGCCGTGCCTGCAGCCTGGCCACAAGCGTCGGGTCCGTGACGCCCTCGATCCAGCAGACCGTCACCGCCGTCCGCGCGCAGCTTCCCACGCCGGCCGCGTCCAGGCGGAGCTGCGTGGTCTGCAGATGGCGGCGGATGAGCGACGTGTTGATGCGCAGCGTTTCGGTAAAGGCATCCTTCGCGCCCTTGACCGTGTTTTCCGACTCCGGCGGCGACGGGCTGCGGCGGACAGGCGTTTTGACCTCGAAGCAGACGGCGCACCCGCCCTCCGGCGGGATCACCGCGCACCATCCGCCCACAAGCAGCTCCGCCGCCTCCGCCGGCCCCTCCGCGCGCCGGACCGTCGCGCAGTACACGGAACCCTGCACAAGGCGCTCCAGCAGCGCCCGCGCGTCAAGAGGCGCCTGCATGGCCGCAAGGGGCCGCAGGATCAGCTCCGCGATCTCCCCGCCGGCGCATACGCCGTCGAGAAACAGGACGTCGAGCAGCTGCCCGCCGGCTTCCGCCCTGCGCATGACAAGATCTTCCGGCGCCCCGAGCTGCGCGCACACCTCCGCGGGTCCCCATCCTTGCGCCATCCGCGCCACCTCCTTTTCCCGATATTGTTCCTCGATCCGGAAAAACTATACAGCCCGGCGGCGCATTCCTGTTTTTCCGGACGTTCTGTAGGTTTGTCAATGATGTGTTACACAACAGGAAAAGAAGCGAGAACCTGCCTGGGAGAGCGCCAGCTGAGGGGACGCATGGGGAA
>CADCOJ010000196.1 GCA_902803075.1 Oscillospiraceae bacterium | reverse complement strand
TCGCAGACGATGCGTTCCATCCCGTCGAAATCGAGCTGCGGCAGAAAATCCGCCGGCAGCCGGTCGGGATGCTTCATGTAGTATTCATAGAGGCTCCGGATGATGTCCTTCGCCTTATCCTCCTCGCCCTTGGCGACGGGGTTGGTGTAGACGCGCTCGAACATGAACGTGCGCAGGCGGTCCATGGCTCCGGCGATCTCCGGGCGCATGGCGAGCGTGCCCGTCTCCAGCGTTGAGGAAATCAGATCCTCCACAAGCGTGTTGATGCGCGCGGAGTGCGAGCTGCCGAGCACATCGGAGATGTCGCGCGGGATGTCCGCCTCGGTCAGCAGGCCGGCGCGCATGGCGTCGTCGATGTCGTGGTTGATGTAGGCGATGCGGTCGGAGCTGCGGACGACCTGCCCCTCGAGCGTCTCGGGGATAACGGGGCCGGTGTGGCCGAGGATGCCCATACGCACCTCATAGGTGAGATTCAGCCCGGCGCCGCTGCGCTCAAGCCGGTCCACCACGCGCAGCGACTGCTCGTTGTGGTGAAAGGGCTTGCCCATGACGCTCGTGAGCGCCTTCTCCCCGGCGTGGCCGAAGGGCGTGTGGCCCAGGTCGTGGCCGTAGGCGGCGGCCTCGGCCAGATCCTCGTTGAGCTGCAGCCCGCGGCAGATCGTCCGGGCAATGCGCGAGACCTCCAGCGTGTGGGTCATGCGCGTGCGGTAGTGGTCGCCTTCCGGAGCGAGAAAGACCTGCGTCTTGTGCATGAGCCGCCGGAAGGATTTTGCGTGCACGATCCGGTCAGCATCGCGCTGATAGCAGGTGCGCACATCGCTGTCCTCCTCGGGATAGAGGCGGCCCTTTGTCTGCGCGGAGCGCTGGGCACGCGGAGAAAGACGCGCGTCCTCCTCCTGCTCGATGCGTTCGCGGACTGTCATTCTATCACCCCACAATACCATACTACAACGATATAAATAATCTGTCAAAAAATCTTGAACGATTTATAAATTTTATAAAATCTGCCGGTTTTTGCCTATCGGATGCGTACGCCGCGCAGCTGCGTCCCGGCAGCCTGCGGCCGGAGCGCCCCGGCGGAGAGCTCGCGCAGGGCGGTCTCAAAGGCCGGGACATTCTGCTCCGGAAGCAGCAGATCCATCGTGACGGCGGCGCCGTACTGCGTGTCCTGCAGCGCGCCGCCGCACCGCTCGAGCTCAAGCTTCACGCGCTCCAGCAGCGCATAGGGGCAGTCAAGCGTCAGATGCGACCACGGGTGCAGCTCGGAGATGCCCGCCGCATCCAGCGCGTCCCGCGCAGCCTTTGCATAGGCGCGCGTGAGCCCGCCCGCGCCGAGAAGGATGCCGCCGAAATACCGCGTGACGACGCACAGCACATCCTGCACGCCCTCGCGCTCGAACACCGCCAGCATGGGCTGGCCGGCCGTGCCCTGCGGCTCGCCGTCGTCCGAATAGCGCTTCTGGCCGGAACGCAGGCTGAAGCACCAGCAGTGGTGGCGCGCGGTGTAGTCGCGCCGGCGGATCATATCCAGGATGCTGCGCGCCTCCTGCTCGGTGGAAACGTTGTAGACCTCCGAGAGGAAGCGGCTCTTTTTTTCCGTAAATTCCGACCGGCCCTCGCCGGCGGGGATCAGCAGTCGTTCCATGTTATTGCCTCACATACTGCGCGAGCTTCCCGCGCAGGCAGTCGTCCAGATATGCCTCGGCGGCAAGCCCGTCCGCTTCGTAGCTGGACGAGAGGATGCGCCCCTTCTGGTGCAGCAGGTCGATGGCGCTGCCCGCCGCGTAGGGGATCAGCAGGCGGACGCGGTGCATGCGGCTGTCCAGCTCCCGGGCGATGTGCGCCAGCAGCGCGTCGAGTCCTTCGCCCGTCCGGGCGGAAACGGTCACGGTGTGGGGACCGCGGGGCAGGGGATCCTCCGCCAGGTCGCATTTGTTCTGGCAGACGATGACCGGCACGCCGGGCCGGGCGAGCCTGGCGATGAGCGCGTCCACCACGGCTTCGTGGGCCTGCCGCTCGGGATCGGACGCGTCGACCACATGGATGAGCAGGTCTGCATACTGCAGCTCCTCCAGCGTGGCCTGGAATGCCTCGATGAGATTGTGCGGGAGCTTGGCGATGAAGCCGACGGTGTCGGAGAGGATGACCTGCAGCGTGTCGGATACCTGCAGCTGGCGCGAGGTGGTGTCGAGTGTGTCGAACAGCCGGTC
>CADCOJ010000195.1 GCA_902803075.1 Oscillospiraceae bacterium | reverse complement strand
GATCAGTCTCTTGTGGGTTCTGCGCTCGAACTGCTCACGGGAGTCCTTGTACTTGTGAACAGCGCGAAGGATGGTGACGACTTCCTTCTTCGTGGGCAGCGGGATCGGGCCGGAGACGGAAGCGCCGTTGCGCTTTGCGGTCTCAACGATCTTCTCTGCACTCGCGTCGATCAGCTGATGATCATAAGCCTTCAGGCGGATTCTGATCATTTCCTGGTTTGCCATTGTGTGTTCCTCCTTGAACTATCGTACTCAGTTTGTTTTTCTGTCCCTGGGTACGGTCGGGGATCTTCAATACGCTATGCCGTGCGTATCACTCTGCACCATGAAAAAAGACCGACGTTGTCGGCCTTTTGCCACTGCAGCGATATACGCTGTATCGTGACCCTCAGCCGCCCGATGACCGGACATACTCCGCAGAAGTTACCGTCCGAGACGCAATCTCCTGCATCATCGCATTTGACACGCGTGGTTGCGTTGCAATCCATTTCGCGCGCTTAAATATGATATAATAAAACCCCCTTGATGTCAAGGGGGTTTTGAAATATTTTTTGGTAAATCTAACAGAATTTTCGGTTTGAATTTCGGCGTTTTGCCGGGCCGGATCTCAGTACGCCACGCCCCAGTAAACCATCTTCTGCGCAGGTCTGCCGCAGATCGGGCAGACGTCGCCCAGATGCTCCTGTGCCAGCGGCATGCAGCGCGACGACATGCCGGCCTCCTCCTTCATCTTCTGCTCGCAGGCCGCATCCCCGCACCACATGGTCTTGATGAAGCCGCCATGCGTCTGCTGGAGCTGCTTTGCCTCCTCGACCGAGTGCGCCTCGAAGATGTGGCTGCTGAGATTCTCCTTTGCCTTCTCGAGCATGCCCTTCTGGACGAGCGCGAGCTGCTCTGCGGCAGCCGCTTCGAGCTGATCGAGCCGGACGACGGTCTTTTCCCCGTCGTTGCGGCGCACGAGCACGCACTGGCCCGCCTCGATGTCGCGCGGGCCGATCTCGACGCGCAGCGGCACGCCCTTCATTTCGTACTGGGCGCATTTCCAGCCCATGGAGTTGTCGGAGTCGTCCAGCTTCACGCGCAGGCCGGCGGCACTCAGCCGTTCCCGCAGCGCGTTTGCAGCCTCCAGAACGCCGGGCTTATGCTGCGCAACGGGCAGGACGATGACCTGGATGGGGGCGATGGCCGGCGGAAGGACGAGGCCGTTGTTGTCGCCGTGCGCCATGATGACCGCGCCGATCATGCGCGTGGTCGAGCCCCAGGAGGTCTGGAACGGATACTGCAGCGTGTTGTCGCGGCCGGTAAACGTCACGTTGTATGCGCGGGAGAATTTGTCCCCGAAGTAATGGGAGGTCGCGCCCTGCAGGGCCTTGTGGTCCTTCATGAGGCATTCGACGGTGTAGGTCGCCTCCGCGCCGGCAAACTTCTCCTTGTCGGTCTTGCGGCCGCGGACAACGGGGATCGCCAGGACCTGCTCGAAGAAATCGGCATAGCAGTTGAGCTGCTGCTCAGTCTCCGCCTTGGCCTCTTCCGCCGTCTCATGGATGGTGTGGCCCTCCTGCCACCAGAACTCCCTGGAGCGGAGGAACGGGCGGGTGGTCTTTTCCCAGCGGATGACGGAGCACCACTGGTTATAGAGCATCGGCAGCTCGCGGTAGGAGTGCAGGACATTGGACCAGTGGTCGCAGAACATCGTCTCGGACGTGGGGCGGAACGCCAGGCGCTCTTCCAGCTTTTCGCTGCCGCCCATGGTGACCCACGCGACCTCGGGGGCGAAGCCGTTGACCAGCTCGCCTTCCTTTTTGAGCAGGCTCTCCGGGATCAGGACCGGCATGGCCACGTTCTCATGTCCGGTCTTTTTGAACTCGGCGTCCATGATGCGCTGGATGTTTTCCCAGATCGCATAGCCATACGGGCGGAGGATCGTAAAGCCCTTCACGCTCGCATATTCCACAAGCTCCGCCTTACGGCAGATGTCCGTGTACCACTGGGCAAAATCGACCTCCATATCGGTGATCTGCTCCACTTTCTTCTCTTTCGCCATATCGCTTCATCCTTTCGGAAAATCGTTGATACTCAGCGCTTCTATTTTATCACACCTGTCAATCCCCCGCACATAAAATGAGATACCAGATTGAAGGAGACTGCGCCATGTCCGAATTTTGCATCGTCCTTGACCCGCAGACCGAGCGGTTTTACCGCAGACTGGCCGAAACCGTGTCTCTTCCCGTGGAGCAGGTGCTGCGCGATGCGCTGTTCAAGCTCGCCGGCGAGCTTGCGCTCGAGGCTCTTGCCCGCACGGAACAGGGCCGAAAATAAAAACGTTGTCATTTGCCCTCATATTTGATATAGTATAGGATACATAAAGAAGGAACGCCTGCTCTGCGCAGGTTTGGAGGATACCATGAAATCCATTCGTGATCTGTATAAAGTCGGGAAAGGCCCGTCCAGCTCCCACACCATGGGGCCGGAACGCGCCGCGCGCCTGTTCCGCTCCGAAACGCCGGATGCTGACCGCTACCGCGTCACGCTCTACGGCTCGCTCTGCAAGACCGGCGTCGGCCACGGCACGGACCGCGTGCTGCGCGAGGTTCTCTCCCCTGTCCCGTCCGAGATCGTCTTTGCCAGGGAGGATCCCGCGGATCTGCGCCACCCGAATACGCTCGACTTTGAAGCCTTCCGCGGTGAGGAGCGGACCGCGCGCATCCGGGTGGAGTCCGTCGGCGGCGGGGACATCGTCGTCGAAGGCCGGAAAGCTGCGGAGGCCGAGGATCTCTACCCCGAAAACTCCTTCGCGGAGATCGCCCAGTTCTGCAGGTGGCGTTATCTGACGCTGCCGCAGTATGTGGAGCTCAACGAGGGGCCCGAGATCTGGGACTTCCTGAAAAACATCTGGAAAACCATGCGCGCCGAGGTCGACGAGGGTCTCTCCGCCACGGGCACGCTGCCGGGCGGTCTGAACGTCGAGCGCAAGGCGAAGTACCTGCTTGAGCGCCAGCACCTTGCGGAGATCCCGCAGGTGCGCGAGCTGCAGCAGGTCTGCGCCTATGCCTTTGCAGCCGCCGAGCAGAACGCCGACAACGGCACAGTGGTCACTGCGCCCACATGCGGCAGCTGCGGCGTCGTCCCGGCGGTGCTCATCTACCTGCAGGACAAATACCGGTACTCCGATGAAAAAATGGCTGAGGCGCTTGCCGTGGCAGGCGTGTTCGGCAATCTGATCCGGCACAACGCATCCATCTCCGGCGCGGAATGCGGCTGCCAGGCGGAGATCGGCGCCGCCTGCTCCATGGCGGCGGCCGCCATGTGCGCGCTGATGGATTTCACCATCGAAGAGACCGAGTATGCCGCCGAGATCGCCATGGAGCATCATCTCGGGCTGACCTGCGACCCGATCTGCGGCCTTGTGCAGATCCCCTGTATCGAACGCAACGCCGTCGCCGCCAAGCGCGCGATCGACGCCTGCAATCTGGCGCACATGCTCGTCGGCACGCGCAACATCTCCTTCGACATGGTGGTGCGCACGATGTATGAGACGGGCCGGAGCATGAACCGCGCCTTCCGCGAGACCTCCGAGGGCGGTCTCGCCCGGTACTACAGCCGGCGCGCCGGAGAGCCGCGCTGAGCGCTGAAAGGCAGAACCATGAACGACCGAAAACAGACGCCGCTTTCCTACCGCATCCTGCGCTGGTTCGTCTGGCTGTTTTCCCCGAAGTTCCGTACCTCCGGTCTGGAAAACCTGCCGGACGGGCCATGCGTCATTGTCGGCAACCACAGCCAGATGTACGGACCCATCGCGGCGGAGATCTTCATGCCCGGCCGGCACGACATCTGGTGCGCCGGCGAAATGATGCACCGGGAGGACGTGGCGGAATATGCCTACCGGGATTTCTGGTCCGGGAAGCCCCGGTCGGTCCGGTGGCTCTACCGGCTCCTGAGCCGCGTGATCGCGCCGCTGTCGCTGCTGGTATTCAACAACTCCCACACCATTGCCGTCTACCGGGACGCACGCCTCATCTCCACCTATCAGCGCTCCATCGACGCGCTGCAGGACGGACGCAGCATCGTTATTTTCCCGGAGTGCTATGACCGGCACAACAACATCGTCTGCGCATTCCAGGACAAGTTCGTCGACCTGGCGCGGTTCTACTATAAAAAAACAGGCACGGAGCTGTGCTTCGTCCCGCTGTATGTGGCGCCGCGGCTGAAGACCATGTACTTCGGACGCCCCGTCCGGTTTGACGCCGGAAGCCCCATCCGGCGCGAACGCGCGCGTATCTGCACGGCTCTGATGGACGCGATCACCGCCATGGCCGTCTCCCTCCCGGAGCACACCGTCGTCCCCTATCCCAACATCTCCAAGCGCAAATATCCCAAAAACATCCCACTCGAGGTCTATGATGAAACGACAACCGTATGATTACCGTGGCTTTTCCCCTCAAAGGCTCAACGAGCCGCGCTTCCGCCATGTCTGGCTGCTGGCCTCCTGGCTCGGTTATTTTGCCCTGTATTTCCTGACGGAGAATCTGATCCCTGCCGAGCGCTGCCATGTGATCCACTGTGCGCTGGACGACAGGATCCCCTTCAATGAATGGTTCGTGATCTTCTATGTCGGCTGGTACGTGCTGGTCTTCGGTTCACTGGCCTGGACGTTTTTCTTCGACGTCCCGCGCTTCCGGAAGCTGCAGACCTTTATCATCGTCACCCAGGCCGTGGCCATGCTCTGCTATATCCTCTATCCCAGCCGGCAGGATCTGCGCCCGGCGGTCTTCCCGCGCGAAAACCTGCTCACGGCTCTGATGGGCGCGATCTACGCCTTCGACACCAGCACCGGCGTCTGCCCGTCTCTGCATGTGGCTTATTCGCTCGGCATCCTCTCCGTCGGCCTCAAAAACGAGCGCCTGCACCCGCTCTGGAAGCTCGCGCTGACAGTCGTCGTGGTGATGATCTGCATGGCCGTATGCTTCGTCAAGCAGCACTCCGCCGTGGACGTGCTGGCGGCGCTTCCCGTGTGCCTGCTGGCTGAGATCCTGGTCTACGGCCGGGATTGGTGGCTGCCGCGGCTGCGGCGGACACGCGCGTGAGCCGTCCTGCCTTTTGAGATTATATGAACAGATCCCCGGGGATGCCGCGGCATCCCCGGGGATTTTGGATTCAAAGCCTGTCCAGCGCCAGGACGTCTCCGCCCAGGAGCGCCTGCTCCTCCGGAACATGCGTGGCGCAGAGCACCGGGACGGAGCACCCGCGGATCAGCGGCGCAAGCCGCTCGATAAGCGGAAGGTCCATGCCCTTGAACGGCTCGTCGAGCAGGAGCATATCACCGCCGTAGGCCAGCGCTCTTGCCAGGGCGACCCTGCGGCGCATGCCGCCGGAGAGCGTTTCCGGGCGGCTGTCCGCCTCGTCTGCAAGCTCGACCGCATCCAGGGCCTGCCGGGCGCGCGCCTCGTCGCCGCAGACCACAGCGACATTCTGCAGCGCGCTCATCCAGGGGAACAGGCGGTCGTCCTG
>CADCOJ010000194.1 GCA_902803075.1 Oscillospiraceae bacterium | reverse complement strand
TCTCAGCTTTCTATGATCCGTTCCTGCATGAAAGTGAAAAACAGAGAAACTGTTGCCGAAGTGAAGGAGAAGAAGATCGCGGAAATGGTCATGCGACAATCAGTTTCTGTAAGAATCAGCTATTTCCGGCACGATCTGTCCCGTTTATCGTACATCAAATGCACCAAACTGTTGGCAGGAACACGGATCATTCCGATGAACAACGGCATCTGTTCACTGGAAAATGGGAAGGTCCTGTGCAATGATCCGGAACTGGGATTGATTATAAAGGAAGGTGAAACATGAGCGCATCATTCAACGTGCTGGACCGGGGCTGGATCCCGGTTATAAACAGCGATGGAGACAAGGAGCTCCTTGGGATTCGGGAAACCCTTACCCGAGCACATGAGCTGCGGGAGATTTCAGATCCGTCGCCGCTGGAGGAGTACAGCGTATACCGTTTTCTTGGACTGTTTCTGATGGACGCTCTGCGCCCGAAGAAGCAGAGAAGCATCCGGGAACTCCTGCAATCCGGTCGATTTGACATGGAACAGATCGAAGCCTATATCGCCCTGTGTCAGTCTGAAGGGGTGAGCTTCGACCTGTTCGATGAAGAAAGACCGTTTCTGCAGAGCAAATTCGACCCCGATGATACGGGCAGCATGAAACCGTCATACAAACTTGACTGCACTTTACCCAGCGGAAACAATCACACGCACTTCATTCATAGCAGCCCTGAAATACTCGTCCCAGACAGGGCGGCGAGGCTTCTTTTGACTACTTACTGGTTCTGCACCGCCGGTGCACAGGGGTATCCGTCGGGCGTCTATGGCGCGCCGCCGTATTTCGGTGTGATCAAAGGCAGCAATCTGTTTGAGACACTCGCCTCTTTATTGATACCGGTTGACACCATCGGGATTGCGTTTGATAAACCTCCGGTGCTGTGGCGCAGAACATCCCCGATTGTTGCAAAGGCGGAGGTCGGCACCGTTTCCTGGCTCCAGTGGCTTCTCTTCCCAACCCGCAGGATTCACCTGATACCGGACGAAAATGGGAAGGTTTCCGGCGTGTACTTTTGTCAAGGGGAAAACTATGTGAATAAAGAAGCATGGAGAGATCCCTATGTGACATACAGGAGCAATGATACAACCGTGTTCCCGCTGCGTCCGCATTCAGACAGCCCGATTTGGAGGAACATCTGCGATATTGTTGATATTCCCGGAGATCACGCATCCAGAATGCTGTCACTGTATCGATCGATTCATAGTGAACAAGATGTCCGCTTGACGCTAACCAGTCAGGCCAGTTACTTGTCTGTGCATCGGCACGATTTGACGCTCCCGCTCAAACTGTCGGAACCGGATGCGGTTGATTTGATGATGTCCTGTATCTCTGCGGCACAGCAAATGAAAAGATCCCTGGGAAAAGCATTTGGAGGAATAAGCGCAATTCCAGCTGCATCTGTATCGACCGCTACAAAGGAATTCGAAAAATCATGTGAAGAAGGATTCTGGACAGTATGCGAAAAACTGAATGCAGGCAACAGCCAACTCCAGCAGCTGTATTACGAATACTGCACTGCTGTTTCAAAAAACGCGCTCAAACTCTATGACACCATTCCGGCAAAACTGAATCTTCGTGCACATACTTTGGCAGAAATAGAAGGCAACCGCAATCTGATTCTATTTGAAGTTAAAAAGCTGGCTAAGAAGGAAGAGAGCACATGACGAATTCGAAAGAATACTTCTTTTCGCACCTCGGCATGCTGAATCCCGGCGATCGGGCCGCGCTGCGGCGGGAGGCCGGTATTATGCTGCAGCAGGCAGACGGAAAAGCGATCTCCGCGTTCTATTCCTGTCTGCCCTCTTCTGTGGCTGGCTGGCAGGAAGATCGATGGTTCGCAATTGCCTGTCTGCGGTGTCTCTGGGATGCGGATGCGCAGACCGGTACGCCGCTGGAGCAAATCATCGCGAATCTGGTACGATCCGAAGAATTGTCCGGCAGCGCAAGGCACCGCGTTGAACTCTTGCTGGATACTGACTGGGATCCGGACGGGTATCTGCTGGCCAAGCTGGCTCGGCTGGTGAAGCTTGTCCGTCAGAAATCGGATCGTGCACAAATCGACTTTTCCGCGCTTTTGGATGATCTTCTCTACTGGAACGCCGAAAACCAGTCTGTTCAGAGAAAATGGGCAAAATCGATCTTTTCAGCCAATCATGCAACTGAAGCGGAGGAATAAAAAAATGCTGTACGAAATCCATATGCTGAAAAACTATCCCCCCACAAACCTGAACCGGGATGATACCGGCGCACCGAAGACCTGTACCTTCGGCGGTGTGACCCGCGGCCGTATTTCGAGCCAGTGCCTCAAGCGCAGCTGGCGCACTTCCGATCTGTTCAAGGCGGAAGTCGGAGAAGACAAGCTGGGAATCCGCACCCGAAAGCTGCCGGAGCTGGTGGCTCAGCGGCTGCAGGAGCTTGGCGTCTGCCCGGAATTTGCGGAAGCGGTGAAACCGCGGATCTCCGGTTTCGGCAACAAGGAAGGCAAAGAAACCAAGGACGGCGGAAGCACCGCACAGGTCATCTTCTTCGCCCCTCAGGACATCGACGCCGTGGCCCGTGCGGTGAAGGAAAAGCTGGACGCCTGTAAAACTGTTAAAGACATGGATAAGCTGAAGAGCAAAGATCTGCAGAGCGCGGTCACAAGTGCGGAACTCCGGCCTGTCACTCCGGATATTGCTCTTTTCGGCCGTATGGTCACTTCTGACGCCTTCCGCGACGTGGAGGCCTCCATGCAGGTCGCTCACGCGATCTCCACGAACAAAATCAGCGTGGAGTCCGACTATTTCACCGCTATGGACGATCTGTTGAGCGGAGAAAGCATGGATGAGACAGGCGCCGGCATGATCGGAGACGTGGATTACAATGCCTCTTGTTACTATCTCTATGCCTCCCTGGATACAGACCTCCTCCGGAAATCTCTGAAAGACGCGGAAAACGCGGATGTGATCATCGCCCGCGCAGTTCCTGCGCTGCTCCGCACCATGGCCTTTACGAACCCCAGCGGAAAACAGAACACTTTCGCCGGTCATGTGCTGCCGAGCTGCTTCATGCTCGAATGCAAGGAGCAGAAGGTCCCGGTCAGTCTGGTCAACGCCTTTGCCGAACCGGTCAAGGGGCAGGATATCGTCATGGAGAGCATCCGGAAGCTGGCTGCAGAGGCCGATATGACGGCCCGCTGCTTCGGTCTTCCCGTCAGGGAGCGGCTGTGGTTCTGCATGGACAAGTATCCGATCCATCCGGAATGCGCGACGAAGGTCTGCGCCAGCTTCCCGGAGCTTGTGGAGGCCGCTTCCGCCCTTCTGAAATGAGGGTGAAGACATGGCAGAGAAAAAACTGCTGATCCTTCGACTGGAGGGCGTCCTCCAGGCCTGGGACGCGACCTCCAAGTGGGACGAACGCGGAACCGAGGATTTCCCCACGAAGTCCGGCATTGTCGGCCTGTTGGGCTGCGCGCTCGGTCTGGAGCGCGGCGATCCGGAGCTTGCAGCGCTGAATGCCGCAATAACCGTAGCAGTCCGGGCGGATCGGCCGGGTGAACGTTTCGTCGATTTTCAGACGGTAACGGGATCTCCGCTCCTGAATGCGGATGGGAAACCGAAATCCACCGGGAATACGTTGATTTCCGAACGCTCCTATCTCCAGGATGCCTGCTTCACCGTCTTTCTGGAAACGGACGAGCGCTGGCACGACCGTCTCGTCGCAGCCCTGAAGGAGCCAAAATGGTGCCTGTATCTGGGCAGAAAGGCCTGTGTTCCCTCGCGCCCGGTGCTGGAGTGCGCATGTCCGGCATATTCCGGGCTGACAGAGGCCATGCGGCGCTATCCTCCAGCGGAAAGGGCCGTGTTTCCCATGCCCTTTGAGACGGAGCTGGCAGACGACAGCCTTGCCAGTCTGTCCAGGCCGGATGATTTGCTGGATGCGGATCGAGGTTTTGCGCGCCGCAGGGTATGGAGAGGAATCATCAAGGAGGGGCCGTCATGTACCTGACGAAACTGAAACTTCCGCTGTCCAGCCCGAATGTTCGCGCCGCGCTGCATGACAGTCAGAAAATGCACCGCATGGTGACCGGTTTTTTCGGAACGGATCGGAAGCATGCCGATCTTCTGTACCGTTCCCGGATTCGTGGTGTATTCGCGGAATTGTATCTGTATTCAGAACAACCCGTCAACCCGGAACGTCTGTTCCCCGGGATGGGACCGGTCGCCCAGCGTGAACTGAGCTTTTGGCTGGCGTCGATGGAAGCCGGACAGGTTTACAGCTTCCAGCTCCTGACCGCTCCCTTCAAAAAAGTGGCGGAGGAAGGCGCGAAAAACAGCCGCCGCAGAGCGCTCCGTACGCAGGAGGAGCGGCTTGCCTGGCTGGAACGCAAAGCGGAGCAAGGCGGTTTCCGTATCCTCTCCGTTCAGGAAACGCCCGGCGAAAAGAAGACGGCGGTGCACCCCGCGGAGCGCGGAGGCAGACTGACTGTGGACGCATGGTGCTATGACGGCCATCTGGTCATTACGGATGCAGATGCTTTCCGTCGCTCATTCCGGGAAGGCATCGGCCCCGGAAAGGCCTATGGCCTCGGCATGCTGCTCCTGGCGGGAGGATAAACATGCCGAAGGACCTGCACGAACTCCCAAAGCTGCGGGACAGCATCAGCTATCTGTATTTTGAACATGCGATCATCGAACAGAATGATTCTTCCATTCTCGTGATTCGGGAAGACGGTCAGATCCCTGTTCCCGTCTCCTCGGTGACCTGCCTTCTGCTTGGGCCGGGATCGCGGGCTAATCTGCCCCACGCACGTGGGGATGAACCGGTGCAGACGTATGTGGACATCGCCGTGACCGGATCTGCCCCACGCACGTGGGGATGAACCGGAAGAAACATACAGCCAGAAGACCAACGAAGCCATCTGCCCCACGCACGTGGGGATGAACCGCAGCTCATGGCAGGCGGAGGCGTGGCTTTGATCATTTTCCCACGCATGCGAAAAGATTCAGCAGCAGACATTCGTCCGGCAGATCATCCATCCTCAAATCCATAATCCGAAATGACCTTCACCTTCAACTGCGGCGGGCTGTCTGGCCCGCCGCGGCTGCTGGATACAGGCAAGTCCAGTTTTTCAGGAGTTCCGACCATCTTGTTGTCTGATGGAGCCGCGCCACCGTGTACCAACCGTATGTCTTCTGCGTCTTTTTGGCGTTGAACTCCTCTGCGCTTTCGGGCCGGATTCGCAGATAATCCTCCCTGAACTGCTTTGCCGCCCTTTTCCGAACCTGCTGTTTCGTCGGCTTGGAAACGGGATAGTTCTGATCCAGCGCCTGTTTCGTGTCATGGTGATCCCCTTTCCGGTTTTCACCATCCGATACATGTTTCCAGTAACATAATTTTTTGAAATGAAACCTTGTTACCGATTTTTCCGCAAAAAAGTTCAGAAAGACACCTGTGGACAAATCTGTGGAAGATGTGAAAAACTCCGACGGCTCCAAGAAAAAATGTACAGACAGACACGCCTCTCCCGGTTTTGTTTTTTATCCAGATAAGTTTGGCAGGAAACATAATTTAGTTAACATAATTTTATATTTTTACAGTTCCGTCATCCGGACGTGCTGCTGAACGGATGGTGTGGATGTCCCTGCGTATGCAGAAACAGCTTGATTCCGGAGGATGGTTCGGAATTTTTTTGTTTTTTTTGAAAAAAAGGATTGATTTTACAAGCTCGGGCAGCTATAATGTATTTCTGCATGAGACGGTATCCGTTTCTCAAGTTGCTGTTGGAGGAGGTGTAGTCATGCCCAACATCAAGTCTGCGAAGAAGAGAGTTCTGATTTCCAAGGAGAACAATGAGCGCAACAGAGCGGAGCGTTCCGCACTCAAGACCATGCTCAAGAAGTTCGATGCTGCTGTCGCGGAAGGCAACAAGGAAGCCGCCGGTCAGGCGTATCAGGCCGCTGTGAAGTCCGTCGATCAGGCTGTCGGCAAGGGAATTCTTCACAAGAATAACGCAGCCCGCAAGAAGAGCCAGATCACCCGCAAGCTGAATCAGCTGGCGTAAGCGAAGGAATGATCCCTCTCGAAGCTCCTGCTTCGAGGGGGTTTTTCGTTTTCTCCCGCTGTTTTTTTACTTGCGTGAAGAAGCCATTCTATGTATAATATCAGACAATAAACAAGGAGGCTTGCATCATGGATCTGTTTTCCCCTGTGACAGAGCTGCGCGGCATCGGCCCGGCGCGTGCAAAACAGCTGCAGAAGCTGCAGATCCGCACGCTCTATGATCTGCTTGCCTTTTTTCCCCGGGGCTATGAGGACCGCACGCAGCTCGTGCCCATTGAGGAGCTGCAGCCCGGGCAGCCTGTGTGCTTCCGCGCGCTGGTCATCTCGCAGCCGCAGCTGCACCGCATCCGCAAAGGGCTGGACATCACCCGCGTCCAGGTTGCTGACGCGACCGGACGTCTGAAGCTTGTGTTTTTCAACCGGCCTTATCTGAAGGATCAGCTCCACTATGGAGAGGAATACTTTTTTTACGGCGCACTTGCTGACGACTACGGCGCGCAGGTGACAAATCCTGTCTTTGAGCCGGTGTCCAAGCCCGGCGCAGTCACCGGACGCATCCTGCCTATTTATCCGCTCACAGCCGGTGTAACGAACACGATGCTCGTCTCCTGTGTGCAGCAGGCGCTTGCCGCCGCGGCTGACGCACTGCCGGAGATCCTTCCCGCGCAGGTCCGCATGGAATACGGCTTGTGCGGCGTGAAGCAGGCCTACCGCGCCATCCACGCGCCGCAGTCACAGCAGGAACTGACCGACGCCCGCAGGCGTCTCGTTTTTGAAGAGTTCTTCATCTTCTCGGCAGGGCTTTCCATGCTCCGCGCCGAACGTACGGACGTTCACACCGATCCGTACCGCACGGATGTGCTCGACCGGTTCTGGTCCGCGCTCCCCTTTCCGCCCACCGGCGCGCAGCGGCGCGCGGTGAATGAAGTACTGCATGACCTCTCCTCCGGGCGTCCGATGAACCGCCTGCTGCAGGGAGACGTTGGCAGCGGCAAGACTGTGGTCGCGGCTGCGGCATGCTGGTGCACCGTGAAAAACGGCCGCCAGGCGGCCTTTATGGCGCCTACTGAGATCCTGGCCGAGCAGCATGCGCGGACGCTGGAAGGGCTGCTTGGGCCGCTCGGTGTAAAGATCATCCTGCTGACCGGCTCCCTGGGAGCCGCCGCAAAGCGTGCGGCGCTCTCCGCCATAGAAGATGGATCTGCCCAACTGGTCGTCGGCACCCACGCGCTCATCAGCGCGAATGTCCGCTTCCAACGGCTTGGGCTCGTCATCGCAGATGAACAGCACCGCTTCGGCGTGGCACAGCGCACGCAGCTTACAGCCAAGGGCAACTGCCCGCATCTGTTGGTCATGTCGGCCACGCCGATCCCGCGCACGCTCGCGTTGATCGCCTACGGTGATCTGGATGTTTCGATCCTTGACGAACTTCCGCCCGGCCGCAGGCGCGTGGAGACCTATCTTGTGGACGAGTCGATGCGCAGCCGGATCCATGCGTTCATCCGCCGCCAATGCAGCGAGGGCCACCAGGTCTATGTCATCTGCCCGGCCGTGGAGGACAGTGAGGACGGCACGCTCAAATCCGCCGAATCCTGGGCGGAGGCGCTTGAAAAGACCGTATTCCCCGATCTGCGCGTAGGGCTTCTGCACGGGAAGATGAAGGGTCCGGAAAAGGACGACGCACTCACACGTTTTGCGGCCGGCGAGACCGACATCCTCGTTGCCACGACGGTCGTTGAGGTCGGCGTGGACGTTCCGAACGCGACGCTCATCGTCATTGAAAACGCGGACCGTTTCGGCCTCAGCCAGCTTCATCAGCTTCGCGGCCGCGTCGGACGGGGCGGCGCGCAGTCGTACTGCGTGTTGTTCTCCTCCAGCCGGAACGCCGAGACGCAGGCACGGCTCAAGGCGCTGTGCGCCACGAACGACGGCTTCCGGATCGCGGAACAGGATCTCGCGCTGCGCGGCCCAGGCGATTTCTTTGGCAGCCGTCAGCATGGCCTGCCGCTTCTGAAGGTGGCAAGCCTGCAGATGGATCTTGACACGCTGCGGCAGGCGCAGGCCGCCGCTGCGCAGTATATCACCGACAGCTCCAGTCTCACCAGCCCTGCGCTCGCGCCGCTGCGCGCGCGTGTGCAGGCGCTGTTCAACGGCGGGGAGATCAGCCTCAACTGATCCCGCGCAAGCAATCGCACAAGGAGGACCTTACTATGGAAAATTCCGCAAACCGTATCCCAGAGCTCTTCGGCAGCTGCGTGTTCAACGAGCAAGCCATGGAGCAGTATGTTGCGCCGGAGGCCATGCGCGCATGGCGGGACTGTCTGCAGAACGGGCATCATCTTAAGCTGGACGTGGCCAATGAGATTGCAGCCGGCATGAAGCAGTGGGCGCTCGAACGCGGCGCCACGCACTTCACCCATTGGTTCCAGCCCATGACAGGCTTCACTGCAGAAAAGCACGACAGCTTCCTCACCCCGGCGCCCGGCGGCGGGATCACCATGGATTTCTCCGGCCGCGAGCTCGTGCGCGGTGAACCGGACGCATCCTCGTTCCCCTCGGGCGGCCTGCGTGCAACGTTTGAAGCGCGCGGCTATACCGCGTGGGACCCCACCTCTTTCGCTTTTATCAAAGACGGCAGCCTCTACATCCCGACAGTCTTCTGTTCCTACTCCGGCGATGCGCTCGACAAAAAAACGCCCCTGCTGCGCTCGATGGAGGCGCTCAGCCGCCAGGCCGTGCGCATCCTGCGTCTGTTCGGAGACACACAGACCAGGAAAGTCACGCCGCAGGTCGGCGCTGAACAGGAATATTTTCTGATCGACAAGCAGCTTTACCTGCGCCGCGAGGATCTGCGTCTGTGCGGCAGGACGCTCTTTGGCGCAAAGCCGCCCAAAACGCAGGAGCTCGACGACCACTACTGCGGCTCCATCCGTCCGCGCGTGGCGGCATTTATGAAGGAGCTGGATGAGACGCTCTGGACGCTCGGCGTCTATTCCAAGACAAAGCACAATGAGGTTGCTCCCAGTCAGCATGAGATGGCCCCCGTCTACTGCGACTGCAACACCGCCTGCGATCAGAACCAGCTGACCATGGAGGTCATGAAAAAGGTCGCAGACAAGCACGGGCTTGTCTGCCTGCTGCACGAAAAACCCTTTGCGGGCGTCAATGGCTCCGGCAAGCACAACAACTGGTCGCTCTGCACCGACACGGGGAAAAATCTCCTTTCGCCGGGCCGTACGCCCAGCCAGAGCGCCCAGTTCCTGTTGTTCCTCACAGCGTTCATCGCCGGCATCGACGATTATCAGGAGCTTCTGCGCTCCACCGTTGCCTTTGCCGGCAACGACCACCGCCTCGGCGCGCAGGAAGCGCCTCCCGCAGTTGTGTCGATCTTCCTCGGCAGCGAGCTGACAGACATCGTTGAGTCGATCATTGCCGACACCGGCTATGAGGACCGCCAGCGCAGCCGCCTGCGCATCGGTGTGGACGTGCTGCCCAGCATCCCGCAGGATACCACCGACCGCAACCGCACCTCTCCCCTTGCCTTCACCGGAAATAAGTTCGAGTTCCGTATGCTCGGTTCAAGCCAGTCGATCGCCGGCTCCAACATTGCGCTCAACACCATCATGGCTGAGGAGCTCCGCCGCTTTGCGGATGAGCTGGAGGGTGCGGAGGACTTTGACGCCGCGCTGCACGCGCGTATCCGCACATCGCTCAGCCAGCACCGGCGCATCATTTTCAACGGCAACGGATATGAAGCCAGTTGG
>CADCOJ010000193.1 GCA_902803075.1 Oscillospiraceae bacterium | reverse complement strand
CAGCTATCCGGGTGTAGCGAAGTTTGGTATCGCGCTTGAATGGGGTTCAAGAGGCCGCTGGTTCGAATCCAGTCACTCGGACCAAACAAACGAGGGAGTCTTTCGACTCCCTCGTTTTGTTTTGCTGCGGAATGGATCGGTACGAACCGGCGGCCTCTTGCCGGCCATCCTTGCCGGTTGCCGCGTAAGCGGCGGAGGATGGGGTACATACGCTGCGGCTTTGCCTGCGGCGGTTTTCCATGCCGCTTTGACGTGCCTCGCATGATCGCGTGAAAAGCCGTCCCTCTTTGCTGGAATCATCTGGACAATGCCTTGGTCGTGTGATAAAATACAGAATCATAAAAAGAAATGTGGCTGCGGGCTTTCGCAGCCTGGAGGGGACCGTTATGAACGAACGAATCCGCCGCCAGAAGGAATACATGTGGGAAAAGCAGCATCATGCTGCCCGGATCACACTTCCTGAGAACATGGAGCTTCCGTACCGGGAGCCGTCTCTGCCAGACTATGCGCGTACCGCGCTGCGGCTGAAGACGGCGCTCGACATGGAAACTCCGTTCTTTTTTCCGGATGAATTGATCGCCTTTACCCGGACGGTTCCGAATCTGCCCATGATCTATACGGACGCAGAATGGGAGGCTATCCGTTCAGAGCATTATATCCACGAGCTGGGAAATGTCAGCAACCTGTCCCCGGATTATGAATCGGTGATCCGAGACGGACTGCTCAGCTTCCGTTCCAGACTGACAGACAGTCCCTATCACCGGGCCATGCGTATGGCCATCGACGCTGTGCTTGATTTGACGGCGCGTTATGCGTCCGAGGCCCGCGCAAAGGGACTGACCGAGATCGCAGAAACGCTCTGCCGCGTTCCGGCGTACGGCGCGCGGACGTTCCGCGAGGCGCTGCAGTCGCTCCGCGTGCTCCACTTTGCCATGTGGTGCGAAGGGGAGTATCACAATACGCTTGGACGTTTTGACCAGTACATGATGCCGTATCTGCGTGCTGATCTTGAGAACGGACGCGAGACGCAGGAGCATGCCTTCATGCTCCTTGAGGCGTTCTTCCTCTCCACGAACCGCGACAGCGATCTCTATCCGGGCATGCAGCAGGGTGACAACGGGCAGAGCATCGTCCTGGGCGGCGTGACGCCCGAGGGGACGGACGGCTATAATCTTCTGTCCGACTTGTGTCTGGAGGCATGCGGAGAGCTGCGTCTCATCGACCCGAAGATCAATCTGCGTGTCAGTGCCGATACGCCGCTTCGGATCTTTGAAAAGGGAACGGAGCTCACAAAACTCGGGCTTGGCTTCCCGCAGTATGAAAACGACGACGTGGCGATCCCGGCGCTTGAGGCGCTGGGCTATGCGCTGAAGGACGCGCGGAATTATGCCATGGCGGCCTGCTGGGAATTCATCATCCCAAAGCGTGCCATGGAGATCCCCAATATCGGCGCGGTCCCGCTTGCAAACCTCACAGATCAGGTGATCCGTCAGGATCTTCCGGACTGCCGGGATATGGAGGAGCTGAAGGAACGCCTCAGAAACGCGATCTTCCGCTGCGCGCAGACGTGCGTTGCTGAGCGGGCCTCCCTTTATGTCATTCCATCTCCGTTCCTTTCCCTGTTTTTTGAGGGCTGTCTTGAGCAGGGACGGGATATATCCCTTGGCAGCCGCTACAACAACTGGGGTCTGCATGGCACCGGCCTTGCTCCGGCCGCCGATATGCTGGCTGCCGTAGAGGAGACCGTGTTTCGCGGAGATGTGGCGCCGGAAACGCTTCTGCAGGCGCTGGACTGTGATTTTGTGGGTTTCGACACGCTGCATGACCGTCTGAAAAACCACTGCCCGAAGATGGGGAATGACGATGACCGTGCGGACAAATATGCAGTCTGGCTTCTCGACACGCTTTCTGATGCTGTCCAGGAGCTGCGCAACGCACGCGGCGGACGGGTCCGCGCAGGCACGGGCTCGGCTATGTACTATATTTTCCATGCGAACGCGCTCGGTGCGACCGCCGACGGCCGGGAAGCGGGCGTTCCGCTTCCGGCCAACTATGCGCCGTCGCTGAATATCCGTCTGAACGGCCCGGTCTCGCTCATCAAATCCTTTACGAAGCCGCACCTGGGCCGGGCGATCAACGGCGGCCCGCTGACCATCGAGTTTTCCAGCAGCGTGTTCTCCCAGAGCGAGTCCGTAACAAAGGTCGCTCAGCTCGTGCAGCTGTTCATCCGCCGCGGCGGACATCAGATGCAGCTCAATACCGTGAACCGCGCGCAAATGCTTGATGCGCAGCAGCATCCGGAGAATCACCGCAGTCTGATCGTCCGCGTGTGGGGCTGGAGCGGCTATTTTGTGGAGTTGGACAAATGCTACCAGGATCACATCATCCGCCGTGCGGAGCTGCAGGTATGACCGGCGTCGTTTTTGATATAAAAGAATTTGCCGTCTTTGACGGTCCAGGCATCCGGACGACGGTCTTTCTCAAGGGATGTCCGCTGCGCTGCCAGTGGTGCCACAATCCGGAAGGTCAGAGCCCGGAGCCGGAACTGATGATCAGCCGCGCCTCGTGCACGCATTGCGGCGCATGCGCGCGTGTCTGCCGCCACCCGGATCGGTGTACCCTCTGCGGTGCGTGTATTCCGGCTTGCCGGTCCGGCTGCAGGAGGATCTGCGGCGTCTTGTGGCAGACGGAGGAGCTCGCCGCGCGCCTGCAGAAGGACGCGGATGTCTACATGTCGTCCGGCGGCGGCGTGACCTTTTCCGGGGGAGAGCCGCTGATGCAATGGCCGTTCGTTGCAGAGACCATCCGCAGGATGTCCGGGATCCACACGGCAGTCGAGACCAGCGGCTATGCGGACGACTGCGTGTTTCAGGAGGCCATGCGCACATGCGCGCTGATCCTGATGGACTGGAAGGTCTCCGATCCGGAAAAGCATCTGCATTTCACCGGCGTTCCGCAGGAGCCGATCCTCCGTCATGTGCAGATGCTGGCGGGGGGCAGCACGCCGTTTATCCTCCGCATGCCCATTATCCCGGGCGTGAATGATGAACCGGAGCACTTTGAAACAGCTGCACGGCTCGTCGCCGGCAGCAGAAACCTTGTGCGCGTGGATCTGCTTCCATATAACCGTGCGGCCGGCGCAAAATATGAAATGGTCGGCAAAACGTATGCGCCGGAGTTTCCGGAGCAGGATGTTCCACATGTGTTCCCGGAGCCGTTCCGACGGCGCGGAATCCCGTATCAGCTGTTTCACTGACAGCGCGTCCCGGAAGCACCGGGAAGAAAAACAGGGAAAAGACTTGAACGGGTCAATTCCCGACAGGAGGCATGTAACATGAGAACAGTTCAAATGGAGTATCTTCGCCCGGGTGAGATCCTGGAGGAGCAGAGACGCGTTTCCATCGTCTATCTGCCGGTCGGGCCGCTGGAATGGCATGGACCCGCAATGCCGTACGGAACGGATCCGCTGATCGCCCAGGCGCTGGCCCGCGGCGCAGCCGAGCGTGTGGGCGGCGTGGTGGCGCCGACGCTGTTTCTCGGCACGGAGCGGGAGCGTCCTGCCTATATCCTGGAAAACAAAGGCTTTGAGCACCCGGAATCCATGTATGTGCTCGGCATGGATCTGCCGAAAAACAGCATGAAAAGCTACTATGCCCGTGAAGACATGTTCGCCGTCACCGTGCGGGAGCACCTGCGGATGCTTGTTCAGCACGGTTATAAGCTCATCGTGATCGTCAACGGCCACGGCGCCTCGGGGCAGATCGCGTCGCTCAAACGGCTTGCAGTGGAGTTTTCCAATGAGACGGACAGCCGCGTGATGTACGCTTTTGCAAATATCTGCCCGGACGGCGAGCCGGAACCGGATTTCGGCCATGGAACGCTGGTCGAAACGTCCCTGATGTGCTATCTGGCCGGCAGCAGCGTGCAGCTCAGCGAGCTTCCGCCGCGGGATGTGCCGCTTAAATATACCGACTGGGGAATTGCGGACAGCTCTGTCTTCCGCCCGGGGAAGCCGGAGAGCGACAGCGTGATCTTCGATCCGCGTGATGCGACATACGAGCGTGGGGAAGCTTTTTTCCGTACCGCACTGGATCATCTCTGCCGGGATGTGGAAGCGGCATACCGCGCGCTCTGAGCACAGCATGCAAAAACGCCGGCCGCGTCATGCGGCCGGCGTTTCCAGCAGGAAATCAGCCCTTGCAGAATGTGTCCTGCGCAACTTTTTCCGCTTCCTGCTGGATGGCGGATGCGGTATCCTTTGCGGCGCGGTAGACGCCGCTGTCCTTCGGCAGCATCATCACGCCGAGCGCGCCGACGGCTATGCCGGCGCCCATGGTCAGAAGAAAGTTCTTCACCTGCATCGGATCATCTCCCTCCGCAGATAGCTTGCCCGACTGTTGCAGAAAAAAACACGGAAAAAGTTTGTAAAAAATTCATCCGGGCGCGATAAGCTGTGGTATACTGATAGACAGAAGGGGGGAGCGTTATGTCCATCGACGCACTGCAAGCGCGTATCCGCGCATTCAAAAACCCAAGCATGGCCGCGCTGTGTCCTGCCGTGAACGATCTGCCGATGTTCATCAAGGAGGATGCCAAAAAAGAATACGGCAGCACGCTCCGGGCCGCTGCGGAGGCATATCGCCGCTTCTGCTTCGGCATTCTGGATGCACTTTGCGACGTCGTGCCCGCCGTGAGCGTGGTGAGCGGCTGCTTCGCAGCGCTTGGCGCAGACGGCGTTGCTGCGATGCAGGATGTGCTGTCCTATGCTGCGGAAAAGGGATACTATGTGCTGCTGGATCTCATGCGTGAGGATCTCGGGACGACCGCGGAGTCCATGGCGGCAGCCTGCTTCGGAAAGATCCAGGTGGGAGAGGCGTCATTTACGCCTTATGCCTGCGACGGCGTCCTGATGAACGGCTTTCTCGGGACAGACGCCGTGGCGCCATTTGTCGGTTACTGCCAGTTTGGAAAGAATGTTTTCATTGTGGCGCGCAGCTCCAACCGATCGGCCAAGGAGGTGCAGGATCTGCTCTCCGGAGACCGGGTGGTGAACCAGGTGATGGCGGATCTTGCCATGCGCTGGAGCACGGGCCTGTTTTCCTCTGGCGGCTACAGCGAGCTCGGCATTGCTGTCGGCGCTACGAACACGCATGTGCTCCAGACGCTCCGCCAGAAATACGACCGCCTGTTCTTCCTTGTTCCGGGCTTCGGCGCACAGGGCGCAAGCGCCCGCGAAGCCGCGCTTGCGTTCGACGCGCTGGGGCAGGGCGCCTGCGTGATCGCCGGCCGTTCGATCCTCAACGCGCACCGGCTGACCGGACGCGATGGTGAGACATATCAGGACGATGCCAGACGTGCGGCCATCCGCATGCGCGAGGAGCTGAACGAGAATATCCGCCTGCGCTGAGCAGGAGCGCTCAACTGACGCAAGGATCCCGGCGGACTGCAGCCCGCCGGGATCGGTTTAGTTTATTATCTGGTGCGGTTCATGCCTGTGCCGCGGTCATTGTAGCCGTTCGTTGCCGAACCGTTCGTCCCATTCCAGCGGTTGTAACCGTCGGCCCCGTAGGTGCCGTAGGCATTATACCCTGTCGAGCCGTTGGCGGCGCTGCCCATGCCGTTCTGCCCGGTCGTGCCATAGCTGTCCGTGCGGTTCATGCCGCGGTCGTTCGTCCCGTTCACATAGCCATTGTCGGTGGTGGAGACGTTGGAATAGCCATCGCTGTAAGGGTAGATCGTACCGGCGCACGCGCTGAGCGACGCGCAGATCAGGCATGCGATCAAAGTCAGAATCCATGCACGTTTCATATCAGATTTCCTCCAGTTTTGTGGTTTTTTGATCCTTGCGTAGTATTTGCTTCACGCACGGAAATAAACTGGAAGATTTCGGAATTATGATGTTGAAACGCCTGCCCGCGGCGGAAGCTGCGAAAGAAGGATCGCCGTAAACATCAGTGCGCAGCCTGCCAGCTCCTGCGTGCTCAGCCGTTCGCCCGCCAGGATCCATGCGAACAGTGCCGCAAATACCGACTCCAGGCTCATCAGGAGGGAAGCAATTGCAGGCGGGACATCGCGCTCACCGATGATCTGCAGCGTGTATCCGATGCCGCCGGAGCAGACGCCGGCATATACGATCGGCAGCCAGCACTGTGCGAGCGCGGCCCAGCTTGGTGTCTCCGTGATCACCATGACCGCAGCGCAGAGCGCCGCGCAGACAAAAAACTGCTGGCAGCTCAGCCGCACGCAGTCCACATGCGGCGAAACGGCGCTGATGTAGCAGATGTGCACCGTGAAGATCACTGCGCACCCGAGCGTCAGCCAGTCGCCCGGAACAAGCGAAAGGCGACCCTTCACGCACAGCAGATACAGTCCGGCAAGCGCCAGCGGCACGCAGACGAGCAGCACGCCCGGCGGCTTTCTGCCTGTGAATAGTCCGATGATTGGTACGAAGATCAGATAGAGCGCGGTGATGAACCCGGATTTCCCGGCGCTGGTGGTCAGAAGTCCCAGCTGCTGCAGGCTGGACGCCGCAAACAGCAGCACCCCGCAGGTCAGTCCGGCCCGCAGCTGCGCCCGGCGGCTGCTCCGATCCGTTGGACGGTTTGCGGACAGTCCGCTGCGGTCGAGCACGGCAATGACCGGCAGCAGCACGAGCCCCGCCAGAAAGAACCTTGCAGCGCCCATGGTAAACGGGCCCACATAAGCCATACCGGCGCTCTGCGCCGTAAAGGCCGCGCCCCAGATCGCCGCGCACAGCAGCAGAAGCAGGCTCCCGCGCGTTTGTGTTTTCATCTTTTCACCACCCGAAGGATCTCTGCACAGCAGTTACTGCCGTACAAAATAACATACCGGCGCCGCCGTGTCAATTCTTGCCCCGCGGAAAGCGGTATGCTATAATGAGCAAAAAACAGGAGGCAAGCTCATGAACGAACCTGCGTGCGAACCGCTGTTTCTGCCGGTGCTGCACAGCTTTGAGAACAACAATATTTTTTCCGGGAGCTTTGGCCGGATGCGCTTCCGCGTCACACCGGATATCACCATGAAGACGCCCAAGGAAGTCGATAACGACCAAAGCTCCATGAAAGCGGAGGTCTGGCACGGCGAGTACTGCTACGAAAAGAGCGAAATAGAGGACACGCGCGTATTTCCTCTGTCCCCGGAGGGACTGGAGCAAATGCGCGCGTGGCTGACGGAACATGTGGAGCAGGCTTAACCCCAGAGCTTTTTCAGAATGCCAAGCAGTCCGGTCGCTTCAGCGTCCTTCTTCTTTTTCTTTTTGCCGGTGGAGCCTGCGGCAGGGGCAGTCTCAGAGGAGGTATCCGTGGAGACGGCGCCAAGGATTCCGGAGATAATGCTGCCAGAATCGACACCGGACAGGAGCGAACCCATGAGGCTCGTGATGCCGGAGGCTGACTGCTGCGAGGCATTGGTCTGCTGTCCCAGCAGGCTCATCATCAGGGGAGCTGCCAGCGACATGATGGAGCTGGTCTGGTTCTGGCTGACGCCTGTGTTGGCGGAGACAGCAGAGGCAGTCTGTGCGGCGTTGCCCCCAAGCAGATGGCCGAGGATCCCGAGGCCATCCTGCTCATCCGCGTTTGCGATAAACGAGGACAGGGAAGAGGTATCAGCCCCCTGGTGCTGGGCAAGCGCTTGGGCAAAGCCGGTGGTCTCATCCTGCGCCTGGCTGTTTGCGCCGGAAAGCAGCTGCGGCAGGACGCTGGCAAGCACGCTTGTGACAGCGCTGCGGTCAGCACCTGTGCGCTTGCCGATGCTCTCAACGCTCTCGCTGGAGAGCATGGTGTTCATCAGTTGATTGAGGTCCATAAACAGACTTCCTTTCGCGTTTTGTTTGTACAACTCTATTTTGCGACAAAAAATCCCATTCGTCAAGAAAAAAAGCACAGATATCCGGGAATCGTTCAAAACACTTGAAAAACGCGCAAAGCCCGCTATAATAGGAAACAGAAAAACCCTCAATTCAATCACAGAGGTGAAAACTATGGAAGAAAAGAAAGAGAAGAAGATCATCTCCGCCGATTCCGGCGAAGCAGTCGGCAAAAAGGTGAAGCCTGCCGCTGCGGACACGGAAGCGCCGCAGGAGAAGAAAGTGAAGCAGTCCGCTCCCGTCGGCAATGCCAAGGGCCTGCGCATCGGCGCAGTCATTCTCTGGCTGGTCGCAATCGCGTTTGAAGTCCTTGCGGTCCTGATCCTGGTCGGCAAGATCAACCTTCCGTTCATGTCCTCCCGGGCGCAGCTGATCGTTATGCTGGTGCTGGATCTGGTCTGTGTCATCATTGGCTCTCAGCTGTGGAAGAAAGCCAACCACATCGACCCTGTTTCCGAGAAGAACAAGCTCAAGTTCTGGCTCTGGAACAATATGGGCCTGATCGTCTGCGCGTTTGCGTTTATCCCGTTCATCATCCTTGTGCTCACGAACAAAAACGCCGACAAGAAGACCAAGGTCGTTGCGACCGTCGTCGCGGTGATCGCGCTTCTGATCGGCGGCCTGTTCAGCTTTGACTGGAACCCTGTCTCTGCCGAACAGAAGCAGGAGGCCGTGAACACCATCACGGAAAACGTCTTCTGGTCTCCCTTTGGCCATGTCTATCACACCGATCCCGACTGCCAGGCGCTGAACCGTTCGGACACCCTCACCACAGGCTCCGTGGAACAGGCGATCGCTGCCAACCGCACCAGACTCTGCCAGTTCTGTGCCAAGCGTGACAATATCACGAACCTTGCAACGGACGAGGGAGAATAGACCCAAAGCACACGTATGGCCTGCCGCTGCGGAAATTGCTGCGGCAGGCCGCGTTTATTCTGAATGAAAGAGGTCACTGAGCATGCCATACTGTATCTCCTGCGGTGCGCCGGTGGATCGGAACGATACGTTCTGTTCCTCATGCGGCTGCCCGCTGTATGCGGCCGCTCCGCAGCCTGCCCAGCCGCTCCGGCCCGAGCCGGAACAGGAGCCGCTCGCCGCGCAGACACTCGTCCGTGAGGCTCCGAAACCGCTCATCCGGAGTGAAGATCTGATCGTGGAGCAGCCCGTGCAGCGGCCCGCGCCATATCGTGCGCCTATACCGCGTCTGACCTGCCCGCACTGCGGTGCAGCCGATGTCACCACGCAGCTGTTCAAAGAGGACGTGGGCGCAGTCAGCGCAACAAAGACAAGGTCGAAATACCGTGAGCAGCGTCACGGCTGCCTCTGGTGGCTTCTGATCGGCTGGTGGTGGTGGATCGTGGACCTTTTCCTTTGGATCGGCCTGTTCCCGCTGCGGCTGCTTTATGAGCTGCTCCGGAAGAGAAAATATGTGGGACGCTCCACGACCGTCTCCCAAAGTGTGAACCGGATCAAGTATAAAACCGTCTGTTCGTGCCGCGCATGCGGCAATACATGGGTCCAGTCTGAGATCGAATCCAATCCGCCTCCGGCCGGAAACCGGTTTATGGGCCTGTTCTGAATCCGCCGCCCGCCGCAATCATCTGCGGCGGGCGAGATTTGCGTCTGTGTACAGGAAAATGCCCCGCGTCTGAACCGGAACGGCCGGGAAAACAGCGGAAAGCTCGCCCAAAAACAGAACCGGGAAGCTATGCGCCTGGGCGGAACGGAAAACCGGAACGGCTCCTGCACATACAGTAAAGTTTACGTAAAAAATATTATGTTATTATATATGATCGTCGAAAGACAAAGGATAAATCAACATAATAAAAATTATGTAAATAGAAAGACAGGAGGCTTATTTCCGTTTCCCCTCAAGTTCGGTTATTGGCGTGGTTTGCATGAAACAAGGCAGGCGCAGGCAGAAAAAGGCCTGCACCTTCCTTGCTCAGCGATTGGAACTGTCTGCTTTTTTGCTTCGGAAGAAGATCTCCTCAGCGCCCACGAGGATCAGGAAACATCCAAACAGCCTGCGCAGGAGCGTATCGGAGACGTGCTGGGCAAGTATCGCGCCTGCTGCAGCGGAGCAGAGTCCGGCCAGCACTGCGGGCCATACTGCTTGCCAGACGATCTGCCTGTTTTTCGCGTGAAACACGAGGGCAAGCACGGCGGTAGGCAAAAAGTAGAGCAGATTGATCCCCTGCGCCTGTGTCTGCTGCATGGATAGCGCCGCTGTCATCCAAACCATCAGCAGAGAGCCGCCTCCGATCCCGAAGCCGGATAGGATCCCGCACAGCAGACCGGCGACCGCAGATAACACGTCGTTCAGCATAGGATCAGCCGCACGCCTCCAAACAGGATCACGATCCCCAGCGCTGTATGCAGGAACCCCGCCGATACGCGCCGGAACAGCAGCCCGCCGAGCGTGCCGCCTGCGGCGCCGCCGATCAGATAGGGGACCGACGCGTGCAGGGGAAGCGCTCCGCCCAGCGCATAGATCACGATAGACAGTATGCTCAGCGGGAGCATGACCGCGATGGCGGTGGAAAATGCCTTTTTGCCAGCAAGCTTTGCAAATCGGGTCAGCATCGGCACCAGCAGCATGCCGCCTCCGGCACCGAAGAAGCCGTTGAGCAGCCCAGCCGCAAGACCCGCGCATGCGCAGGGCCAGAATCCGTGTCGTTTCATAAAAAATCCCTCCGAACGGATTGTTGCCGTTCAGAGGGATTTTCATTCCGCGTTCTGAAGATTATTTCGTGACGAAGCGCATGCCGAACGCATTCTTTTCGACGGAAGCGTCCTTTGTGGCTTCGGTAGCCCATGCGTTGTAGTCGGCGCTGTGCAGCGCGTCCTCAACGAGCATGTGGCGGTAGGTTTCCTCACTGAGGTGATCGAAGTAGATCACATGATATCCGTAGGAGGTGCGGACGATACCGGTATCGCCGGGCTGACGGCTCTCGTCGAAGCACCAGTCGCTGAATTCTGCAACCATCTGACCGGGGGCGACGTTTTCACACAGGCCGCCGTTGGAAGCAGTGCCGGTGTCCTCGGAGTTTGCAATGGCAAGCTGCGCAAAGGACTCTGCGCTGGGATCGGTGGAGTTGAAGAGATCAAGCAGACCCTCGGCCTTCTCCTTCGCGGCGGCGTCGGCTGCATCGTCGGCATCAGCTGCAACGCTGATGAGGATGTGACGGACCGTCGGCAAATAGATGTCATTGTCCTGCCGGGAGAGGAAGTATGCGACATAGTATGTTCCGGTGTCCGTGGAAACATAGGTCGTGTCGCCCTCAGCACGGGCAGCCTCGAACAGCCAGTCGGCAAGCGCCGCCGGTGTGCTGGCCTTGGAGACATTGGCGTGGAGCGTGGCGCTCTCGTCGACATAGGTCTCCTTGGTGCTTTCAGGCGCATTCTCCTCAGCCAGGCGGATGAAGGCGGCCTCATCGCCGGAGGACTGATCGGCCATCTCGGAGGCCATGGTCTGCTTCATGCCTTCCAGATCCTTCACGTCCTCAACATCCCCGAAGGTAGAGTCGGTGATGGGGTACAGACGGTAGGTGACAGTGTCGTAGCTGTCAGGATTGGCTTCATACTCGGCTGCAATCTGCTCATCGGTATAGGTGAAGCTGTCGGAAATGCTCTGGTCATAGCTGGAGACGAGCATGGAGTCCTCCAGATAGCTGCGGTAGGACTTGAGGTTGCAGCCTGTGCCGTACATGGATGCAAGATAAGCGTTGACGCTGACGCCCTGGGCGGCCGCGGAAGTCTGCAGCGAGGAGATCATCGCGTCGATATAAGACTTATCGCTTTCGGAGAGCGTGAAGCCGTTCCGGACAGCCTCATCCTTGACCGCGTAGATGGCGGCGGCGGAGTCCAGCCCCTGATCGATCAGATAATCAGCCCAGGTACGGCCGCTTTCCTCATCAAAATACTGCTGGGAGAGGGACTTGTTGGGGTCGAGGAACATACTGAGATAGTCGCCGTACTGCTTGGCCATGTTCTGGTAGCTGGTGCGGTAGAAGTAGTTGACGGTCGCAGGAGTGAGCTTGTGGCCGCTGGCGACGGCAGCAGTGCTGTGCGTGGCAAAGAAGCCTGTCATCATCAGCGTGAAGAACACGACGACACACACGGCAAGCACGATCCCCAAAACGGCAAACACCTTTTTCAGGGGGCTGCCGGCAGTTTTCTGTTCAGCTGCTCCACCGGTCTGCGTGGAAGCGAACTCTTTGCGCCGGATTTTTTCGCGGGAAGCGCTCATCTGGAATCATTCCTCTCAAAAAATGTGATCTGAACTGTCGATACCGGGAATGCCGTTCGGCAATACTCCCGATATTATACAGAAAAATCAGCCCGTATGCAAGACTTAATTTTACGCTGACCGGACAGACAAAAAGGAGCGCTGCACCGTGTGCAGCGCTCCCGGGATCTGCAAACCCCGCAGAAGCCGTGCGGATCCAATTATAACCTGCACGAATGGGCAGGTGGGTTGCCTCTCCGCTGCTTCACTGCTTCCAACATCCGCGGCCCGGACATAAGCCGGAGGGCGGGAGGCCTGCAATCGACAGAGGACGTACAGCATCCCTTTGTTATAATGTGGGTTTAAGAGGAACCGTCACGCACCCCGCAGGGGATCGAACAACGTCAGGTGGTTTCTTCTTCGTCTTCCTCGTAGAGCAGCTCCATCATCCGATTGTATACGCGCTCCAGCTCCGCATCGTCCTCGATGGCGTCGAGCATGGTCTCGCCATTTTCCTCGGACGAGCGCAGGATGCTGACGTCGAGCTCCTCCTCGGACGCGTCGTCCCCGCCGTCGGCCGGAACAAGCGCAAGATAATGTGTGCCGTCCACATCAAACGCCAACAGGACCTCAAGCTCGTATTCCTTCCCGTCTTCGTCGGTGATGACGATAAAATCGTCTCCGTACTGCTCCATAGGTGACCCTCCGCTTGTTTGTTTCCATCTATATTTTACCCTGCCGCGGCCGTAAAATCAAGAGAAATTTGCGCGCGTGCATCTGAACTGGGAAAAGATGGGCCGGCCCTTCGGCCCATGCAAAAAAAGGTCTGCATGTTATTTACAAATTGTTCCCAAAATAATTGACAGATATGATATAATGCATTTCATAGAATAAGTTGGTGTATTGTGTCTGCGCAACGCAGATGTAAGATATGATGGAGGCACGGGATGTCGAAAACACAAAGCAACACGGGCAAAAGCCGCGCGCGGCGCGTCTGGGGCACGATCGGGAAAGTGATCGGAACGATGCTTCTGGTCGCATTTCTGACAGCGCTCGTCTTCGTATGCCTGTTCGCGGTATATGTCAAAAACGATTTGTCCAAGCAGACGGACTTTTCCGTTGAGGGCTTTTCGCTGGATCAGACCTCGGTCATCTATTGCGAGGACCCGGATACGGGCGAGCAGATGGTCCTGCAAACGCTTTACGGCGGCTCCAATCGGACATGGGTGAAGTATGACGAGATCCCGGTCGATCTGCGCCACGCCTGTATCGCCATTGAGGACAAGCGCTTCGACGACCACCAGGGCGTTGACTGGGTGACGACGCTCAAGGCATGCGTCAAGATGTTCCTCGGAAAGAGTGAGGCCGGCGGTTCGACGATCACCCAGCAGCTCATCAAGAATCTCACGGGCGAAAAGGAAGTCACCGTCCGCCGCAAGCTGGTGGAGATCTTCCGCGCGCTTGATTTTGAGAAGCGGCATACCAAACGTGAGATCATGGAGTGGTACCTCAACATCATCGCGCTGGGTGAGAACTGCTCCGGCGTCCAGTCCGCCTCGCGGGTTTATTTCGGCAAGGACGTGAAGGATCTGGATCTGGCAGAATGTGCTTCGCTCATCGGCATCACCAACAACCCCTCGCTCTATGACCCCTATATCAGCCCGGAAAACAACAAGCAGCGTCAGAAGGTCATCCTCTATGAGATGCTGGATCAGGGCTATATCAACCAGCAGCAGTATGACGCGGCTGTGGCCGAGGAGCTGGTGTTCCAGAACAAGAGCGGAGAGTCGGATGAGAACGGAGAGTATTACTCCTATTTCGAAGATCAGGTCATCCGCGACGTCGTCAGCGATCTGTGCGAAAAAACTGGTTATGAATACAATATTGTCTATAAGATGGTCCTGACCGGCGGCTACAAGATCTATTCCACCCTCAACCCGAAGGTGCAGGCAGCGGTCGACCTGGTTTATGAGGATCTGGCAGGCATTCCGAAGACGGCCAGCTCCCAGCAGCTCAAATCCGGTATCGTTATCATTGACCGCCGGTCTGGCGATATCGTCGCGTTGGCCGGCGGCGTCGGGAAGAAGCAGGGCAGTCTGGTCTGGAACTATGCCACGCAGAGCTTGCTGTCGCCCGGCTCGACCATTAAGCCGATCTCAGTCTATGCGCCTGCGCTGGAGCTTGGCATCATCACACCCGCGACGGTCATGGACGATACGCCTTACTCCTTTACCGACACGGCCACCTGGCCCAAGAATTCCGATTCCGTCTACCGCGGGCTGGTCTCCGTCAATGAGGCGGTCTGTCAGTCGCTCAACACCATCCCCGTCAAGCTCGTGGCGCAGATGACACCGGAATACAGCTTCTCGTTTGCCCGGGACAAGATGGGCCTGAGCACACTGGTTTCCGAATATACGACCACGGGCGGGGAGGTCCTTTCCGACATCAACCTGGCGCCGCTTGCCATGGGCGGCCTGACGCGCGGCGTCACCATCCGTTCGATGGCTGCGGCCTATGAGACGTTCGCCAACGAAGGCGTCTACCGCAGCGCGCGCACCTACACGGTGGTCAAGGATTCCGAGGGACGCGTCGTGCTGGACAACACGCAGGAATCCCACGTCGCCATGAACGACATGACCGCGTGGTATGTCACCAACATGCTCCAGGAGACGGTGGAGCACGGCACGGGCGTCGCCGCCCAGCTGGACAATATGACCGTTGCCGGGAAGACCGGCACCACCACGAGCGACTATGACCGCTGGTTCGCGGGCTACACGCCGTATTACACCGGCGTTGTCTGGTGCGGTTACGACGATCCGGAGGAGATCGTTCTCACGGATTCCACGGTCAATCCGGCCGTTGTCATGTGGCAAAAGGTCATGAGCATTGTCCACAAGGACCTGCGCAACAAGGAGTTCCCGCGCCCAACCAACGTGGTGGAGTGTACCGTCTGCAAGGACAGCGGCATGCTCGTCTCGGAGGCATGCATGCATGATCCGCGCGGAAGCCGCACGGAGCGTGTGCTTTTGAGTATCTATGATGTTCCGACGGAATACTGCACCATCCACAAGGATGTCGAGATCTGCAACGCTTCCGGCCATGTTGCCAACGAGTACTGTGCCGATGTGCCCGGCAACGGAACGCACAAGGTCTCGCTGCTCAATGTCACGCGCGCGTTCCCGACGAACGGCATTGTTGTTCTGGACCAGGCGTATGCGATCCTGACGAAGGACGTCCCGGACGGATATTACCAGGCGCTGTCCCCGGATGTGGACTCCATCAATGTTGTGTGTTATGTGCACAACGAGGACGACCTGCCCAAGGAAGAGAACGAGGAACTCGAACGGATCATCAACGAGCTGCTCGGAAACGGAGAGGACGACGGGGACGACAACACGGGCAACAACACGGACAACAACACAAACAGCCAGCCGGGGCCGGGAGGCAGAAGACCCTGAGCCTGCCCCGGATGGGAATGGAGAAGCAATATGTGGCTGGCAGACAAATGGAAGGACTATGAGGTGCTGGATACCTCCGGAGGCGAAAAGCTGGAGCGGTGGGGCCGTTATTTCCTGGTGCGCCCGGACCCGCAGGTGATCTGGACAACGGAAAAGACCGACCCGCACTGGAAACAGTTTGACGCGCGTTATGCAAGATCCTCCTCCGGCGGCGGCAGATGGCAGAACCTGCGTCTGCCGGAGCACTGGCAGGTACGCTACGGCGAGCTGACCTTCCAGATCAAACCCATGAATTTCAAGCATACGGGCATTTTTCCTGAGCAGGCGGAAAACTGGGACTTCATGATGCGCACCATCCGCGCCGCAGACCGTCCGGTGCGCGTGCTGAACCTGTTTGCCTATACGGGCGGCGCAACGCTGGCCTGTGCTGCGGCGGGCGCGGAGGTATGCCATGTTGACGCTGCCAGGGGGATGGTGGCCTGGGCGAAAGAGAATGCAAAGGCTTCCGGCCTGGACGGACGTCCGATCCGGTGGATTGTGGATGACTGCGCAAAATTTGTCGAGCGGGAGATCCGCCGCGGCCGAACCTACGACGCCGTGATCATGGACCCGCCCAGCTACGGGCGCGGCCCGTCCGGCGAGGTCTGGAAGCTGGAGGAGAATCTGTTCCCCTTTGTGCAGCTGGTCAGCCGTGTGCTCTCTGAACGTCCTCTGTTCTTTATCATCAATTCCTATACGACCGGCCTTGCACCGTCCGTACTGACCTATCTGACCGAAACAGTCATCTCAAGCCGGTATGGAGGCCGCGCTGTCAGCGATGAGCTCGGCCTTCCGGTCACGAGCACCGGCCTTGCGCTGCCGTGCGGCGCAACGTGCCGCTGGGTGGGGGAATGAACATGGCTTCTGCAATCGAAGTGAAGGATCTGCAGTTTTCGTACGAGGAACAGGAGCAGGGACAGCATATCGTGTTTGACGGGCTGTCTGTCCGGATCGGGCAGGGGGAGTTTGTCGCCGTGCTCGGCCATAACGGGTGTGGAAAATCGACGCTGGCCAAGCAGTTCAATGCGATCCTGCTTCCGGGCGGCGGCTCCGTGACGGTTTATGGCATGGACACGCAGGACGAGTCATTGCTGCTGAAGATCCGGCAGCATGTCGGCATGGTCTTCCAGAATCCGGACAACCAGATCGTCTCCAACATCGTTGAGGAGGACGTGGCCTTTGCGCCGGAGAACCTGGGCGTGGAGAGCGCTGAAATCCGTGAACGCGTTGACCGCGCCCTCAGAACCGTCGGCATGTATGATTACCGCACGCATGCGCCGCAGCTGCTTTCGGGCGGCCAGAAGCAGCGCATTGCCATCGCCGGCGTCATCGCCATGCGCCCGAAGTGTATCGTTCTTGACGAGCCGACGGCCATGCTTGACCCGCAGGGACGCCGGGAGGTGCTTGACACGGTGGAAAAACTCAACCGTGAGGAGCATATCACCGTTATTCTCATCACACACCACATGGACGAAGCGGCCCGCGCCGGGCGCGTCATCGCCATGTCGGAAGGGAAAATCATTGCAGACGGCACGCCGAAGGAGGTTTTCCGGCAGGCGGAGCTGCTCAGACGCGTGGGACTTGCGGTTCCGCAGACAGAGGAACTGATGCTCCTTTTGCGTGCAAACGGTATCGATGTTCCTGCCGATACGCTCACGGTGCAGGAATGTGCGCAGGCACTTCGCGATGCAATGCGGAGGCTTGACCCCAACGATCCGGAGGAGAAAACCATTGACGCCCATCATCGAGATCCAGAATCTGACGCATGTTTACAGCCCGCAGACGCCGTTTGAGCACACTGCGCTGTCAGACGTCAGCCTTACCATAGACCGGGGCGAGTTTGTGGGCCTGATCGGCCATACTGGCTCCGGGAAATCCACGCTGATCCAGCACATGAACGGGCTGCTCCGTCCGACTTCCGGCCATATCCTCTTTGACGGTCGGGACATCTGGGAGGACGCCGCGTTTACAAGGCAGATCCGCTTTCGGGTCGGCCTGGTATTCCAGTACCCGGAGGCCCAGCTGTTTGAGGAAACGGTCTTCCGCGACATTGCCTTCGGCCCCAGAAACATGGGCTTGAGCGAGGATGAGATCCGTACCCGCGTGCTCCGTGCTGCCGGCTTTACCGGGCTCGACGAAGCTGTGCTGGAGAAATCGCCCTTTGAGCTCTCCGGCGGACAGAAGCGCCGCGCGGCCATTGCCGGCGTCATTGCCATGGAGCCGGACGTGCTGATCCTCGACGAGCCGACAGCCGGCCTTGATCCTTCCGGTCGCGCCAGCATCCTTGAAAACATCCGCAGCTACCAGGCCGCGCAGCATGCGGCGGTCATCATGGTCAGTCATTCCATGGAAGAGATCGCCACGCTTGCGGACCGGCTCGTCGTCATGAACCATGGCTCGGTCGCCATGAGCGGTACGCCCCATGCGGTTTTCTCCCGCGCGCAGGAGCTTGCGGAAATGGGGCTTGAGGTCCCTTGCATGACGCAAGTGCTGCTGGAGCTCAGACATCTCGGCGTCCGGGTGGATCCCTCGGCCTACACAATCGAGCAGGCGGCCGAGCGGCTGCTCCCGCTTCTGAAAGGAGGCGCGGCGCATGCTTAAGGATGTGACGCTCGGCCAGTTCTTCCCGGGAAACACGCCCATCCATCGCCTGGACCCCAGAACAAAGCTGCTGTTTGTCGTCGCGTATATCACGGCGCTGTTCCTGGCAAAATGGTTTGTGTCCTATGGCGTCGTTCTGGCCTTCCTTCTGACGGTGATCGCTCTGTCCAGGATCAGCCCGAAGGTGATCGCCAGGAGCGTCAAGCCCCTGCTGTTCATCATCCTTCTCACGGCATTCCTGAACCTGTTCTACACGCCGGGTGAGCCGATTCTGCAGGTCTGGATCTTCCGCGTGTCCAAAGAAGGTATCGTGAGCGCTGTATTGATGATGCTTCGCATCACCATGTTGGTGGTTGGGACTTTTATGTTAACCTATACCACGTCGCCCATCGCCCTGACCGACGGGCTGGAGAGCCTTTTGTCCCCACTGAAGCGGCTTCATTTCCCGGTGCACGAGCTCTCCATGATGATGTGCATCGCGCTGCGCTTTATCCCGACACTCATCGAAGAGACGGATAAGATCATGGCCGCACAGAAGGCGCGGGGCGCCGATTTTGAGTCCGGTAATCTGATCCGCCGTGCAAAAGCGCTCATCCCGATCCTTGTGCCGCTGTTCATCACGGCCTTCCGCCGTGCGGACGAGCTGGCCACTGCAATGGAGGCCCGCTGCTACCACGGCGGGGATGGCCGGACAAAAATGAACGTCCTGCGCTTCCACCGTTGTGACGGGGCTGCCGCCGTTGTCGGTATGGCGCTGCTCACTGCGGTGATCGTCCTCAGGAGATTTGGTCTTTGAGAGGTCAGTCATGAGAAATATCGCCCTGACGCTCCAATATCTCGGCACGGCTTATCACGGCTGGCAGGTGCAGAAAACACAGGTCACCGTCGGCCAGACGCTTGAGCAGGCCGCTGCCGCCGTTGTCGGCCATCCGGTACACATGATCGGCTGCGGACGCACCGATGCCGGCGTTCATGCGAAGGTCTACGTTGCAAACTTCCGAACCGACGCGCGTATCCCGGCCGAACGCATCCCGTATGCGATCAATACGCACCTGCCGGAGGACATCGTGGTCACCGGCGCACGCGACGTGCATGAGGGCTTCAACGCCATCGGCTCCTGCGTCCGGAAGGAATACACATATCTCATTTATAATTCCCCCATCCGTGATCCGTTTTATGTTAACCGCGCATGGTTCTATCCGAAGCATCTGGATGAGAGCGTGATGCAGCGCGCGGCGGACTGTTTTGTGGGCACGCACGATTTTGCAGCCGTTCGCTCCGTGGGGACGGAGGTCCGTTCCACCGTTCGCACAGTCTACTATTACAACGTCGTGCGCGACGGCAGGCTGATCGAGCTGAAGGTTTGCGCCAACGGATTCCTGTATAATATGGCAAGAGCCATGGCGGGCACATGTGTCTATGCTGCGGAGGGAAAGTTCCCGCCGGAGCAGGTCAGCCGGATCCTGCTGGACGGCTGCCGCACGGCAGCCGGACCGACCGTTCCGCCCGGCGGGCTGTATATGACGCAGCTTTGGTATGAAGATCAGGAGGAGAAGTTCCATGTCGGATAATGTCACGCAGCTCTCCGGCCCGGAGAAGAAGGGGCTTGTCCGGCGGATCGTGCTGTTTTCACTGATCGCCGTACTGGTTCTGACGGCTGTCATTCTGATCGTGTTCCGGGACCGGCTGAATCTTGACGCTGCGCGTCGTTTTGTGCGTTATCTCAACGTCTCGGAGGCGGACCGGGAAGGCCGTTTCGTCTACGACGACAACAACACCAACCGCTATTCTTCCTTTGCCGAAGGGCTGGCGGTGGCATCGAGTACCGGTGTGAGCATCTTTGACCACACTGGCTCTGAGCTCGATTCGGTCCAGGTCCAGATGAGTGTCCCAACGCTGGAAACAGCGGAATCCTATGCACTTGCGTATGACGCCGGCGGCTATGAGCTGCGCGCGCTCAGCCAGAGCCAGGGGCTGATCGTGTCGCTGACGGTCGAACGTCCGATCCTGGATGCCGCGCTCTGTGCGGACGGCAGCTTCTGCTACCTTACGAGCCAAAGCGGATACAAGAGCGTCCTTTGCGTCTACAACACAGAGCATTCCCTGTCCTTCCGCTGGCTTTCGTCCAGCCTGTTCCTCACGCGCTGTGCCATCAGCCCGCGCGCGCAGTATGCGGCTGCGGCGTCGCTCGGCCAGCAGGACGGCATGTTTGAATCGAGTATCCAGATTTTCCGTACCACGCAGGACCAGATCCAGAACACGATCTCCTTCGGCAACGAGCTGATCTATGATCTCGCCTTCGTACGCGGCGACCTCCTGATGGCCGTCGGAGAGAAGCATGTCCGTTTCTATGCGCTCGACGGCTCGCTGAAGGGGGAATATGACTACTCCGACGCTTATCTCAAGGACTTCCAGATCTCCGGCAGCGGATTTTTGACACTGGTCCTGAATATGTATAGAGCCGGGAACAGTTACCGGATCGTGACCGTCGGATATGACGGGACGCAGCTCGGCGAGCTGTCTCTTTCCGAGCAGATCCTGGATATCTGCGCGTCCGGCAAATATCTGTCGGTGCTCACAAGCCGGCAGCTGACCATCTATGACTCCGCGCTCAGGGAGTACGCATCCGGGCGCAACACAAACGGCGCATCCAGCGCGGTCGTCTGCGCGGACGGAACAGCGATCTTCCTGTCCGGAGGCAAAGGGACGCGCTTCATCCCGTGACGCGCGGACAGCCTGCGCTGTCACATTTTCCACAGATAAGGAGACATTCGCATGAAACCAACGCTTTGCTCGAGATGCAAAAAAAATCTTGCTGTGATTTTTATTACGAAGATCGTGAACGGAGAGTCGGTCAACGAGGGACTCTGCCTCAAGTGCGCGCGTGAGCTCGGCATCAAGCCGGTCGACGATATGATCGAGCGCATGGGCCTCTCCGAGGATGATATCGACAATCTGAGCGGAGAGATGAACGAGGCCATGAACGGGCTTGAGGGTCTGCTTGCCAACCGGGAGCCGCAGGACGGCGACGACGAGGACGACGAGAAGGACAGCCAGACAGCCACGTTCCCGTTCCTCAACAAGCTCTTCAACAATTCTGACGGCCAGAGCGACCTGCCTGCCAGGCAGGAGCCGGACCAGACCGAGCGGCCGCGCGGCACGGAAAAGCCAAACGGCCAGAAAAACAAAAAGCACAAGTTTCTGGATATGTATTGCCAGAACCTGACGCAGAAGGCGCGTGACGGCAAGCTCGACCGGATCGTTGGCCGTGAGAAGGAGACCGAACGCGTCATCCAGATCCTCAATCGCAGGCAGAAAAACAATCCCTGCCTTATCGGTGAGCCGGGCGTCGGCAAGACGGCCATTGCGGAAGGTTTGGCTCAGCGGATCGCGGACAAGGATGTGCCGTATAAGCTGCAGGACAAGGAAGTCTACCTCATGGACCTGACTGCGCTTGTTGCCGGAACGCAGTTCCGCGGCCAGTTTGAAAGCCGCATGAAGGGACTCATCGAGGAGGTCCGCCGTCTCGGCAACATCATCCTGGTCATCGACGAGGTGCACAATCTGGTGGGAGCCGGGGATGCCGAGGGCTCCATGAACGCTGCAAACATCCTCAAGCCCGCGCTCTCCCGCGGGGAGATCCAGGTCATCGGCGCGACCACCTTCAACGAGTACCGCAAGCACATCGAAAAAGACTCCGCGCTTGAGCGCCGCTTCCAGCCAGTTACGGTTGCGGAACCCACCATAGAGGAATCCATCGCCATCCTGCGGGGCATCGCACATTATTATGAGGAGTTCCATGGCGTTCAGATCACGCCGGAGATCGCCAGGCAGGCGGTCGTCCTTTCCGAGCGCTATATCACGGACCGGTTCCTCCCCGACAAAGCCATCGACCTGATCGACGAGGCCTGCTCGGACGTCAATCTCCGCAGCAAGACCATCGGTCGCCTGGCCGCGCTCAAAAAAGAGAACGACGACTATGAGGTCGAACTCAACATGCTCACCGAGCGGGCGGAAAAAACGCAGGAGGACTACGCGCGCATGGCCGAGCTGCGCAGCCGCCGGCTGCAGCTCGAACGGGAGATCTCCGAGCTGGAGGCCGAGCCGAAGCCCATGCTGACCATTGATAACCTTGCGCGCATCATTGAGCTCTGGACGAAGATCCCAGCCAGCAAGATCCGCGCACAGGAATATGAACAGCTGCTCCAGCTGGGCGACCGGCTGAAGGAGCATATCGTCGGACAGGACGAAGCCGTCGCATCGGTCGTCTCCGCCATCCGGCGCTCACGCGTGGGCATCCAGACGAAAAAGCACCCTGTTTCGTTCATCTTCGTCGGCCCGACCGGCGTCGGCAAGACGGAGCTGGTCAAGCGCCTGGCCAACGAGCTCTTTGAGGACGTGGAGTCTCTGATCCGGCTCGATATGTCGGAATATATGGAAAAGCACAGCGTCTCGAAGATCATTGGCTCGCCTCCCGGCTATGTCGGCTATGACGAAGCCGGCCAGCTCACCGAGAAGATCCGCCGCAGGCCGTATTCCGTCATCCTCTTCGACGAGCTGGAGAAAGCCCATCCGGACGTACTCAATATCCTCCTGCAGATCCTGGACGACGGACGCATCACCGATGCGCAGGGCAGAGTGGTCAATTTTGAAAACACGGTCATCATCATGACATCCAATGCCGGCTCAGACCGCAGGGACAGCTCTGTCGGTTTCGGCAAAACGCTCTCCGAGCAGTCGAAGGAGAAGGCGGTCAAGGCGCTGGGTGAGTTCCTGCGACCGGAGTTCCTCAATCGCGTCGATGAGATCATCTGCTTCAACCGCCTTACGGAAGAACACTTCCGCGCGATCTCTGCCATCATGCTCACCGAGCTGCGCGACGCGCTCCAGGAGCGTGGCATCGCGCTGAGCTGGGATGAATCCGTGCGGGATTATTTGGTCAAAAAGTCCTATTCCATCGCCTATGGCGCGCGAAACCTGCGCCGGACGATCCAGAAGGATCTGGAGGACCCGATCGCAGAACGGATCATCGAAAGCTATGTTTCTCCGCTCCGTGCCATCCGCGTCAGCGCAAAGGACGACCGGCTCGTGCTCGAAACAGAATAAAAACCAAAAGGGAGACGGCGGTTGCCGTCTCCCTTTCTGCGATCGGATCTATAAGCCGGGTTCTGTTGCAGACAGTCATCTATCTAGGCGTACCGTTGCCGATACGCTCCAGCCACCTTCTCGGAAGCAGCCGGGCCGGCCTTGCCTCCTCTGCGGTGTTGCTCCGGATAGAGTTTACATCGGCGGACACTCTCGAGCCGTCGGGTGCGCTCTTACCGCACCTTTCCACCCTTACCCCGTGCATGCGGGGCGGTATCTCTCTGTTGCACTTTTCCTGAAGTTGCCTTCGGCGGGCGTTACCCGTTATCCTTGCCCTGTGGAGCCCGGACTT
>CADCOJ010000192.1 GCA_902803075.1 Oscillospiraceae bacterium | reverse complement strand
GCAGTGAAAAAAATTAGTAGGAAGGCACGGGAAATCATTGAAGAAACCGGCGTCAATGTTTTATACATGGCTTTTGGCTTTATCAATTGGAAAGAAAGCAATTCATCTAACATAACTTTCCGTGCTCCCATTCTTCTTGTACCAGTTCAACTTGAACAAGCATCAGCTGTTGAGCCTTTTTATATCAAGTCAACGGGAGATGACATTATCGTCAACCCAACCTTTGCTTATAAGATGGACGCGGAATATGGCGTAAAACTTCCTGATTATGCCGATGAGGGACTGACGGTATATCTCAAAACAGTTAAACGCCTTGTTGCAAAACTTCATTGGACTGTAACCTCGGAATGCAAAGTCGGACTTTTCTCGTTCCTCAAGATCAATATGTATCGAGACTTGAAGGACAATGCAACTGCAATTCTTGCAAATAAAAATGTTCGTCAGCTTCTTGGCGAGCCTCTCGAAACCAACGGAATGAGCGAAGACGGCAAAAAAAGAATGCCGGTTGCTGATCCGCTCATCGAACTGCATAGTGTTGTGGATGCAGACTCCAGCCAGATTGAAGCCATCGAAATGGCAAAATCTGGGAATAGTTTTGTCTTGCAGGGGCCTCCTGGAACAGGTAAGAGTCAGACGATTTCCAACATAATTGCAGAATGTCTTAGCGACGGGAAAAAGGTTTTGTTTGTCTCTGAAAAGCTGGCAGCTCTAAATGTGGTTTACGACAAACTGAAACAGGCAGGCCTTTCGGAATTCTGCTTAGAGCTTCATAGCCACAAAGCAAACAAAAAAGATGTTATTGCAGATATCTGTCACACTCTTCGTGCGGAGAAAAGCGCGGTTTCTTCCAAAGCCGACGCTGAAATAGCAATCAAAGAAAAAGCAAAACAGCAGTTGGATTCTTACGCAGTCGAGCTTCACAAACAACGTCCGACGATTGAAAAAAGCCTGTATCAATTGTACGAATCCTATGCCGCCTTTCGTTCCATTCCTGATGTGGAATGGGCTATTCCGGAGCTTAAATCAAAAGGTGAATCCTATTTAACAGAGGCTTCTTCCCTTTTAGAGCAATATGTGGACTTTATTCCGTCTGTAGGATATGACTACAGAAAAAATCCATGGTATGGCTACATAAATCAAGATACATCGTATCAAGCCAAATCTGAGGTAAAGAATAATTTCTCCTCTGCTGTGCAGCTTTTACAGGCGTTGATTCCCTTACAGCAGGAAGTATCCGAAAAATACGGAATAAACTGTACCTGCATTGCAGATGCTAACAAATGGAATTCTTTTTTTGAATTTGCCGCAACATCTCAAATTCTCACACCGGCGCTTCTGCGTAAAAATCATTTCGATAGGGTTAAATCCGCCCTGAACAGATTACAGTCATGCAGTTCTGATATTCTGTCTTCGCGTTCAGTGTTGAGTGATGTATTTGATGATGATATCTACAAAATAGATGGTACCTCATACCATAAGAAACTCACAAAGCAGTTTGGAGGCGTGTTTTCAAGACTTTTCAATTCTGAATACAATCAACTCGTTTCTGCTTTGCGTTTGTGTAAGAAAGATGGAAAAAAGCCTTCGTATAGTGAAGCTGTTGCAACGACAGAGCGCCTTGCATTTTATCAGCAAAAAATCGCCGAATACGCTGAAGCCGAAACGCCCATCAAAGCGTTTCTTGGGACGGCATATGCAGGCATTGAAACAGATTGGGAATACTTCTTTGAGCAAATGGCTACGTTAGAATCAGTATCTGAGGGAATGTCATTTGGAACCTTGGATGGTTATTCCGACTTTGACTCTGAACGGGATTCTTTTGCAACCTACAATCAGAAGTTTGAAAGCACATTTGCCCTTTGCGGCGAAGAGACATTCCAGAGCATTTCTGATTACTTTGACAAATCAGTTGTGGATGTACATTTAGCTTCTTGTACTTTATTACTGGCTCGCTTAAATGATTGCCTCCGTGAAATGGATAAGTTGGACAACTGGTGTCACTTCAGAAATCTGCTCTCCAAGTTGGATGAGCAGCAGGTTGTACCTTATTTGAGCGCTATCATCAGCCGAAACATTGAGTCAAAGTACATTGACAGGGCATTCAAAAAGCAATTCTATTATCAATGGATTGATTCGATAATCTCCGAAACCCCGGTCTTGTCTGCATTCAACCGTATTTCTCAGGATAAAGCTATTCACACGTTTTCTGAAAAGGATACCGAACAGTTTGAAATCAGCAAAGCAAAAATACGTGCTGAGCTTTCTGCCAAACGCCCGTCGCTTGATATGATTGCCTCGGGAAGTGCATTAGCGATTCTGCTCCGTGAGGGCGAGAAAAAGCGGAAGCAAAAAAGCATCCGATCTTTGCTTGCTGAAACGGGTGAGCTTGTTCAGAGAATTAAACCGTGTTTCCTGATGTCACCTTTGAGCGTCAGCACTTTCCTTACGCCGGAATCCGTACATTTTGATGTAGTCGTATTTGATGAAGCATCGCAGATCTTTCCGCAGGATGCAATCGGCGCAATATATCGTGCAAAACAGCTAATTGTCGTAGGTGATTCCAAGCAGATGCCGCCCAGTGATTTCTTCAATACCTCCATTGAAGCAGAGGACAGCGATGAAGAAACCGGAGATGTAACAGATTTTGAATCCATCTTGGATTTGTGTTCCACCTCCATGCAGCAGCTTCGTTTGCGGTGGCATTATCGCAGTCGGTATGAGCAGCTTATTTCTTTTTCCAATAAGAATTTCTATGACAATGAACTTGTGACGTTCCCTTCCTCAAAGGCAGATACTTTGGGAATCGGTGTAGACTATTACCATGTTGACGGTATCTTTGACCGGAAATCACATACCAACCGAAAAGAAGCGGAATTCATTGTTGATCTTATCTATCAGAACATCGAGAAGTACCCCGACCGCACTTTAGGTGTTGTCGCATTTGGCGCTGCACAACAAGATTTGATTGATAAACTGCTTGCAAAACGACGGCAGTGCACACCTGAAAAAGAGTTCTTCTTCAAAAACGATGGTAAAGAGCCATTCTTTGTCAAAAATCTGGAAACCGTACAGGGCGATGAGCGAGATACTATTATTTTCAGTATTGCTTATGGCATTGATTCGCAAGGACGCTTACTGCATAATTTTGGCCCTTTGAATCGTGTTGGGGGCGAACGGAGATTGAATGTTGCCGTAACCCGCGCAAAATGCAATGTCCAACTGGTTTCTTCTATGCACTATACGGATATTGATTTGAAAAGGACATCCGCAGAGGGTGCTAAATTGCTTCGTGAATATCTTGATTATGCTGAAAATGGCGAAATTGCATTGGAACGCACTGTCAATGTAAGTCGTTATGAGCAGTTTGATTCTGATTTTGAACTTGAAGTGTGTGAATTCCTGCGTTCCAAAGGGTTTTCTGTTGATACGCAGGTCGGGTGTTCTGGTTTCCGGATTGATCTTGGATTAAAAATACCCAATAGTTCGGATTATGTTCTCGCCATTGAATGCGATGGAGCTGCGTATCATTCTTCCAAGAACGCGCGTGATCGTGACCGACTGCGGCAAGAGATTCTGGAACGTATGGGATGGAAATTCTATCGAATTTGGTCGACTGATTGGTTCCGCAACAAGTCAGTCGAACAGCAGAGACTTTTGGAAACGGCAACAGAGGCTGTACAACATCCTGCCAAGGTTGAGACAGGCTCAATGGAGGTTAAGCCATTAGCAGACTTTGAGGAAACATCTGCAGAAAAAGATTTTAGCTTTCCTCCATACAAAGCAGCAAATATTAATCAGCTAAGAAATCAGTATATTCCTGGCGATTTCAAGGGATGGATAAAAGCAATTTTGGAAGTTGAGGCGCCACTATCAGAAGATCTTCTCTTGAAAAGAATTGTTGACTATTTCAATCGCGACAAAGTTACACGTACTGTTAGGAACGAATATGAGAAACAAATGTACGGATTTCGGTATTGCGGAATTATCCGAAAAAATGGTTTTTTGTACCTCGACAATGGAAAAGAAATACATTTCAGAGGACCAGGTGATATTAAGAGAGAAATTACGCAAATTGCGCCAGAAGAATTGGCGGATGGAATGCTGAAGATACTAATGCAAAATGTGACTGCAACTAAGCAGGGGCTTTATCGTTCTTTAGCATCGCAATGTTGTGTAACTCGTCTTGGTAAGACAATCTGTGAAACTCTAGATATCGCACTTTATTTTCTGAAAGGAAAGGTTGTTGTTGATGGGGAGCAAATATCCTTGAAATAATTTCTTATTTTCGAGGTTGCACTTCTATACCGGTATGCCCTGAAACAGGGTGTACCGGTATATGCATCTTACAGAGCTGAAATAAGAGTCATCCGAATGACCGTCATTCGCTTCGTTTCACTCCAACAAGGGCAGGCCCTTGCGTCACTTTACGACTATCCCAACAGAATACGGATTAGACCGTTGACTGAAAATGTCTACGGTTTTTTGTCCTGTTTTTCAAAATCTGGTTGTCCTGCTATTAACCCGTTTTTTCAAAAAAACAAGCCATTGAACAGCAGATTGCACAGTATCAGCGCAGGCCAGACCGTTAGGAAAACCGGGAAAAGCTCTTGGAGAAAGGTGGAAGAACAAAATGCATTCACCGGCTCATCACGCACGGCGCGGGCATTGAAGGCATCTGCAAGGTAACGAAGGTAGTGACTGAAATCACGTCCTATGTCCCGGACAAAACTAGCGGCAAGCGTCGGCAGAACATCCGCATCAAGTACGCCGGTTTGGGTTTTATTCCTCTAGATGAGCTTATGAAAACAGAGGAATGGTGGCGTGACTTCGGTCACGCCGCCATTCCTCGAAAGTGCTGATTGGCAAGCATTTTCAGCCATCTTGGGTTTTTGATGCTTTACGACCACTGGCCATTCGCGCGCAGGTCATTTTTCATTGCAGTCAATACTGGATCTGTTCGATAACGCTCCGCAGCTTCTGCGCGCTCTGGCGCAGCTTGTCGGTCTCATTGTCGGTCAGGTGGTTGAGGATCTTGCCGCGCACACCGCTGCGGTCAAGCAGCGCGAGCGTGGACAGGCATACGTCTGAGACGCCGTATTCTCCGTGCATCATGGTGGAGATGGTCACAGCCGTCCCCACGTCGTTGAGCGCACATTTGCACAGATGGCAGACCGACATGGCCACGGCATAGAACGTTGCGCCCTTGTTTTTGATGATCTGCGCGCCGGAGGTCTTGACAAATTCCTCCAGCTCGGAATAGTTGCGGTCCCAGTCGATCTTATCTTTGTCCGGAGAACAGTCGCGATAGGAATCGACATGGTTGTTTGCAATGTGCACGAGCGACCAGGGCACAAAGGACGAATCGCCGTGCTCGCCGTAGACATGCGCGTGCACATTTTTCGCGCTGATATGGAAGCGTTTGGCCAACGCCGACTGAAGGCGGCTGGTGTCAAGGATGGTGCCAGTGCCGATGATCTGGTTCTCCGGAATACCGGAGATCTTATGGAACACATACGTCAAAATATCCACCGGGTTGGACACCAGGATATATTTTGCACGGGGTGCGACTGCGACGATCTGAGGCGTGATCTGCTTCAGGATATCCACATTCGTCTGCGCCAGATCCAGGCGGGACTGGCCCGCCTTCCTCGGCATGCCGGAGGTAATGATCACGATGTCGGAGTCCGCCGCATCCGGATAGTCCCCCGCGTGCACCGTCGCCGGAGAGCAGAAGGGCGCGCCCTGGTAAATATCCATGGCTTCCCCGAATGCCTTTTCCCGGTTGACGTCCAGGAGCAGGATCTCAGATGCGATCCCCTGAATCATCAGATCGTTTGCAATGGTCGCGCCGACATTTCCGGCGCCGATGACGGTTATTTTGCTCATGCTGCATAGCCTCCCTTTCCGTTGATTCAAGCAGGAGCGGTTCTCAATCGATAAAAACATTTCGATATAAATGTTTCGATAAAATAATACCGAATAAAAGCACAAACGTCAAATGCTTTTTTCCGACGCGCGCATATCAGCGCTGATATGTCCGGCACGACCTATCGTATGCCCGGGCGTGGCCGGAGAGACGCATGCACTCCACAGTATGCAAAAGTATGCAAAAGCGGCTGGCTCCGCAGGGAGCCTGCCGCTTTTGTGTCCGTTCCGGACGGCGGTTCTGTTATGTTTTTCTCCACCGGCGCATCAGCAGCGGCATATAGACGCCGCCCTGCACCGTCCGCGCCATGAATTTCTCATAGGTGCCCGTTTCGGTGTCGTAATAATCCGAAAACGGCACACGGCTTGGCGTCTCACGCAAATAGTCCGCAAGGGGCGCGGCAAACGCTGCGGTCTGCCCGGGCGATGCCATGGCCGCGGCCCACATCGTCCAGTCCGTCTTGCCGATGGCGCTGCGGCTGTCGAGAGGCAGGCCGTATTTGTTCATCCGGCCAAGATAGCTTCCGGTCTCCCGCTCGTAAAAGTCGTCCGACAGCAGACCCCAGCCGAACAGCCGGTCCCACACGAGATTATATTTGACGCTCCATCCGAACCCGTCGAAGGTCAGCGCAGTATATCCGCCCACGTCCGCACGGGCGAGCCATCTGCGCGCCATCTGACGCGCATGGGCAAGCTGCTGCGCGCCCTCCTCCGCCCTTCCGCGCGCCGTCAGGATCTCCCCGAACGCCGCCACGGCGCAGAACGCCTTGGCCGCCAGGTTCACGTTGTGCGCCAGGTGTCCCGCAAAATCATCGGTGCAGAGCTGGCTGCCCGGATCCTCCCCGTTGTCACGCAGATATGCGCACCAGCGCTCCAGGACGGGCAACTCCTGCTCCGCAAGACGGTAATCTCCGTCCGCACGGCCGGCTGCAGCCAGCAGCAGGATCATGTCCGCGCTCTCCTCCACCGGCATCTGCAGCTCCGGCCGGTAGAGCACACGCGTGGCGGGATAAAGATAATACGGCGCCGACGTCACACCCGTCTGCTGATGCTTGGCCCGCAGCACGCACCCGTACTGCTGGCCATAGAGGATCGGGTAGCGGCCGGCGTCATGGGGCGCAAAGTCATAGGTCCACACAGGCATCCGCGCCGTGCGGAAGATCGGCCGGCACATGGCCCGCACAAGCTCCGGCGCATAGAGCAGGAACAGCGGCGCCGAGGGATAGCTCACGTCCGCCGTAGCCGCGCAGCCATTGGAGTCGTTTTCCTTGGAGATGAACAGCAGCTCACCCTCCGGCCCCTGCACCAGCTTGTGCCCGGCCACAGTCTGTCGCCAGGATGCTGCAGCCAGCAGCGCGTAATCCGCTCCGCCGAGCTCTCGTGCCTCCCGCAGGAGCGTCTCATCAAACGCACGGCAGCGCGCAAGAAGCTCGTCACGGCGGGCATGGAACTCCGTCAGCGCCTGCACGATGGTCTTCCCGTCCCGTGCGTAGTATGCAGGCAGCAGGCGGCCAAAATAGTTGATCGACGCCAGATCGTCAAATCCGATGAGCGCACGGCAAACGAACGGCGCCCCGGAGGATCTGTGCAGCTGCAGCATCCAGTGTACCGAATCCGGGTTCGTACCGACCGCATCCTCCGAGGCAAGATACACATGCCCCCAGTCGCATGTCAGCTGGTCACCGGAGCCGGACAGCGGCGCCTGGCGGACATTGCCCATATACCCGATGTTGAGCCCGCCGTCTGAAAAGACATCCTGCCGCATCTGCGGCTCCGCTTCGCCGCTGTGGCAGATATCCGCCGTCACCTGGAAAAACAGCTCCACCTCATGCGTCTTCCCGTCAGTAAACGTCACTTCGAAGTCTGCAAATGTCACCGGAGTGGAGAGCACGTCCAGGTCGTCCGGCAGCAGCGGCGACGTGAAGCTCATGCGCAGGCGGACGCCCAGCGCCTCCAGCGTATAGCGCGTGGAAAGCGGCGTCACCTCACACCCCGTCATGCGCATGGCCTGCCGTCCGTTGCGGCCGAGAAAGCGCCGCCGTACTCCGTCGATGACCAGGAAGCCCCAGAGCGCCTTGCGCACGCCGCTCCAATGGACGCTCTCCTCGCAGGTTGGGCAGTCGCCTGTGTGCCAGATGGAGAAATACGGATCGTGCGTGATCAGGGGAAACGCCGGAAGTCTTGTCATGTTGTCCATGGGTTCACCTCATTTGCAGCATGTCGGCCTGCGTCCGGCTTCTGTTTGCCGCACGCAGGACAAAGAAGAACAGCGCCGTAACGCCTGCCATAAGCAGGCCGAGCGCACGCAGCGCCGGCACATAGGTACCGGTCAGATCGTAGCAGAGATTTGTCAGCGGCGTACTGAGCGCATAGCCCGCAGTGTTGACGGACACCATGACGCCCAGGAGCTTTTCGTATGCACGTTCGCCGAACAGGTCCGCTGTGATGAGCGGAAGCATGATGGTCTCCAGCGGCATGGCCAGCGCGCACAGCAGCCCGTATCCGGCGGCGGCCGCCTTTCCGGCAGCCGTCGGTGCGGCCAGGACCAACAGCGCAATCGCGCCTACCGCCGCACATTCACAGATCAGAAGCGTCCGCTGCAGTCCGAGCCGGTCATAGAGCACGCCCGTCAGGATCTTGCACGCTGCAAGAGCCAGCGAATAAAAGCTGAATATGCCTGCCACCAGCGCCGCATCCAGGCCGACGTCGCGCATGTGCGCTGCTGCAACGCCGTTGATGGCCTGCAGCGTCATGCCCGTCAGAAAGATCCCGACGGCTGCCGCCCAGAAGAACGGCTTCCGGAGCGCCGTGTGCAGGTCGATGCCCGGCCAACAGGCGCCGCGCGGCCGCTTCTTTCCGGCTGCGGCAGGCGTTTTCTCCCCGCCCGGCCTCTCGCGGAACACCGCCAGGACGAGCGCCGCGCACGCGGCAAGGATCACTGCCGTCAGGCGATAAGCCGCGCGGTAGCCGTACAGATCCCCGTCCCGGTAGATCATCGGGGAGACGATCTGCGCGGCCAGCGCGCCGCCGAGCCCGTTGGCTGCCAGAATGACGCCCATGACCGTTCCGCGCCGCTCCGGCCACCATGCGTTCACCACATGGCCGACCATTGTGGTTGTCGTCCAGCTGAGCCCAAGCCCGAGGAAGCATCCGCCCAGGCAGAACCCGACGACATTGGATGCATGCGCATAGGTCAGCGCGAACAGAATGAGACAGCCGAAGCCCGCGGCGATCAGACGTTTTGCGCCGAAGCGCGCCAGCAGGCTTCCGAAAAACAGATTGATCACAGCCGTCGTGACAAACCGGCAGCTGTCGCTGAGAGAAAACAGGCTGCGGCGTATTCCCGTCGCATCTGTAATGGCGGCAAGATACAGCGATTTTGTCCCGCTGCAGAAGCCGAGCGCCACCAGCACCATCAGGAAGCACGCCGCGGCGACGAGCCACCTGTAGTCCGGAAGCAGGTTCTTTTTGCGCATGATCTGCTCCTTCCACCCGATCCGATCGGCGCTGTCCGGCGAAGTGCCCCCGGGAAACCCCGGGGGCACCGCACGTGTTCCGGTGTCAGCGCTGCAAGCGATCAATCCATGTGCTCAGAAGGATTCTTCCAGTAGCAGTTCCAGAAGTAGCGCCAGGTGTGGCCCTCCATCTGAATGACCAGATCCTCGGGAACAGTCCACTGATACGTGATGGTGGCAAGGTTGACGACAGCCGCATCCTCCACCCACAGCTCGGACAGATCCTTCCAGATCGCCAGGCACTCGGGGCTGCCGGGGATGGTATTCTGCAGGGCAGAGAAGTATTCGTCCTTCTGTTCATTTTTCCAGAACGTGTTCTTTGCCGTTGCAGACAGGGAGACCGGCGTGAAGGAGTTGACGACATAGTTCTGCAGGAACATGTCATACTCGTTCATCGGGTCGCTGTAAAACTCCTTCACAGCGTTGGAATCCATGTACTCCAGGCGGACATTGATGCCCACGGCCTCGAGCTGAGACTCCATGAGCGGCTGGCAGACGGAGTTGTTGTTCTTGTCGATCAGGATCACAAGCTCCTGTCCGTCGTAATCGGATTTCTCCAGATACTCCTTGGCGAGCTCCGGCTTGCTCTCACCGTACCAGTCGGCGGACTCAAAGACGTCGGTCGCATAGACGTCGCCGGACATGGGGTTGGATTTCATCAGGTATGCGTCCGGGAATTCCAGGGCAGCCACCTGCTCAAAGTCGATCGCGGCGGCGATGGCCTTGCGGAGGTTGATGTCGTTCACGGGGCGCTCGCCCTTGGTGTTGAAGAAGAGCGGCATGATGTTGTACTGCATGTCATACCAGTGCACCATCCCGCGCTTCTGAGCCTCCGGGAAATACTCGGGGTTGATGGTGTACATGTCGTACTCACCGGAGAGGACAGCCATGGCAATGGATGTGGTGTCGAAGTTGATCCAGACGTTGATGTTGTCCATGTAGGCCTTCTTCGGGGCGGCCATGCCGGTATAGTCGGCGTCGATGGGCTTGTAGCCGTCGTACCGCTTCATGTGATAACAGACATTGGACTCATAGTCAGCCAGATAGTACGGGCCGGTGCCGATGGCATCCTCGACCTTGCTGATGGGGCTGTCGGGATACTTTTCGCAGATCTCCTTCGGCAGGACCGCAGCCCAGTTCTGGTCGCTGGAAATATAGTGCATGGTAAGCGGACGATAGTCCGTGAACGTATAGGTCGCAATTCCGTCGGCCACCTCACAGCTTGCGATGCGCTCGGCAAAATTGGTGCGGACATTCTTGACCAAGCGGCCGGCGCGCTCAAGCGACGCGACGACATCCTCGATCTCAACGGGCGAGCCATCGTGGAAGGTCATTCCCTCGCGTACCCACAGCTTGAGCGTCAGACCGTCGTCGGAAAGCTCGTATTCGCAGACATTCGGACGGACGATGCCGTCGGCGTCGCGGGTCAGCGGGTTCTCATAGACATACATGCTCCAGAAATAGGAGGCCCAGCCGGTGGAGTACTGCGGGTCCATGGTGTCGTTGCATTCCATCCAGACCAGGTCCAGCGTACCGCCGTAACGCTCATCTTCCGTCTGTTCCGGCGTTTCGGCCGCAGGGGTCTGCTCGGCGGGTTTTTCTTCCTGCTTTTCGTCAGCGGGCTTCTGCTGCTCCGCCGTCTGCGCAGGTGCGTCGTCCTTCGCAGGCTCCGCGGGCTTTGCCGCGCATGCCGCCATGCCCAGAATCATGACTGCTGCAAGAAGAAGTGCGAGAAGTGTTTTCATGCTTGCTTTCATTTTGATTCTCCTTATTTTTTTATTTTCTCTGCATCCGGAACAGTCCGGATACAGAAGAATACCGTTCAGTCTGCGAGCTCCCGGCCCGCGTCGTCCCAGGCCTGTGAAGGCCGCAGGGCGAAAAAGAAATCATAGCCGTAGGAATCCCACATGATCCGCTCGTCGGCGCTGCACTGCACGCGCCCGTCCTTCCGGCATGCGAACTGTCCGCCGCCGAGATATACCGGCGCCGCCGCCTGCACGACCCTGCCGTCCTTCAGCATGCCCTTGACCAGGATATCGCCCGGTTCAAGATACTCTGTCCGGAACTCGTAGATCCGTTCATGCGCAAGGTGCGGCGTGTGGATCATGCGCCCGCCGAGATACCGGTGCACACGCATTGCCGCAGCGTCTGCACACTGCGCGGATGCCTGTGCGCGCGGGACAAACAGACCCGCCGCAGCGGCGTCAGGATGGCTGTTCTGCAGCGTTGCAGGTGTGAAAAAAGCATCAAACAGCTCCTGCGCCTCCGGCAGCTCCAGACGCAGGCCGAAGGCTGCGCGCAGGACGCTCTCCGCGAAGTGAAGTTCCGGACCTGCCGGAAGACCCGGCAGAGCCTCCGTGCGCGCGGGAGGAAGCTTTTTCCCGCCGACCGCAATGACCAGGCAGTTGGACGGGATCTGCCCGACGAAGCCTCCCCCGCATTCGATCCGGCCGCCCCGCGGCGCGGTGACGCGCAGCGCATACTGCATGCTCCGGCGTTCGCCCGGGGCAAGCGTCACGCGCCACGCAAGCGTCTGCCCGGAGATCTCCGCTCCCGGTGACGCACTGCCGGGCACATAGGCGGCGCCCGCCGGGATCTGCTCCGTCACAGGAAGCGAACGGTATGTCAGGCCGTCATAACCGGGCATGTGCGCGCACGATGTGCGCCACTTCGGAAAACTGACAGGCGTCTGCCCGCGGTCCTCATAGATACCCTGATAGGGATCGTTCGAGTGGTTTGTCAGCGTCACGCAGAGCCGCAGTTCCCCTCCCGTTTCCGCCGTGCCGAAGGGCGTGATGTCCACGGTACGGTCGATCTCCAAGCCGGGATACTGCATGCGGCAGCGCGCCGCCGGGCTGATCCCGACTCCGGGGCGGACGTTCCCGCTTTCATCCAACAGCAGGTTCAGCGGGCGCATGATGAGAAACCGCTCAAGCGCATAGACCGGGCTGCCGTCCGTGCCGCGCTGCTTCACGCGGTCAAGGCGATAGCGCTGGCCGCAGGAGGCAAAGGCGGAGCCATTGATGAAATAATCCTCAATGTCATAGAGATCAAAACAGCCGTCCGGCTCATAGGCCTCCTGTCCGTCGGCCCATTTCTTTCCCTTCGCCTCCAGCACCATCCCCGCACCCATGTAGGTGGCGACATGGCCCCTCGGCACAAACGGAACGAGCAGGTCGCCGGGCTCCAGAACTCTGCGCCAGTTGTCGCGGAACCAGGCCGCAAGGGCAGCATTGTCCATTCCCCGGAACCGGGTATAGCTTTCCTGCCGCTCCCAGCCGTTTGCGCGGCACCGCGGAAGATCTTCGTCCTCCAGCCGCTGCGCCCAGCGCAGGACCGTCGTCCCGGCAAGTCCGCTTTCCCACATCGTATAGGTCAGATAATCCGTCGCGTAAGGCTTTTCCCCGTGCATCCAGCAAAACGGCTTCCCGTCCACCAGAAACGTGTTGTAATAGGCCATATAGGGATAGGAGGAGCACACCGCATAGATGCAGGAATCCTTCGTTCCGTCCTCCGGCGCAGCCAGTGTGGTGTTCCGGAAAGCGCCGCCGTCGGGATAGTCCAGGCTCGTGAAGAGCAGGGAGTCATACTGCGCCTTCTCTTTTTTCCAATAGTAGGCCCACATCACGGCAGTAAAGGCATCCTGAAGATCCTGTTTTGTCATGTCTGCCGCCTTTCCCGCGGCCCGCCGCCGGGTAGCCCCGGCAGCGGGATAGCGTCTGTGTTACTCTGCCGCGTCGGTGAGGACAACACTCTGGCCCGGGCGCTGCAGGAAGAAGAAATCATAGAATTTTGCGAGGCTGTCCCACACGCAGTTGCCCCAAACACCTTTGCCGGAGCTGTTTTCCCAGGTGCGGATCTCAAAGGTTCCGGCGGCTGCGGAGCTGTCGGCATGCAGGAACCGCCCGTCCCCGAGATAGAGATCATACGATGCGCCGGCGCTTTCGCCGCCTGTCAGCTTCACGAGCACGTCGCCCGGCTGAAGCTGACGGAGAGAGAATTCCTGGATGCGCGCGTTAGCGAGCTGCCTGGTGTAGAGGCGGTAGCCGCCGATGAAGCCGCGGACGATCTGGTCATACAGCGCACCCGTTCCCGGTGCGGCAGTCTCCGCCTGGCTCCGTGTCGGGAAGTCATAGACCGTGCCGCCGGAGGTGACGTTGTCCTTGACCGCCGTCATCATGGCATACATCGTTTCCGCGTCCCACGCAGCCTGTTCCAGACTGCTCTCTGTCCGTCCGGTGATCGCCCAGCCATACACACGGCGGATGATGCCCTGCGCGTCCAGCCCGGAGAGGCCAAGCGCCGCGCCGCTCGATTCCGTGACGGAGGCAAGCCTCTGCTGCGCCTCCGCGCTCAGCGCCTCCGCGCCGATGGCCGTGATGAGGCAATTGGAGGGGATGTTTGCGACGCTGCCGCCGTCCGCGACGACGTACTGCCCGCAGCTGCCGGTCACACGCACGGCAAAGCTTACTGTGACCGTCTGACCGGCCGGCACATTCAGCGTCCAGGTGACGGCGCCGTCTGCATAAGAGCCGCCTTCGCTGCTGAGATATGCAGTGTTGGCCGGGATCTGCTCCCGCACCGGAAGCGCCGCGTAATCGCCGCTGCCGGAGTTGGTGATCCGGATCGTATAGGTCAGCGTCTGGCCGGAATATGCCGTGCCGTAGGGCGAGACGTCCACCGTCCGGTCGATGACGAGCCCCGGATAGGCCAGGCGGCTGGCGGTCGCAGGCGTGATGAGCTGCTGGTCGGCAAGCTCTGCATCCGCAATGGGCCGCACGACTGCGATCGATTTGAGGTTTGAGCCTGCAGCGCTTCTGAAGTCATTCAGGAAGAACGCGTTTCCGCTCTCGTGGATCTCCACGCCGGTTTTGACCGTGTATTTTTTCCCGCTGCTGACCATGATCTTCCCGTCACCGAGATACAGGTGCAGCTTGTTGGACGAACCGACTGTGTAGAACAGGATATCGCCCGGCTGGAGCACCTCTGCGATGAAGCGATCCAGATCCTCCGCGTGGAGCGTATCCTCCGCGTTGGCAGAGTTGTAAACGAACCAGTCTCTGAACACATTCCTGCCGGCGCTGACCAGCGCGCCCGGGCAGTCGCCCACCTCAAGGCCCAGCGCCTCATGGTAGACCTCCCAGATCATTGCGCCGATGACGCCGTAATAGGACGAATCGGAGGTAATGTCCTCGGGAGACATGTTTTCCGTCTGACGGAACGAGGCCGTGCGTACGGTGGTGTTCTTGTTCGCACCGATGAGCACCTCCGAGTCATATTGCAGCTGCTCACCCTTGGCCAGATAGGCGTTCGCCACCTCGACCAGTGCGGCCTGCCGCTCGGCTGCCGTCTCCTGCGTTTCCTCGCCGCCTTCTTCCCCATGCACGGGAGCAAAGACCTCCGCTGCCGGGAGCTCCGTGTTCAGATCCGCAAAGACCTGCGACGGGCGGAGCGTGAAGAAGAAATCATATCCGAACGAATCCCAGATCCGGACGCTGTTGCTGGAAACCGCGACGCGCGAGCCTGCGTACCAGGCAAACTGCCCGTCCCCGAGATAAACCAGCGTCTGCGGATCAACGACCGTGCTCCCGGCCAGATTGCCCTTGACCAGGATGTCGCCGGGCTCCAGGTATTCCGTGCGGAATTCATTGATCCGGCGCAGCTCCAGATGCGGCGTGTGGATCATTTCGCCGCCGAGATAGTTGCGCACCATCATGCTGCGGAATGTCTCAAAGCCGGCCGCAGCCGTCTGCCGCGGCACGAACAGTCCCGCATCCGCGGCATCCGGATGCGCATTGGCCTCCGTTGCCGGCTCAAACAGCGCGTCAAAGAGCGCCTGCGCCGTGGGCAGATCCAGTTTCAGGCCAAGGATCTTTTCATAGAAGGCCGCGGCGAACTCCGTTCCGTTTTCCTTCAGGAAGCCGTACTGGCTGGCATACTTGCGGATGTCAGTCTCAAAGGATGTGATCTGCTCTGAAGCATCCAGCTTTTCACCGCCGACAAGATTTGTGATCGTGTTGGACGGGATCGAGGCGACAGTACCTCCGCCGTTTGTGACCGAGCTGCCGATCGGCGCCGTGACGCGCACCTGATAGCTGAGCGTGACGTCGCTGCCCGCATCCAGATCGACGCTCCAATGGATCGCTCCGCTGTCGTATGTACCACCGCCGGTGATGCTGCCTTCCACGAGCTCTGTGCCTGCAGGAATGATCTCCGTGACGGGCAGCGCCTCATAGCGCATGCCGCTGTAGCTCGGAACACCGAAGTGTGCCTCATGCCACTGCAGATAGTTGACGGGTGTGCTGCCGGTATCGCCGGCGGCGCTCATGCCCTGGAACGAATTGTTGGAATTGTTTGTGAGCTTGACGCTGTAGGTCAGCGTATCGCCCGCCGCGGCTGTGCCGAAGGGCGTGATGTCTACGGTACGGTCGATCTCCAGGCCGACGTATGTCTGCCGGCTCTGCACGGCCTCCTGGACGGACACACCATCCAGCGCCTGATCCTGGCTGTCCACCAGCAGGTTCAGCGGGCGCATGATCATGAAATAAGTGGTTGCATAGACCGGCGTCCCGTCGGCGTTTGTGCCGGAGATACGGTCGATCTGATTGCTGCCGAGATTGCACGAGCCGTTCACGAAGAAGTCTTCGACAGTATAAAGATTGATGCTTCCGTCGTCCTCATACGCCTCATGCCCGTTCGACCACTTGCTGCCGCCGGACTCAAGCAGCATGCCGTTTCCGATGTATGTCACGGCGTGGCCGCTCGGGCGGAATGTGACCAGGATGTCGCCGGGCTGCAGGACTGTCTCCCAGTTCTCCGCAAACCAGGCAGCCAGTTCCGCGGCGTCCATGTCGCGGTAGGCCGTAAAGCTCTCCTGCTGGTCCCAGCCGTACTTCTCGCAGTACGCCTGGTCACTCGCAGTCATCTTCTGCGCCCAGCGCAGGACAGTGGTCTCGGCCGTGCCTTCCTCCCACATGGTGTAGGTGATATAATCCGTGGCATAAGGTTTGGTGCCCTTCATCCACCGGAAAGGCTCGCCGTCCTTCCGGAAGGTGTTGCAGTATGCCATGTAGGGATAGGAAGAGCAGACAGAATAGATGGTCGTGTCCGAGGTGCCGTACTCCGGAGCGACTTCGCTGGTGTTGCGGAACACGCCGCCGTCCATATAGTCCACGCTCGTATAGAGATACGAATCATACTGCACCTGCTCCTGCTTCCAGTAGTACGCCCACATGGTGGCCAGGAACGCCTCCTGCAGGTCGGCGCGGGTGAGCGTCTCATTGTCCGCAAAGGTATCGCTCACGCAGAAGCGCAGCGCCGTGCCCTCCACATCCGTGCCGTCCGGCGTCGTCCAGAAGGGCGTGACGGTGAAGG
>CADCOJ010000191.1 GCA_902803075.1 Oscillospiraceae bacterium | reverse complement strand
TGCGGGCGGAGCTGGCTGTGCTGTTCAACCTGCTGCTGGGGCGGACGCTCCCGGACGCGGAGCATGCGCTGTCGGACGCGTCGCCCTATGCGGACAACCGGGACACGACACGGTGGTTCTATCTGCCGGTCCTGGAGGCAGGCACCGACCACACCTTCTGTGCCATGCCCGGCGGCGAGCGCTGGACCGGCGCCGGATGAACGAAAACAGGCGTGACCGTTGCGGTCACGCCTGTTCGTCTGTCCCGGCGGCTGAACGCCTCTGTATGTCCTGGACCCTGTCGATGCGGTAATATCTGAAATCCCGATCCTCCCGGATGAAGAAAAAGCCCACTTTTTCCAGCACATGCCGGCTGCGTGTATTGGTTTGGACCGTGTCTGCATACAGCGTGGGAATGTCCATATCCCGGAAGACATATTGGATTGCCAGCCGCTCGGCCTGCGTTCCGATCCCCTGGTCCTTGTATGCCGCGTTTTTCAGCGAGATCCCCATCGTCGCGCATTTGTGCGCTTCGATATGCTTGATCACGATCTCGCCGACGATCTCATCTCCGCGCAGGATCGCAAGCGGTACGCGCTTCACCGTCCCTGCTGATCTCATTTTTCCGGAATCCATTTTACCATCGCTGTTCCGCACGGTCAAGCAGGCCTGCAGCCTCTGTTTTTTGTCATTTTTCCCCGAGCATTTTCCCGCATCATGTTGTATAATGAAAAAAACAGACAAAGCGAGGGATATGGATGAATCTGATCCGCAGGTGTACGGCTGCGCTGCTCGCAGCAGCCATGGTGCTGGTTTGCGCCGGGTGTACGGACAGCAGGACGCAGCAAACGCTGCACGGCACACTGGACGCCGCGCAGGAGCACATGCAGGCGCACAGCGCAGCAAAGCCCCAGACGGACGCTCCCGCCCCGGATGCGCATACGTCCCAGCCCGCCGCGCAGCAGGCGCCGGCAGGGACGGTGGTCCCGATGGCCTCCGGCGGTTATTTTACCCATGGGCTGCACAGCCAGACGGCCTTTTCCGACATGGAGCTGTCCGGCATGGATGAGGATACGTTCCGCGCGCTGCTGGATCAGGCAGCTGAAACAGCTGCAGCCGGCAGCAAGGCCGCGTTCCACCGCGCCTGTTGGGAGCTTGAGAACGCGCTGCGCTGCATCGACACCGACTATACGATCCTTGACATCCGCAATTCGCAGAACTCCGGCGATGAACAGACGGCCCAGGCAGTCAACGAAGCGTACCTGCTTTACAACACGGCTGTCGACCTCTATGCCGCCACGTTCCACACGCTCACGAAGGACAGCGCGTGCCTGGAGCTGCTCAAGCGCGAGTTTGACGACTCCGACATCCTCTGGTTTTCCTCCTATGACCCGGACGGCGCGGACGCGGAGCTTGAGCTCTCCACGCGGGAACAGGATCTGATCCTGGAATATGAAGCAGAAATGGCCAAGCGCCGGCCGTCTGCCCAGACATTGGGCGAGATCTATGTTTCGCTCGTGGAGGTCCGCAAGCAGATCGCCGCGCTGAGCGGATATGACAGCTATGCGGAATATGCCTACGAGAACGACTTTTCCCGCGATTACTCTCCGGACGAAGCCCAGGCGATCTGGACGCTGGCCAAGGAGCAGTTCGTGCCGCTGCTGGCTGAATACCAGGAGGGCCTGTCCCGGGCGGACGATCTGCTGTGGGACTCCGAGCTGTTCGATCTGTCACCCGAGGCGATCACGGGCGCGCTTTTGTACGGAGCGGAGCGCCTGTCGCCGGAGATCCTTGCATCCTGCCGGTACCTGCTGGACAACGGGCTGTATGACATCGCGGCGTCCCCGGACAAGCTGAGCGTGGGCTACACCACATGGCTTCCGACCTACCGCGCGCCGTTTATCTTCGACTGCCCCTACGGCGGATACTATGACTACCAGACCATGTTTCATGAGTTCGGCCATTTCACCAGCTACTATTACAGCGGCACGGACATGGCCGGCGCCAGCGACTACGACCTGAGCGAGCTCCAGTCCCAGGGCATGGAGGTCATGTTTCTGACCATGTATGACGGGATCTTCGGTGAGGAAACCGGACGGCTGATGCGCGCGATGACCGTCAGCAATCTCGTCAGCAGCGTTGTCTCCGGCGCCATGTATGATGAGTTCCAGCAGAAGGTCTTTGCAGAGGAAGCCCTGACGCCCGCGCGCGTCAATGAGATCTTCCTTGCGGTCTACAAGAGCTACGGCGGGCGCGTCTATTCCGGCTGTGAAACGCAGTGGATGGACGTTGTGCACAACTTTGAGCAGCCCATGTACTACATCAGCTACGCCGTCTCGGCGCTGCCGGCACTGGAGCTGTTCGCCCTGCAGCAGGAAAGCCCGGAGGACGCGCTGGACGTCTACCTGCGCGCCGCCGCCATGAGCGACGAGGAGTATTATCTCTCCGAAGCGCTTTCTCAGACCGGGCTCTCCAACCAGATGCTGACGCCCGACAGCTCCATCCCCGACGCCATCCGCGCCAGCGGCGTGCTGGACGTGGGATAATGCAGGGAGCGCAAACGGACAAATGAAGCATTTGATGAAACATCTGCGGCCCTACGGGCTGCAGGCCGTGCTTGCGCCGCTGTTCAAGCTTTTCGAGGCGGCGCTGGAGCTGCTGGTGCCGCTCATCATGGCAGACGTCATCGACGTCGGCATCGCCCAGGGCGACACATCCTATATCCTGCGGCGGTGTCTGCTGCTTGCAGCGTTCGGGCTTGGAGGCTTTGCCTGTTCCGTGGTGGCGCAGTATTTTGCCGCGGCCGCCGCGACCGGCGCCTCGGCCGGGCTGCGGCAGGCGCTGTTCGGGCATATCCAGACGCTTTCCTATCAGGAGCTCGACACGCTCGGCGCATCGACGCTCATCACGCGTATGACCAGCGACATGAACCAGGTGCAGACGGGGCTCAACCTCAGCCTGCGCCTGCTGCTGCGTTCGCCCATCGTGGTGTTCGGCGCCATGGCGATGGCCTTTACCATTGACACGCGCGCGGCGCTGATCTTCGCTGTGGTGATCCCGGTGCTGTTCGTGATCGTTTTTGCCGTCATGCTCACCACGGTCCCGCTCTACCGGCGCGTGCAGGCAAAGCTTGACCGCGTGACGGACGCGGCGCGGGAAAACCTCTCGGGCGTGCGCGTGATCCGCGCATTCTCCCAGGAGGCGCGCGAGGAAGCGGACTTCCGCGGCCGGACGCAGGCGCTGTTTGACGCGCAGCGGTTCGTAGGACGGCTGTCGGCGCTGCTGAACCCCATCACCTATGCGGTCATCAATCTGGCGATCGTTGCGATCCTGAAAACGGGCGCGGTGCGCGTCGATTCCGGTGCCATCACCCAGGGCCAGCTGATCGCGCTCTACAACTACATGTCCCAGATCCTTGTCGAGCTTATCAAGTTCGCAAGTCTCATCCTCAGCATCACCAAGGCGCTCGCCTGCGCCTCACGTATCGGCCAGCTGCTGGAGCTTCCCTCCGGCATGGCAGATGGGACGCTTCCGCTCCCGCAGGCGCAGGACGCACCGGCCGTTGAGCTTCAGGATGTCTCGTTCCGATACCGGGGCGGCGGCGCCAACGTGCTCAGCGGCATCACGGCAGCCATCCCCCACGGGCAGACCGTCGGCATCATCGGCGGCACCGGCTCCGGCAAGACGTCGCTTGTGAACCTCATTGCCCGCTTTTACGACGTGACAGAGGGCTGCGTGCGCGTCAACGGCGCCGATGTGCGCGCGCTGACGCTTGAAAGCCTGCGCGGCGCCATCGGCATCGTGCCGCAGCATGCACAGCTTTTCCGCGGCACCATCCGCGAAAACCTGCTCTGGGGCAGGCCGGATGCAAACGACGCGCAGCTCTGGCAGGCGCTGGACTGCGCCCAGGCGCGGTCCATAGTGGAAGAAAAGCCCGGGATGCTCGACGCAGCAGTCGAATCGGGCGGGCGGAACTTTTCCGGCGGCCAGCGACAGCGGCTGACCATCGCCCGCGCGCTCGTGCGCAGGCCGTCGATCCTGATCCTGGATGACAGCGCTTCCGCGCTGGATTTTGCCACTGACGCCGCGCTTCGCCGCGCGCTGCAAAACCTGCCGTGGCAGCCGACCGTGTTCATCATCTCCCAGCGCATCGCATCCATCGCGCATGCCGACCGCATCCTTGTGCTGGACGACGGCCGTCTGGCCGGAAGCGGCACACACCGGGAGCTTCTGGACAGCTGCGCCGTCTACCGTGAGATCTGGGGCTCCCAGTTCAAAAAGGAGGATGTGCAATGAACAGCTCCTCCAAGCTCCTCCGCCGCGTATTGCATGAGCTGCGCGCCCATCTGCCGGCGCTCGCATGCTCGGCGGTCCTGGCCGCGCTGTCTGTGGCGGGCAGCCTTTATATCCCGATCCTGGTGGGCAGGGCCATCGACCGGATCGTCTCCCCCGGGAACGTCTCATTCGCAGAGGTGGCGCAGCTTCTTGCGCGCATTGCGCTTACGGCCGGGCTCACCGCAGCGGTGCAGTGGCTCATGGCCGCCGTGCACAACCGCGTGTGCTTCTCGGTGACGCGCACGCTGCGCGACAGAGCGTTCGCGCACCTGCAGCATCTGCCGCTGCGCTATCTGGACGCGCATCCGGGCGGCGATACGCTCAGCCGTATCATCTCGGACGTCGATCAGTTTGCAGACGGTCTGCTGATGAGCTTCACGCAGCTGTTCACGGGTGTGCTGACCATTTTCGGCACGCTTGCGTTCATGCTTTCGATCGACTGGCGCATCACGCTGGTGGTCGTGGTGCTGACGCCGCTGTCGCTGCTTGTTGCGCGGTTCATTGCCGGACGCACTTACAGCCTGTTCCGCACGCAGTCCGAAGTGCGCGGGGAGCAGACCGCTTTCGTGGATGAAATGATCGGCGGCGCGCGCGTGGTGCAGGCATTCTCGCGCGAGCGCCACGTGACGGAGCAGTTTTCGCAGATCAATGCGCGCCTGCGGCGCGCGTCCCTGCGGGCGACGTTCTTCTCCTCACTCACAAATCCGAGCACGCGGCTGATCTACAACATGATCTACGCCTTCGTGGGCTTCACGGGTGCACTCAGCGCCGTGTCCGGCGCGATCACCGTGGGCAGCCTCTCCTGCATCCTCAGCTACGCCAACCAATACGCCAAGCCCTTCAACGAGATCACCGGCGTCATTACCGAGCTGCAGAATGCACTGGCCTGCGCCGGGCGCGTATTTGAGCTTCTTGACGCGCCGTGCGAGACGCCGGACGCTCCGGACGCACAGGCGCTTGCATCGGCAAACGGGCATGTGCAGATGCAGTCCGTCAGCTTCCGCTATCGGCCCGACCGTCCGCTCATCGAGGATCTGCAGCTCGATGCCCTGCCCGGCCAGCGCATCGCCATCGTCGGCCCCACGGGCTGCGGAAAGACGACGCTCATCAATCTGCTCATGCGTTTCTATGACGTGGACAGCGGTGCGATCCTGATCGACGGGACAGACAGCCGCCGTCTGACGCGCGGGAGTCTCCGCGCAAGCTTCGGCATGGTCCTGCAGGACACATGGCTCAAGCACGCGAGCGTCCGCGACAATATCCGCCTCTCCCGCCCCGAAGCATCCGACAGCGAGGTCGTGCAGGCGGCGCGCGCGGCCCATGCCGATGCATTCATCCGCAGGCTTCCGGAGGGCTATGACACCGTCATTTCCGATCTCGGCGGGTCGCTGTCCGCCGGGCAGCGGCAGCTGCTGTGCATTGCGCGCGTGATGCTCTGCCTGCCGCCCATGCTGATCCTGGACGAAGCCACCTCCTCCATCGACACGCGCACGGAGCTGCGCATCCAGCAGGCGTTCGACCGGATGATGCAGGGACGGACAAGCTTCGTCGTGGCGCACCGGCTCTCCACGATCCGCGAGGCAGACATGATCCTGGTCATGAAGGACGGACACATCATCGAGCAGGGCCGCCACGAGGAGCTTCTGGCAAAAAACGGGTTCTACGCCGCGCTGTATCACAGCCAGTTTGCGCCGGACGCCCCTTGAAAAACCGTCCGGCGGATGGTAGAATTTCCATAACGACGGAGCAAGGGAGAGATCCTTTTGGCAAAGCATATCACAAAAATCGTTCTGACCGGAGGCCCCGCCGCCGGAAAGACCACGCTCATCAGCCGCATCCTGAAGGAATTCAAGCAGGACGAGGGCTGGAAAGTCATCACCATTCCGGAAACGGCCACGGAGCTGATGACCGGCTTCGGCATCCGCCCCCTGGGCAACTGCATGACGATGGTCGATTTCCAGTATTTTGTTGTGGCCGACCAGCTGCACAAGGAGCAGCTGGCACTGCGTGCGGCCCAGATCGTGCCGGAGCAAAACGTCATCATCCTCTATGACCGTGCGCTCCTTGACGACAAGGCATATGTGAGCGATGAGGATTTCCGCGCCGTTCTGGCGTATTACGGCAAGAATGAGGCGGACGTTCTGGCGGGATACGACGCCGTTCTGCACCTTGTCTCCTGCGCAAAGGGGGCGGAGTTCGCCTACAACCTTGGCAACAAGGCGCGCTATGAATCGATCGAAGATGCGCGGGAAATGGATGATCTGACGCTGCGCGCATGGAGCGCGCACCCAAATCTTCGCGTGATCGATAACTCCATTGATTTTGAAGACAAGATCTCCCGCGGTCTGCGCGCCGTCTATGAGGCCGTTGGCCTGCCTGCCGCGCAGACCGACTGGCACAAGTATCTGATCGGACTTCCGACGCTTGAAACACTCAGATCCTACGGCGCCACGAGCATCGACATGATGCAGACCTATCTCACCCAGACAACGCCAGGCGTCGTCCGCCGCATCCGTCAGCAGCGCAACGGCCGCGAATACCTCTACTTTTACACAGAAAAGCGCACCACCGACGCCGGCCAGTGGGAGACGGAAAAGCCCATCTCCCAGAAGGAATACATCCAGTATCTCATGGAGGGCGACTCCTCGCTGCGCAGTGTCCACAAGACAAAATACCGCTTCAGCTTCGCGCAGCACCGCTTTGAGATTGACGTCTATCCCTTCTCTCAGGAACGCGCCATCCTGCGCGCCGCCATGGAATCAGGTGAACAGACGGTTCCCTTCCCGCCTGAGCTGCACATTCTGCGCGAGGTCACGGGTGACCCTGCATACAGGAACCGCATGCTTGCCCAGACGCAGCTTCTCTGATCCGGAAGACATGGCCCCGGCCAACGCCGGGGCTGTTTTCCTGCTTTCTTCGGTGTGGTATAATCCTTATGATTATTTATTTTAGTATCATATTTTTCTGTACTTTTCATGCAAATTGTTGTTTATCCGCTATATTGGATCTCGGTATAGAATGGGGGGGATTATTATGATCGGGAAACGTCTGGCGCTGATACGGAAGGACCATGGACAAACGCAAAACGACCTCGCCAAACGCCTGCGCGTCTCCCTGGCGACGGTTCGGGCCTGGGAACAGGGAAAAAGCTCCCCGAGCCATGAGACGCTGGTGGAGATCTGCAGAATGTACCAGATCTCGTCTGATTTCCTCCTTGGCCTTTCCGATGACGACCTGCAGTATTTCCAGCGGCGCAGCCACGCGCTGTTCACGCAGGAGGAGCTGTCACAGATCCGTACATTCGGAAGCTATCTGCTCTGGAAGCGCAACCGGAAAAACCTGTGACCTGCATGACAAACGACCCGCACAGCAGCTGCAATGCCGCTGTGCGGGTCGTTATGTCTCTGTTCAGTGCACGGCAGCACCGACTGTCTGCCGGAGGATGGCAAGCATGCTGTCCCACTTGCGCTCCATCTCGCTGACAAGCCGCAGCTGCGTCCGGCAGCGGTCAAGATTCTGGGCGGGATACTCGGTCTTGAAGTAGAGGTCGCCGTCGATATAGTCCTTGAGAAAACGCATGCCG
>CADCOJ010000190.1 GCA_902803075.1 Oscillospiraceae bacterium | reverse complement strand
TTATCAATTGTCCAAGGTGTTTGTCATGTTTCCCGTTGTTTAATTTACAAGGTGCACTCCGCGGCATTCGCGGTCGCTCGGAAGCGAGCTTGATAATTGTATCTCAGAGCGATCGAATTGTCAAGAACTTTTTTCAAGTTTTTTCAAATCCGCATCGCACCGATCCGGCACGCTTTCGTGGAGCGTGTTCAATAATACCAAACGCAAGCCGAATTGTCAACAAAAAACTGCGCGAAAAAATACCCAAAATCGCTTCTTCCTTTTTGTGCCTTTTTCCGCATGTTGATGATTTCACTGAAAAAACAGCGGGCGCTTGCGCGCCCGCTGCATCATTCTCTCAGATCCGACCGCTGCTCAGAGGATCACTCCGTATCCTCGATCAGGCCGTAGCCGCCGTCGGTGCGCTTATAGACAACAGCGAAGGCGCCGCCGCTGTCCTCGTCGCGGAAAGCGAAGAACGTATGCTCAAGCAGATTCATCTGGAGGATGGCTTCCTCTCTGGTCATGGGCTTCATGTTGAACTTCTTGGTTCTGACCAGCTCGAAGGTCTTCTCCTCCGGCTCTTCCGGCGCGAACGAAGTTTCGTCGGGCGTGCGGACGAACGCATCCTGGCGCAGTCTCCTGGCAAGACGGGTCTTGTTTTTGCGGATCTGGCGCTCGATGGTCGTCACAGCGGCGTCGATGGAGGCATACATATCGGAGGTGCTTTCGCTTGCACGGAAGTATGTGTTCACGGCATGGACCGTGATCTCGGCCTTGTTGCGGTTCTTCTCGACGCTGAACGTGACGAGAGCATCTGCGTCGTCACCGAAAAAGCGCTCAAGCTTCATGACCTTTTTCTCGGCATATTTGTGGACGCTTTCCGGAAGGGTGACTTTCTTTTCGGCATACTGGAATCTCATGATAACCGCTCCTTTCGTTTTGGACCCACTGCAGGGCGATGATCCCTGTGGTTTTACTATATCACAGATCGTTGTGCATTTCAACGACCATGCGCCGTCTGCGGAGGTAAATTTTGTGTGAACAGCTCATACCGCGCCCGAAAAGCGCTCAATGAGCGTCTGCATGGGCAGGCCGAAGCACTGTGCGAGCGCATGGACCGTGCGCGTGCTGACTGTCCGCCGCCTGCCCGCGGCGATGGCGCGGAGGATGCCTGCGTCAACGCCTGTACGCCTGGAAAGTTCCGCGGCAGTGAAGCCACGGGCCTGCATAAGCGCGTTCAGCGCTTCTGCGGCGTGCTCATACGTCCGCACGGCGTTCCTCCGCGCTGGCGAGCAGCTGCGTCATAATGGTCTGAAAGATGGAGTCGGCCTGCTGCTCGTATGCGCGTGCGAGCGCCCGGGCGTGCGTGATGTTCGGCGCGGAGAGTTCCAGCTTCATCAGCATTCCCTTTTCATCGTTGAGCGTCATGGCAACGGTGCAGCTGCCGTCCGGCTGACGGTCGATCTGCGTGCGGACCAGGCCTCTGCGGCGCATCTCCCGGTTGAACGCATCCACAGCAGCCTGCGCGCGCTGCATGACGGGATAGGCGATGGCGTCGCAGGTCACAGCCTCATGGTCGCGACCCTTGTCCGTAATCACAAAGCTGCCGTCCTCCGTCTGGGACAGATGGCCGCTGCGGACCATCTCCGGAACGGCAACGCTGACGTCAAAATAGCTCAGGCGGTCATCCTGATAGCAGAGCTCATAGATCTTCTGCAGGTCGACGGGATACTGCACTCTGGCCATTACAAAAAGGATGAGCACCTTCACATCCAGCATATCCTGGATGAAGCCACGCTGTTCCATTGCAAGATCCCTCCATTGGAAAACATTACATATTGATTTCAGTATAGCAAATCCGCCGTGAAAACTCAAGGGCTTCCGCCGCAGGAGCAGGGAACTGGAAGGTTTTACCGGTTGCAATTTGGTTACAAACAGGTGTAAAACAGAGACAGAGGAGGTAAAAAATATGAAAAGAAAGATCACAGCCATTCTTTTGCTGCTGGCACTTTGCGCGGGGATGCTGATCCCGGCGGCCGCAGCACCGATCCGGAACAGCGCCTGCACCATGCAGGTCCAGACGCTTCCGGACCGTCCGGACCGCTTCCAGGAGCTGCTGGCGCTGCTGGCACGGATGCTGTTTTCCGGACAGACGCCCGCCCCGCAGCCGTCGGCGCCGGAACCGGAACCCGATCCTCAGGCGCCTGTGCCAACGCCGGAGCGCGAGCCCTCCCCTGCCCCTGCGCCCGAACAGCCTGCGGCGGACACCGTGCATCCCTATGAGCGCACCGTGGCCGCGCTTGTGAACCGGGAACGCGCGCAGGCAGGGCTTCCTGCCCTGTCGCTTGATGCGACGCTTTGCCGGTACGCGCGTGTCAAATCCCAGGATCTGCATGACAGCCGGTATTTCAGTCATCAGAGCCCGGTTTATGGCTCACCCTTTGACATGATGCGCTCCTTCGGCGTGCGCTATTCCTACGCCGGGGAGAACATTGCCATGGGCTACGCCTCGCCGGAGGCGGTGGTGGACGCGTGGATGCACTCGGAGGGACACCGGGCCAACATTCTTTCCGCCCGCTTCAGCTCCATCGGCGTCGGCTATGTTGCCGACGGCGGGTACTGGACCCAGTGGTTCATCGGCTGACCTTACATATATAAAAAGAAGCCGTTTTTTCTATGCTGCCGCGCAAGCGGCAGCTTTTTTTGTCGCAGCGGCGCGCCGGACGCATAGAATGAGTCAGAAAGGAAGCGATGCGATTGAGATCCGTCTATACACTTGTCGGCGGCGACACGCGGCAGGCACATGTCGCGCAGATGCTGGCTGCCGCCGGGTTTACGGTCCATACGGCAGGCGTTCCAGGCCTCTGCGGCACGGACGCCTGTCTCCATGACGCCGTCCGCGCTGCGGATACGGTGGTCCTGCCGATGCCCGCGTTTGCGGGCGGCGCGCACATCCGCGCGCAGGAGACGATCCCGCTGGACGCGGTGCTCGGTTCCATGCGGCCGGGCGCAAAGCTCCTGGGCGGAAAGCTTGAACCGGCAAAGCCGGCGCTGGAGGCATCCGGCGTCCGCTGGCTCGACTACGCGGAGGATGAAGCGCTGCAGATCGAAAACGCCGCGCTCACTGCGGAAGCAGCCGCCCAGCTTGCCATGCAGCATCTGCCCGGCGCCGTTTTGGGATGCCGGGCGCTCGTGATCGGATACGGGCGCATCGGCAGGCGGCTGTGCCGTATCCTTGCAGCGCTGGGCGCCGACGTGACAGCCGCGGCCAGAAAACCCGCCGATTTTGCGGATATCCGTGCCAGCCGCCTGCATGCGGAGCTGACCGGCGCATACCGCTCCGGGCTCGGAGGCTATGATCTGATCGCCAACACGGTGCCCGCGCCTGTGCTCACCGGAGCGCAGCTTGCCGCCTGCCGGCCGGGCTGCGTCTATCTGGAGCTGGCCAGCATGCCGGGCGGGCTTGCATCGCCCGCACCGGAGCAGCTCCGTGTGATCGACGGCCGCGGTCTGCCCGGGCGGTACGCGCCGGAGGCAGCCGCGCGCATCATCTACCAGACGCTGCTGCGTCTGGACGGGAAAGGAGAAACATGATGGAGCCGATCCGTCTTGGCCTTGCGATGTGCGGGTCATTCTGTACCTTTGCGCGCGTGCTGAGCGTCCTGCGGGAGCTTCCTGCCGGGCGGTTCACGCTGATCCCGATCATGTCCGAGGCCAGCTATACGACCGACACGCGCTTCGGGGCGGCGGAGCATTTCCGGCAGGAGCTGGCGCAGATCTGCGGCCAGGAGGTGCTGCACACCATTGCGCAAGTGGAGCCCATCGGCCCGAAGAAGCTGCTCGATGTGCTGGCCGTTGTCCCCTGCACGGGAAATACGCTCTCGAAGCTTGCAAACGGCATTGCCGACACGCCTGTGACGCTGGCCGTGAAGGCGCATCTGCGCAACGAGCGCCCCGTCGTCCTCGGCATTTCGACAAATGACGCGCTGGCCGGGAACGCCGCAAGCATCGGAACGCTGCTTGCCAAAAAGCATTTCTATTTTCTCCCCTTCGGGCAGGACAGCGCATTCCGCAAGCCGCGGTCCATCGTTGCAGACTTCTCTCTCCTGCAGGAGACGGTGGAGTCTGCCGCGCGCGGCGAGCAGCTCCAGCCCTTGCTCCTCGGCGCAAAAACATAAATTTTTTTGAAAAAACCGTCCCTTCTGAAGAAAGAAGGGACGGTTTCATTTGTAGATCGTTGGTACGCCTATGATACTTTATTGAAAAGAGATAGCTGCAACACACATCATACAGAAAGGAGACACACATGAGAAAGATCACAGCACTGCTGGCCGCCCTGGCTCTGCTCCTCGGCCTGGCCGCCGCCGCTGCCGCAGAGGACAGCTCCCTCGTCTGCCTGGACTCGCTTGCAGACACATCCGACATTCAACTCACACATGACGCAGGCACGGTCACCCTGCGCGAGGACGGGCTGACCGTCACGCTCCGGACGGACTCGGTCTTCGTTTTCCGAAACGGCTGTCGGACAGCCGCGATGAAGGCCGCGCCGCAGATCCGGGACGGATCGGTCTTCGTTTCCTCGGATTTCTATGAGACGTATCTCTGCCGGAACGCGCCGGGCGCACCGTCGCTGTTTCACGGCGCCCTGTTTTTCCCCGGAGAGGTGCTTGAAGCGCTGCAGGCTTCAGAACCGGGCCCGTTTGCGCGGAAGCTGCTGGAGGAGGTGACCCTGCCGACCTCCATGGATCTGCCCGGGCCGCACATCAACATGGACAGGATCTTTATGCAGACGAAGCTCTCGGCCTACCCGCAGTCGCTGACCGCGGAGCTGCAGAAGCTGGGATATGACGATCCGGCGTCGATTGCGTACAGCGAATACGCCGTCATCACCGGCGCGCAGACGCTGACGGAGGCCGGGATGGCGTCTTTGCTGCGCTCCTATCCGGAGCTGGCCGACACGGACCCGGACGTCATGACCGTGGCGGAATTCACCGCCTGGCAGAAAGATTCCGCGCAGCGGCAGCTGGAAGCCGATCTGAGCGAGACGGAACGGGCCTTCATGACGGACAGGCAGATCACGCTCCGCGATCTGACCGCCCTGCGCCGCATGTACCCCGGGACGCTCACAGAGCAGTCCGATGAAACGCTCCGGGCGGCGCTGACGGAGATCTACGACGCCGACCTGCGCTATCTGCGCGGCAGCCGGAACCCGTTCTCCGACGTCACGGAACAGGACTGGTTCTTCGGCAGCGTGCAGGCTGTGCTGGAGCTCGGCTGGATGCAGGGCGAACGCGCAGACGCGTTCCGTCCCGGCGCTTCCGTCACGCGCGCGATGATGGCTGCGATCCTCTGCCGCGCGGCGGATCTTCCCGCCTCCGGCGGTACGGCCGCGTTCTCCGACGTGCCGGAGGGCACATGGTATTCCGGCGCCGTGGCTCAGGCTTCCGAGCGCGGGCTGCTGAAAGGATACGGCGGCGGACGCTTCGGGCCGGGTGATCCCGTCACGCGCGAGCAGCTGGCGGTCATCTTCCTCCGCCTGGCGGAAAAGACCGGCCGCAGCACGTCGGCCACGGCGGGTCTGGACACGTTCCGCGACGCGGGCGCAGTCTCCGGCTATGCACAGGCCGCCATGCAGTGGGCGGTCGGCGCGGGGCTGATCCGGGGCAGCGGCGAGGCGCTCCGCCCGCAGGGCACCGCGACCCGCGCGGAGCTTGCCGCCATGCTCCAGCGCTTTGCCGCGCTGTAAAACGCCATCAGAATAGAGAATCAGGCGTCCCGGTTTTCCGGGACGCCTGATCGTTTGAATATCAAACGCTGTCAGTCGTCGAACTCCACGCCGATCGCCCGGCAGACCGCGGCGCAGCGCGGGCACAGGCCGTGCGCGTCGGCCTGCTCGCTGTGCTTCCAGCAGCGCGGGCACTTTTCGCCCTTGGCCTCGCTGACAAGCACGCGCCAGCCGTCGAACTGCGTGGGCTCGCCCTGGGCGTAGCGCGCCGGATCGTCCGAAACCTCCACATCGGAGACGATGAACAGGTCCGCGAGCTCCGCCCGGAAATACTCCAGATACGTCTGAAGCTCGGCGCCCGACCCTTCGCCGCGAAGGATGGTGACGTGCGCTTCCAGGCTCTTGCCGATCTTCTTCTCGGCACGCGCCTTTTCCAGCGCGCCGTTCACGTCCGTGCGGAGCATGCGCAGCGACTCCCAGCGGGCCAGATCGCCGCAGAGCGCGTAATCGGCAAAGGGACGGTTCATCTCGTTGAACAGCACGTTCCTGGTATCGTCGTCCGCGCGGTGCGGCATGGCCAGCCAGATCTCGTCGCAGGTGAACGCAAGGACCGGCGCATAGAGCTTCGTGAGCGTATCGAGCGTGAGATACAGCGCCGTCTGCGCCGCCCGGCGGGAAACGGAGTCCTGCCCGTCGCAGTACAGGCGGTCCTTGACGATGTCGAGATAGAACGTGGAGAGCACATTCACGCAGAAATCGTTGACCGCATGGGTGATGGCGTGGAACTCATAGTTGTCGTAGGCGCGGAACGTCTTCTCGATCAGCTGGTTGAGCTGCGTGATGAGCCAGCGGTCAAGCTCCTGGAGCGCATCGGGCGCGCAGAGATGCTCGGGATCGAAATCCACAAGGTTGTCCAGCATGAACTTGCAGGTGTTGCGGAACTTGAGATAGCTCTGGGAGAGCTGCTTGAAGATGTTCTCGCCGCAGCGGACGTCGGCGTGATAATCCGCAGAGGCCGCCCACAGGCGGAGCATATCGGCGCCGTAGCGCTTGAAGATGTCGTGCGGATCAACGCCGTTGCCCAGGGATTTGTGCATGGCCTTGCCCTGCTCGTCCACGGTCCAGCCGTGGGTGACGCACTGCCGGAACGGCGCGCCCTTGCCGAGTGCGCCGACGGCTGTCAGCAGCGACGACTGGAACCATCCGCGATACTGGTCAAGGCCCTCCAGATACAGATCGGCAGGCCAGAAGCCCTGATCCTTCTGCATGGAGGCAAAGTGCGTGGAGCCGGAATCGAACCAGCCGTCCAGCGTGTTCTCTTCCTTGGTGAAGGGGCCCTTGCAGCCGCACGACGGGCAGGCGAAGCCGGCGGGCAGGATCTCGGCGGCTTCCTTTTCAAACCAGGCGTTGGAGCCCTCCGCGGCAAACAGGCGGGAGATCGCATCGATGCTCTCGTCGGTGCAGATGGGCTTGCCGCAGTCCGGGCAGTAGAACACCGGGATCGGCAGACCCCACTTGCGCTGGCGGGAGATGTACCAGTCGCTGCGCTCGCGGATCATGGACTTCATGCGGTCGATGCCCCATTCAGGCACCCAGCGCACATCGTCGGCAGCTTTGCACGCCTCGTCCTTGAACGAATCGACCGAGCAGAACCACTGCGGCGTGGCGCGGAAGATGATTGGCCCCTTGCAGCGCCAGCAGTGCGGATAGGAGTGGACGACGTCCTCGGCGGCAAAGAGCGCGCCGGAGCGTTTCATGTCCTCCAGGATCACGGGGTTGGACTCGTCCGTGGTCATGCCCGCGTACTTGCCGGCATAGTCGGTATGGCGGCCCCGGTCATCCACGGGAACGACCATCTCCATGCCGTAGCGGCGGCAGGTCTCATAGTCGTCCGCACCGAAGCCCGGCGCCGTGTGGACGCAGCCGGTGCCGGAGTCCATGGTGACATAGTCCGCTGTCACAAGGCGGGAGGTCTTGTCCAGGAAGGGGTGCTTGGCCAGCATATTCTCATAGAAGGAGCCGGGATGCGTCTCCACGATCTCATACTCCGCCACGCCGCCGACGGCCATGACCTTCTGCGTCAGCGCCTCCGCAAGGATATACATCTCGCCCGTCCGGCAGTTGCGCACGACGGCATAGCGCTCATCGGGGTGCATGGCGATGGCCAGGTTGCCGGGCAGCGTCCAGATGGTGGTGGTCCAGATGACGAAGGAAAGCCGGCTGTGGTCCAGGTGCGGGAGCCTGCCGAGATCGTCGTGCATCGGGAACTTGACGTAGACCGTGGTGACCGGATCGTCCTGATACTCGATCTCGGCCTCAGCCAGCGCCGTCTCATCCTTCGGGCACCAGTAAACCGGCTTGAAGCCCTTATAGATATAGCCCTTTTTGAACATTGCGCCAAAGACCTTGACCTCTTCGGCCTCAAAGGAAGGGGCCATGGTCTTGTACGGATGATCCCAGTCGCCCACGACGCCCAGGCGCTTGAAGCCCTCGCGCTGCACATCGATATAGTGGTCGGCAAAGTCATGGCAGGCAGAGCGGAACTCCGGCACGCTCATGGCCTTGCGGTTGAGCTTGTTCTTTTTGATGATGGCGGACTCGATGGGCATGCCGTGGTTGTCCCAGCCGGGGATGTAGGGCGTGTAGTAGCCGCGCATGGCATAGGAACGGAC
>CADCOJ010000189.1 GCA_902803075.1 Oscillospiraceae bacterium | reverse complement strand
CTGCGCAAGATGTTCATGGCCATGTCGAAGGACATCCGCGTCGTGCTCATCAAGATCGCGGACCGCCTGCACAACGTCCGCACGCTGGAGTTCCAGACGCCTGCCAAGCAGATCTCCAAGTCGATGGAGACGATGGAGATCTATGCCCCGCTGGCGCACCGGCTCGGCATGCAGAAGCTCAAGTGGGAGCTTGAGGACGTGTCGCTGCGCTATCTCGACCCGGAGGGCTATGAGGAGATCATCGACTTCCTCCGGAAAAACGAGCAGAAGGCCAACGACTTCATGAACGCCATCCAGTCCAAGATCACCAAGCGGCTGGCGGACGTCGGCATCCACGGGTCGATCTACGGGCGCATCAAGCATACCTATTCCATCTACCGCAAGATGCGCGCGCAGAACAAGTCCATCGAGGAGCTCTATGACCTCTATGCCTTCCGCGTCATCGTGGACAACATCGCGGACTGCTATAACGTCCTTGGCCACATCCACGACCTGTTCAGCCCCATCCCCGGGCGCTTCAAGGACTATATCTCCACCCCCAAGCCCAACATGTACCAGTCGCTCCACACCACCGTCATCGGCTCCCAGGGCATCCCCTTTGAGGTGCAGATCCGCACCTGGGAGATGCACCAGACCGCGGAATACGGCGTCGCGGCGCACTGGAAATACAAGCAGCATGTGGGCGAGGGCAGCGAAAAGGAGTTCGAGTGGGTCCGCAGGCTCCTGGAAAACCAGCAGGACACCGAGGCCGACGACTATATCCATTCCCTGAAGGTCGATATGTTCGACGACGAGGTCTTCGTCTTTACGCCCAAGGGCAAGGTCATGTCGCTGCCGGCGGGCTCCACACCCATCGACTTTGCCTATGCCGTCCATTCGGCCATCGGCAACTCCATGATCGGCGCGAAGATCAACAACCGCATCGCAAACTTCGACGCGCAGCTGCACAACGGCGACATCGTTGAGATCCTTACCTCAAAATCGGCCAAGGGCCCCAGCCGGGACTGGCTGAATATCTGCCAGTCCAACGGCGCGCGCATCAAGATCAAGCAGTGGTTCAAGCGCGAAAAGCGCGAGGAGAACATCCTGCGCGGCAAGGCCAGCTTTGAATCCGAGCTCCGCCATGTGGGCATCGATCCCGACGTCATCCAGAGTGAAGAGATCCTGCCGCTCGTGCTTCGCCGCATCAGCTTTGAAAGCCTTGACGATATGTACGCCGCCATCGGTTACGGCGGCCTGACCGCCGTCAAGGCGGTGGGCCGCATCCGCGACGAGGTCACCCGGGCCAGCCGGAACATGACGCCCAAGACGCTTCAGCCCAGCCGGATGGAGACGCCTGCGGTCAATGCCAGCGGCGTGGTGGTCGAGGACATCGGCTCGTGCATGATCAAATTCAGCCGCTGCTGCACGCCCGTCCCGGGCGACGACATCATCGGCTTCATCACCAAGGGCTACGGCGTCTCCGTCCACCGCCGGGACTGCCCGAATGCCCGCCAGGCGGACGATCCGGAGCAGAAGGGCCGCTGGGTGAAGGTCACCTGGGCGCAGTCGCCGGAGGCGACGTTCTCCACGGCGCTGGAGCTGGAGTCCAAGGACCGCGACGGGCTGATGCTCGATGTGGCGACGGTCGTCACGTCGCTGCGCCTGCGCGTGAGCGAGATCAACGCGCGCTCCGTCGGTACGGGCCGCGCGATCATCCACCTGCGCATCAATGTCCACAACCGTACCGAGCTGGAGAACGTCCGCACGCGCCTGCGCGGGATCTCCGGCGTGACGGCGGTGAACCGTCTCATCGAGTAAGGAGGCCAGGCCATGAAAGCAGTTGTCACGCGCGTGCGCAGCGCGGAGGTGTCCATCGACGGCCGCGTCTGCGGCGCCATCGGCAGGGGCTTCCTCATTCTCCTGGGCGTGGCCCGGGACGACACGCCGGAGCTTTGCCGCAAGCTGGCCGAAAAGATCATCGGCCTGCGCATCTTCCGCGATGAAAACGAAAAAATGAACCGTTCGCTGGCCGATGTGGGCGGAAGCGTGCTGGTGGTCAGCCAGTTCACGCTCCTGGCCGACGTGAGCCATGGGCGCAGGCCGAGCTTTGCGGCGGCAGGCGGCGCGGAGATCGCCGTGCCGCTCTATGAGCAGTTCCTGGCCGAATGCACGCGCCTGGGCTTTGAACCGCAGCACGGCGAGTTCGGCGCCTATATGCAGGTCTCGTCCGTCAACGACGGGCCTGTCACCATCCTGGTCGATACGGATGACCTCAAATAGGAGGGACCTATGAAGATCGAGACACTCCCGCTCGGGCAGCTTGACACGAACTGTTACATCGTCTATGATGAGGCGGCCTGCGTCTGCGCCGTCATCGATCCCGGCGCCTGCGGCGGCCGCATTGCCGCCCGCGTGCAGGAGCTGGGGCTCCGGATGCAGTGCGTGCTGCTGACGCATTCCCATTTCGACCATATCGGGGGCCTTTCCGCCCTGCTGCAGGAGCTGCCTGCGCCGGTCTATGTGACCGCGGAGGACGCCGCCGATCCCTCCGGGCTCAGCTATGGGATGCTCCGCTATACCGACCTGTACCGCGAGGGCGACGAGCTGAACGTGGGCGCTGTCCGCCTGCGCGTGATGCAGACGCCCGGCCATACGCCGGGCTCGGTGTGTCTGCTGACGGACGGCGTGCTCTTTTCCGGCGATACGCTCTTTGCCGGCGCCTGCGGCCGGACGGATTTCCGCGGCGGAAGCATGGACCGGATGCTGTGCTCGCTCCGCAGGCTCGCGCAGCTTCCGGAGCAGACCATCGTCCTGCCCGGCCACGGCGAACGCACCACCATCCGTGAGGAGCTGCGCTCCAACCCCTATGTGCGCGAGGCATTGGAAGGATGAAGCTGTATCTGTCCGGCCATCAGGAGCGCTATGCCGTGGAGCAGCTGCAGATGCAGCTGTTCGGCGGAGAAAAGAGCGAGTTTTCCGAAACGCCCTTCACGGGCGACGGCGCCGTCTCCACGCTGAGGGAGGGAGCGGTCTACCGCACGGCCACCACCGTCATCACCCTCCGCGGCCGGACGGGCCGCGCGCAGTGCCGCGTGCGGAAGGAACGGGCCGATGTGCGCCTGACGCGGCGTATCCTGCAAAGAAGCTATTATCTGGCTGCCGTCCAGGTGCTGGGCGAGCGGCCGCCCTGGGGCGCGCTGTCCGGCGTCCGGCCCACAAAGCTCTCGACAAAGTGCCTGCTGGAGGGCGGCACGCGCCGCCAGGCGGAGGCGCTGCTGCGCGGGACCTATTTCGTCAGCCCGGAGCGCAGCCGCCTGTGCGTCGATGCGTCGATGCAGACCGTGCGTGCGGCGAAGCTCCTTGCGCCGCAGGATCTGTCGCTCTATATCGGTATCCCGTTCTGTCCCTCGCGCTGCCTGTACTGCTCGTTCGTCAGCCAGTCCATCGAGCGCTTCGGCGCGTATCTGCCGGAGTATCTCACGTGCCTGCTGCGCGAGCTGCGTCACACGGGCGAGCTGCTGCGCCGGTCCGGCTTCACCGTCCGCACCGTCTATATGGGCGGCGGCACGCCGACCACGCTCTCGGCCGATCAGATGCAGCGCCTTCTGGATGCGCTGCATGAATCGGTGGATCTTTCGCGCTGCCTGGAGTTTACCGTGGAAGCCGGCCGCCCCGACACCATCGACCGCGCCAGGCTCCGCGCCATCCGCCGGGGCGGCGCCACACGCATCTCCATCAATCCGCAGACCATGTCCGACCGCGTGCTGGCGGCCGTCGGCCGCCGCCACACCGCCGCGCAGACGCTTGAGGCCTATGCGCTGGCGCGGGAGGAGGGCTTCCGGGACATCAACATGGACCTCATCGCCGGCCTGCCCACCGATACCGCGGAGGAGTTCCTCTCCTCCGTGCGCCAGGTGCTGGCGCTGGAGCCCTCCAATGTGACGGTGCACACGCTGGCCGTCAAAAAGGGCGCGGAGCTGCGCGGCATGCAGCTGGCGCTGCCGTCCGCGCAGGAGGTTTCCGCGATGGTCAGCGGCGCGGGGGAGATGCTGCGCGCGGCGGATTTTTCCCCGTATTATCTCTACCGGCAGAAGTACATGTCCGGCAGTTTTGAAAACACCGGCTGGTGCCGGCCGGGCTATCCCGGACTTTACAACATATATATGATGGAGGAGCTGCACAGCATCCTCTCCCTGGGCGGGGGCGGCATGAACAAGGTCAACCTGCCCGGCGAGGCGCTCACGCGCTTCCATAACCCCAAGTATCCGCAGGACTATATCGCCCGCATCGACACCATCCTCCGCCAGAAGGACGAGCTGTTCGACCTGCTGCGCGAGAGCCGCGGATGAAAAGGAGGCCAAATGGACACACTGTTTTCCCATGTCCACATCCTCACGATGGATGAACGCCTGTCGTTCTGGAACGACGCCTTTCTCGGCGTGACGGACGGCAGGATCGCCTGGATCAACAAAAAACCGCCGGAGGAGAAGCCGGCGCAGATCATCGACGGCACCGGCATGGTCCTCATGCCGGGCCTGGTCAACTGCCACACGCACCTGCCGCTGTCGCTGCTGCGCGGCTATGCGGACGACCTGCCCTTTGCGGAATGGTACAGCTCCGCGGTCCTGCCGCGGGAGCAGAAGCTCGACGAACGCGCCGTGCGCGCGGCAGCGCTGCTGTCCATCGCGGAGTGCGTGCGCTTCGGCACCACCAGCGTTTCGGATATGTACGGCTACTGCGGCCAGATCGCGCAGGCCGCTGCCGAGAGCGGCATCAAGGCGAACCTTTCGCATTCCTCCACGCTCTGGCCGGGGGAGGCGTGCAGCTTTGACACGCATCCCGACTGCCAGCAGACCGCCGAGCTGCATGACCGCTGGCACGGCTATGACAACGGCCGCATCCGCGTCTCGACGGCCATCCATGCCGAATATACCTCCTCCTATCCGCTCTGGGAGGCGCTCGCGGAGTATGCCCTCAGCGAGAAGCTGTCCATGCAGCTGCACCTGTCCGAGACGAAGCAGGTGCAGGAGGACTGCCTTGCACGCACCGGGCTCACGCCCGCGCAGGTGCTCGACTGCCACCATGTCTTTGACGTCCCGGCAACGGCTGCCCACTGCGTTTATCTGACGCAGGAGGATATGCAGCTGCTGGCCAGGCGCCATGTCTCGGCGGCGCACTGCCCGGTGAGCGATCTGAAGCTCGCAGCAGGCACCGCCGATGTGCGTGCGATGGTCCGTGCGGGCATGAACGTCTGCCTCGGCACCGACTCCGCCGCGTCCAACAACAATCTGGACCTGTTTGAGGAGATGAAGGCCGCCGCCCTGACTGCGCGCGGCCGCACGGGCGACGCAAAGGCGCTGCCCGCGCAGGCAGTTTTGATGATGGCGACGGTCTGCGGCGCGCGCGCGCAGGGCAGGAGCGCGGAGTGCGGCGTCATCCGCGAAGGGATGGACGCCGACCTCATCCTGGTCGATTTCAACCAGCCGCACCTCATCCCGTGCCATGATGTGATGTCCAACCTGGTCTTTTCGGCCTCCGGCCATGACGTCGCGCTGACCATGGTGCGCGGACAGATCGTCTATTTCCAGGGCAAATATCCTACCATCGACGTCGCCGGCGCGCTCCGGGAGCTGCACGACTATGCCATCCCCACCGTATTTTCCCCGGACAAGGAGTCTGAAGCATGAACGAAAAACAGCTGAAAAAACAGAACTTCCTGCACGGCACCGCGATCCTGGCCGCGGCGACGCTGATCGTCAAGCTGCTGGGGTTCCTGTTCAAAACGCCGCTCAACTATATCATCGGGGAGACCGGCAGCAGCTATTTCTATAACGCCTATAAGGTCTATGACGTGCTGCTGATGATCTCCACGGCGGGCCTGCCCGTGGCCATGAGCCGCATGATCTCCGAGGCGCAGACGCTTGGAAACTTCGCGCAGATCCGCCGGATCTACCGCACCAGCCTCTATGTGTTTTTGACCATCGGCGTTGTGGGCTCGCTGGGCATGGCGCTGCTGTGCAGGCAGCTGTCCGTCATGGTCTCCGGCGCGGACAGCTCCTGGGCGGCGATCCTTGCGCTGGCGCCCTGCGTGCTGCTGATCTGCCTGATCTCGTCGTTCCGCGGATTTTTCCAGGGCCAGCAGAACATGACGCCCACTTCTGTCAGCCAGATCTTTGAATCCTGCCTGCGGCTGGTCGTGGGCCTGGGGCTGGCATGGCTGCTCATGCGCACGACGCACGACCCCGTCTACGGCGCCGCGGGCGGCATCCTGGGCGTGACATGCGGGAGCCTTGTCTCCTCAGCTTATCTGGGGCGCCGCTTCCGCCGCTCCAACAGCATCCTTTCGCAGGCGGGCGGCACCGCACGCTCGACCGGCAGCACCATGAAGGAGCTGCTGTCCATCGCCATCCCCATCACCATCGGCGCGGCCGGGCTTCAGATCATCAACCTCTTTGACACCATGATCTATATGCGCCGGCTCACGGGCGCGCTGGCCTGGACGCAGGCGCAGGCCGACACGGCAAACGGCATCTACTCCTTCCAGCAGACCATTTTCGCGCTGCCCTGCGCGTTCATCCCCACCATCACCATCTCCGTCATCCCTGCCGTCACGGCTGCGCTCACCGCAAAGGACATTGCCGCCGCCAGAGCGACGGAGGAATCCGCGGTGCGCACCATGGGCCTCATCGCCATGCCCTGCGCGGCGGGCCTGTTCGTCATGGCCGAGCCGATCGTCCGGCTGCTTTGCCCGGGCTACGGGGAGGCCAGCGTGGCCGTGGGCGCCTCGTGCCTGTCGGTGCTCGGCATCGCGGTGATCTTCAACTCCTTCGTGCTGCTGCTCAACGCCATCATGCAGGCCCACGGGGACGTCACCACCCCGGTCATCAACATGCTCATCGGCGGTGTGATCAAGATCATCGTCAACTATTTCCTTGTTGCGGTCCCGTCGGTCAATATCGTCGGCGCGCCCATCGGCACGACGGTCTGTTACGCCTGCATCTGCGTGCTGGACCTCATCGCCATGCGCCGCAGCGTCCGCACGCGCCCGGCGATCCTGCGCAATATCCTCCGCCCGGCGGCGGCCGCCGCCATCATGGGCACGGCCACGTTCTTCCTGTTCCGGCTGCTTGCTGCGCAGATCGGCTCGGTGCGTATCGCGTGTTTGGCGGCGCTGGCTGTGGCGGTCGCCTGCTACCTGATTCTGGCAGTTTTGCTGCGCTGCATCACCTATGAGGACTGCTTGCTGCTGCCAAAAGGCGAAAAAATCGCAAAAATCCTCCATTTGAAACGAAATTCTTAAATTTTCTACTTGCGAAAGAGCGAAAAATATGATAGATTTTATTAGCAAAGCACGCTATGACGAAGAGGATCTCAAAAAGCTCGTGACGCTGCTCCGCGCGCCGGGCGGCTGCCCGTGGGACGGGGCGCAGACGCACCTGTCCATCCGCCGCAACTTCATCGAGGAAGCCTATGAGGCCTGCGAGGGCTTTGACCGGGACGACCCCGACATGATCTGCGAGGAGCTGGGCGACGTGCTGCTGCAGGTGCTCTTCCACGCGGACATCGAGCGCGAAAGCGGCCGCATGACGCTGGATGACATCTGCGACCGCGAGTGCAAAAAGCTCATCTTCCGCCATCCGTTCCTCTTCGGCGGCGAGTCCGGCTCCTGGGACGAGCTCAAGCAGAAGGAAAAGGGGCAGCGGACCGTCGCGCAGACCATGGAGGGCGTGGCCAGGAGCCTGCCGGCCACCTGGCGCAGCGAAAAGGTGCTCGGCAAGGCGGAAAAAGGCGGCTTCGCACCCGTATCTGATCCGCAGCAGCTGGGCAAACTGGAAGCAAGCGTCCGCGCGCTGGAAGAAGCGTCCGCCTCCGGCGGAGACACGCAAAAGGCTGCGGGCGAGATGCTGTTTGCGGCCGTGGCCGCGTGCAGGCAGCTTGGCTGTGATCCGGAGCAGGCGCTCCACGCAGCGTGCGATGCGTTTATCACACGATTTACCGCAATGGAACAAGCCGTTCTCGCTGACGGCCTGCAGCTCGGGGAGCTTTCCCGCGATGCGCAGGCCCGGCGTTGGGACGAGGCGGGTCCGTCGGTGAACGATATTACCAAAACTATTTGAAAAGAGGTACCACAAATGAATAAAACTGAACTGATCGCTGAGGTCGCCAAGAAGTGCGGCATGTCCAAGAAGGATGCTGAAAAGGCTGTTACCGCAACGTTTGACACGGTCACCGATGCTCTGGGCAAGGGCGATAAGGTCCAGCTGGTCGGCTTCGGCGGCTTTGAGACGAAGAAGCGCGAGGCTCGCATGGGCCGCAACCCCAAGACGAAGGAAGCCATTGAGATCCCGGCGACTGTCGTTCCCGTTTTCAAGGCCGGCAAGGCGCTCAAGGACAAGATTTCCAAGTGATCTGACGCTTTGAACACCCTCCGCGCACGCGGAGGGTGTTTTTCTCCGGAAAAACGCACGGATCGCGCGGAACAGCGCCGTTTTTCGGAAACTTTTTGTTGACTTCGGACAGGGAAACCGCTATAATAATATGGCCTGCCTGAGCAGGCGATCCTTGCCGCAGGCGCGACCTGCGGCCATCAGTCCAAAAGGAGGTGCAACAGTATGGCAAAACTTTCCGCAAAGTATGAGGTCCTCTATATCATCGATCCCGCACAGGGTGAAGAGGGTATCGCGGCTCTCGTGGAAAAATTCAAGGGTATCGTGGAAGATCATGGTACGCTGACCAGTGTTGACGAGTGGGGCAAGCGCCGTCTTGCATACCCGATCAACGACCTGGTCGAGGGCTATTACGTCTACATGACCTGTGAGACGAATCCCGAAATGCCGGCCGAGCTTGACCGTGTGTTCAAGATCACCGACGGCATCCTGCGTTCCATCATCGTCGCGGTCGAAGCGTAACAAGGAGGCGATCACATGCTGAACCATATCGTTCTCATGGGCCGTCTGACGCGTGACCCCGAGCTGCGCAGAACAAGCAGCGGCGTTGCCGTCGCATCCTTCACGCTCGCTGTCGACCGGGATTACTCGGCGCAGGGCGCGGAGAAGGAGACGGATTTCGTCGATATCGTCGCGTGGAGAAGCACGGCTGAGTTCGTCAGCAAGTATTTCGCCAAGGGCCGTATGGCCGTCGTCTCCGGCCGGCTGCAGATCCGCAACTGGCAGGACAAGGAAGGCAACAAGCGCCGCTCGGCTGAGGTCGTGGCGGACAACGTCTACTTCGGAGACAGCAAACGCGACAGCGCACCGTCCGGCGGCTTTGACCAGTCGCAGGGCTATGCGCAGAGCTTCAATCAGCAGCCGGCGGCCTATCAGGCGCCGAAGGACGTTTCGGGCGCAGCTTCCGATTTCTCCATGCTCGCAGATGAAGACCCCGATCTCCCGTTCTAACTTTGCATGATTCCACAAGACCAAAATAGGAGGATTCACTATGGCTAATGCGAATGATCGCGTTCATCCTCGCAAGCGCAAGAAGGTTTGCTCCTTCTGCGTTGACAAGGTGACCAGCATCGATTTCAAGGACACTGTGAAGCTCCGCCGTTACCTGTCTGAGCGCGGCAAGATCCTGCCCCGCCGCACGACCGGTACCTGCGCCGCCCATCAGCGTCAGCTGACCGTCGCCATCAAGCGCGCGCGTCAGATCGCTCTGCTGCCGTACGTAGCAGAATAATGCAGAACAAAAAGCCTGTCCGACCGGACAGGCTTTTTGAATACCGGAGGGCCTATGGTTTCCATCACGCTGCTCTGCATGGGCAAACTCAAGGAAAAATTTTATCTGGCTGCCGCAGAGGAATACTGCAAGCGCATGAAGGCGTTTGCGGATCTGCGGCTGATCGAGCTGCCGGAGCTCCGCCTGCCGGAGGAGCCGAACGCGGCGGAGATCCGGCAGGGCCTGCAGAAGGAGGCGGAGCTCATCCGCGCCAGGATCCCGAAGGGGAGCTTCTTCTGCGTGTTCGCCCCGGAAGGACGGGAGCTGACCTCAGAGGAGCTGGCCGCGCAGCTCGCGCGCGTGAAGGCGTCCGGACGTTCGTCGATCTGTTTTCTCATTGGTTCATCCTTCGGCGTCGATGATGCGCTCAAGCGCGAGGCGGATCTGCTGCTGTCCATGAGCCGGATGACGTTTCCGCATCATCTTGCACGCGTCATGGCGCTGGAGCAGATCTACCGCGCCGAAAGCATCCAGGCCGGGACAAAATATCACAAGTGACCGCAGCGCAGGAGGGAGGGCGACTGAATGGGTACGCGGAATTTCCGCAGGCCGGCTCTGTTCTGAATCAAAAACGGAAAGGAGCCAATCCAATGGAATGGACAATCAGACCATACGTCGCTTATCGGGAGGCGGAGATCCTTGCCCTCTATGAAAGCGTGGGCTGGACGAATTATACATCTGACCCGGAGATGCTCCGCGCCGCCTTCCGCGGCTCCTGGTGTACGCTTGGCGCATACCGGGGCGATCGGCTCGTCGGGATCCTCCGCGCAGTCGGTGACGGCGCGTCGGTCGTGTTTGTGCAGGACCTGCTTGTCGCGCCGGACTGCCAGAGGCAGGGGATCGGGACGCGCCTGCTGCAGACGCTGATGGAGCGCTGCAGCGGAGTTTATCAGCTGGAACTGCTGACCGACGATACGCCGGGAAACGTGTCGTTCTATCGCGCGGCCGGGCTGGTCCCTGCGGATACGCTGGGATGCCGGGCAATGATCCGCATGAGAGGATAAAAAACAGACGCAGGCATAAGCCTGCGTCCGTTTTTTTGAATCAGCTGCTTCGGAAAACGCTTTGAACGGGGAGACTTACATCTCCTTGCTCTCCTCGGCAATGCGCTTGGCAACTTCCGCGTCGGACAGGTATGCGGACGGAGCGGGCTTCACACCGCGGCCCCATTCGATCCAGTTGACGACATAGAAGGTGATGACGCTCACCAGGCAGCCGAACACGACCGGCAGCATCAGCCAAACGGGGCTGCCGTTGCCAAGGATCTGCCACACGATGAATGCGACTGTGCCGGTGAAGATGGAGATGATGCCGGAGTTCTTGGTTGCCTTCGGAACGGCAAGGCCAAGGCCGTAGGCCGCGAACGGGCCGGCGCAGCGGATGCCGAATGCGAAGGTGTTCATTGCAACGATGGAAACGCCGAACAGCGAGATGCACATGGCGACCACAGCGGCCACAACGTTGCAGAGGCGAGTCCAGAAAATGGTCTGACGCTCAGTCAGCTTCTTCTTGCCGCCCAGGCCCGGATACAGGTCGTTGATGACCATCGTGGACATGCAGAGCAGGTTGGAGTCTGCGGAGGACATGGTCGCGCAGATGATCGCAGCGGAGATGAGGCCGGTGATGAAGCCGGGGGCATAGGCGCCGGTGACGACCATCATGGCGTTGGAGCCGTTCTCGGCAAGGGCGGGGAGACTGTCCTTCAGGGCGAACGCGGCGAGGCCAAGGAGCGTCGGGAAGACGGACATGGCAGCCATCAGGATGGCAGACACATAGGAAGCGTTGCGCGCGGTCTTTTCATCCTTCGCGGTCTCGAAGCGGGAGACCATCTCAGGGCCGGCCAGGAACGTGCAGAAGTAGTTGAAGATGTAGCCGATGATGGAGGCCCAGCCAATGGCGGTGAAGTCCAGCTTGGCAGCCGGGAGCTTCGCAGCGATGGCGCCCCAGCCGCCCGCATGGTTGAGGACGATCGGGGTGGCAATGGCAAGGCCGAGGATGATGATGATGAACTGGACCAGGTCAGAGATCTGGTCAGCGATCATGCCGCCCAGCGTGGTGTAAAGGATGATGACGATACCGGCGAAGATCAGGCAGACATTCAGGGGGATCGAGGGGATCAGAGCGTTGATGACGCCGCCGGACGCAGCGATCTGGGACGAGGTCAGGCAGAACAGGGACAGAACGCTCAAAATCGCGGTGAAGTTGCTGGCGAGCTTGCCGAAGCGGCGGCCGACGACTTCCGGGATGGTGATGGCCATGGTTTTGCGGATCTTCGGCGCAAAGTAAGCAAGGGGGATCATGGCGATGGATGCCGCAAGGACATACCACATGGCGCTCATGCCCCAGTTGCCGAAGGCTTTCTGCGCAAGGCCGGTGGTGCAGCCGCCGCCGATGTTGTTGGCGGACAGCGAGAACGCAACCATGAACAGACCCATGCGGCGGCCCGCCACCATGTAGTCCTTGGAGTTCTTGATCTTCAGCTTGCCGACAATAAAGCCGACGATCAGCATGCCGATCAGATACGCGCAGACGATGATAAGCGGTATCACTTGGATATTCATGAATACTCTCCTCTCTTTGACTCCGG